>JBDIAL010000086.1:0-13631 GCA_039812405.1 Nostocoides sp.
CAGGCCGCCCTCGAGGAGAGCGGGGACGACGTCTGAACCTGTGCCATGCCATGCCCCTCGTCATCGGTGTGCGGGTGGGTGATGGTCGGTCCCGGCCGCCGTGGCCGACCCGGTCGTCAGCGCGTCCGGGGCGACGCCCAGGGCGTCGGCGAGCGCCGTGCGGGTGGTGTCGGCGTCGCGGTGGACGATGCCGCGCATCCCGAGCCGGGTCGCGGCGTCGACGTTCTGCCGGAGGTCGTCGACGATGACGACCTCGTGGGGGGCCAGGGCGAGCCGCTCGCAGGCGATCTCGTAGAGCCGCCGGGACGGCTTGCGGACGCCCTCGGCGCTCGAGATCGTCTGGGCGTCGAACATCGCGTCGAGGTCGTAGCCGGCATAGCAGTCCCGACCGAGCGAGTTGGAGATGAGGCCGACGGGGTGGCCGAGGACGCGGACGACGGCGACGAGCCCGACCATCTCCTCGTCTCGCACGAAGTAGGTCTGCATCCGCGCGATGAGGCCGTCGGGATCCACGGCGATCCCTGCCCGGTCGAGGGCGGCCCCGAGCGCGTCCTCGAAGCCCTCGTCGTCGAGCCGGCCCTCCTCGTGCGCCACGAGCGCGCCCGAGGCGTCCGGGTCGGTCGAGAGGAGCCGCAGGACGAGCCCGGGGTCCGCCCCCAGGTCGACGCTGAACCGCGAGAACCCGGCGAGGACGCTGGAGGTCAGGACGCCCCCGAAGTCGAACAGGACGCCGCGGGCGGGTGGCTCACTCACGCAGCGACTCCTGGAAGCGGCGCATCCCCGAGAGCCAGCGGTCGTGGTCGGACGCCTTGCGGCGGAGGAACTCGCCGACCTGGGGGTGGGGCAGGATGAGGAAGCGCTCCGTCCGCAGGCCGGCGACGACGATCTCGGCGACCTCCTCCGGCTCGAGGACGTCGCCCGCCTCGGTCACCGACCGGGCGCCCTGGCGGTCGAGGGGGTCCTCGGAGCCGGTGCCGTCGGTGAGCATGGTGGTGCGGACCCCCATCGGGCACAGACAGCTCACCCGGACGCCGGCGTCGCCGTAGGTCACCGCCAGCCACTCCGCGAAGCCGACCGCCGCGTGCTTGGTCGTCGCGTAGACGGCCGAGCCGATCTGGGTCAGCAGGCCCGCGGCGGAGGCCGTCGACAGGAAGTAGCCGCTGCCCCGCTCGACCCAGCCCGGCACCATGACCTCGGCGGCCCGGACGTGCGCCATGACGTTGACGTCCCAGGCCGCGGACCACTGGTCCTGCGTGCCGAGGCCCCGGCCGCCCATGATGCCGGCGACGGCGGCATACAGGTCGACGGGGGCCTCGAAGGTGCGCTCGGCGATCCGGCGGACCGCGAGGATGTGCTCGGTGGACGACGCGTCGCCGGCGAGCGCGACGACGGTCCCCGGCCGGTCGGCCCCGATCCGCGCGGCGGTCCGGGCGAGGGAGGCCTCGTCGATGTCGGTGAGGGCGACCCGCATGCCTTCGGTGACGAGGCGCTCGGCCAGCGCGGCGCCGATGCCCCGACCCGCCCCGGTGACGATGGCGGTCCGGCCCGCGGGCTCCATCAGCGGGCACCTGCTGCGTGCGGGGACGGTGGCATCCGGTGTTCCTGATCCGAGGCGTGACGGGCCGCTCGTGGCGCGGCCGTCTGGCGTGACCCTATTCTGAACCCGGTCCCGGTTCAACGACGCCGGGACCCCCGACGTCGGCCCATCGCGGACGTCGGCCCACCGTGAAGGAGCGTCATGACCGCAAGGCCCGATCCCGCGTCCGCGGTGGAGGCGGCGTCGTGAGCGTCGTCGCCCGACAGGTCCGGCTCGCCTCCCGTCCCGTCGGATACCCGGACGACACGACGTGGGAGGTGACGAGCGAGGAGCTGCCCTCTCCCGGGGAGGGCGAGCTCCTCGTCGCCGTCGACCACGTCTCCATCGACCCGGCGATGCGGGGCTGGCTCGACGACGTGCGCTCCTACATCCCGCCGGTGCGGGTCGGGGCGGTCATGCGGGCGGCCGCCACGGGCACCGTCCTGGAGTCGGCGCACCCGGACTTCGCCGTGGGACAGCCGGTTCGGGGCACCTTCGGCGTCACGACCCACGCCCTCTCGGACGGCAGGGGCGTCGACCCGATCGACCTGTCCGTCGCCCCGCCCGCCACCTGGCTCGGCGCGCTCGGCATGCCGGGCATGACGGCATACTTCGGCCTCCTCGACGTGGGGCGGCTGCGGGAGGGGGACACCGTCGTCGTGTCGGGTGCCGCCGGCGCCGTGGGCTCGGTCGTCGGCCAGCTCGCCAAGACCCGCGGGTGTCGCGTCATCGGCATCGCCGGCGGGCCCGACAAGTGCGCGTGGCTGGAGGAGATCGGCTTCGACGTCGCCATCGACTACCGCTCCGAGGACGTCCTCCGCTCGATCCGGGCGGCCGCGCCGGAAGGCCTCGACGTCTACTTCGACAACGTCGGCGGGGAGATCCTCGACGCTGCGCTCGCGAACCTGCGGCGCGGCGCGCGGATCGTGCTCTGCGGCGCCATCTCCGGCTACAACGAGGAGTCGCTGCCGCCGGGGCCCCGCCGGTACATGTCCCTTCTCGTCTTCCGCGCGTCGATGACCGGCTTCCTCGTCTTCGACTTCGCGGACCGGTATGCCGAGGGCGTCGCCGAGATCGGCCGGCTCATCGCGAGCGGGGACCTCGTCGCCCGCGAGACCGTCCTCGAGGGCGGGGTCGAGGCGTTCCCCGAGGCGCTGCTCGGCATCTACCGCGGGGTCAACACCGGCAAGCTCGTCCTCGCCGTCTGAGCGGCGTCCCCGTCCCACCCTCCGTCCCCGTCCCACCCCCGTACCCGAGGAGACCTCCATGCCCACCGCCATCGTCACCGGAGCCGCGAGCGGCATGGGTCGCGCCACCGCCGAGCTCCTCGTCGAGGACGGCTGGGACGTCCTCGCGCTCGACCGTGTCGCCACGTCGTATGCCGTGGGGGACCGCGCCGTGGAGACCGTCGCCGTCGACGTGACTGACCGGGACGCGGTCGCCGCCGCCGTCACGGCATACGTCGAGGGATCCGGGAGTGGCCGGGGTGTCGACCTCGTCGCCAACATCGCGGGCATCTACCCCCCGACGACGCTCGACACCTTCGACGAGGCGACCTACCGCCGGATCTTCGACGTCAACGTCCTCGGCGTCCTCAACGTCGCGGCCGAGGGAGTGGCGCACATGACCTCGGGCGGCGCCGTCGTCAACTTCGCCTCCGTCGACGCCTTCACCGTCTCCCGGGGGCAGCTGCTCTACGGCGCCTCGAAGGCCGCCGTCGTCATGCTGACCAAGGCGCTCGCCCTCGAGCTCGCGCCGCGGGGCATCCGGGTCAACGCCATCGCGCCCGGGTGGGTCGACACCCCGGGGAACGCGGCGACGGGACGGATGGCGGAGGCGGCGGCCGGCATACCGCTCGGCCGGGTGGCGCAGCCCCGGGAGATCGCCCGGTGGGTCGAGCTGCTCGCCTCCTCCGACGCCGGGTTCATGACGGGGGAGACCCTCGTGCTGTCCGGCGGTGACGTCATCCGCTGACCCGAGGTCCCTGCAACCCGCGGACGCGGCCCCGGAACGCGGGCGGACCCGGGGACCCACGTGGGTCCCCGGGTCCGCTGCGTGCGGGGTCAGGCCGCCGACGGCTGCGGCGTGGCGGCCTCGTCCTCCGGGAAGAAGTACCGGGAGAGGAGCGCCGCGATCGCGCCGCCGACGAGCGGCGCGACGATGAACAGCCACAGCTGGCTCAGGGCCGAGCCGCCGACGAACAGCGCCGGGCCGATGCTCCGGGCCGGGTTCACCGAGGTGCCGGTCAGCGGGATGCCGATGAGATGCACCGCGGTGAGCGCCAGGCCCAGCGCCAGGCCGGCCATCGCCGGGGTCGCGGCCCGGCGGGTCACGGTGAGCACGACGAAGACGAAGAGGAAGGTCAGCACGACCTCGGCGAGGAACGCGCCGCCGGCGCTCAGGTGCACCCACGAGTTGTCGCCCCACCCGTCCGTGCCCAACCCGACCTTGTCGGTGCTGTAGTCCGGGGACGCCGCGAACAGGGCGCGGAGCAGGCCGGCGCCGACGATGGCCCCGACGACCTGCGCGATCCAGTAGCCGACGGCCTCGGCCACCGGGATCCGGCCCGCGACGAGGAACCCGATGGTGACCGCCGGGTTCACGTGGGCGCCGGAGATCGGCCCGATGGCATAGGCGAGCGCCAGGAGCACCAGGCCGAAGGACAGCGCGGTGGCGACCACGCCGGCGGACTTGCTGTCCCCGGCGAAACCGAAGCCGAAGCTCAGGGTGGCGACGCCGACGGCGAAGAAGACAAGGCAGGCGGTGCCGACCGCCTCGGCCACGAGCTTGCGGGTATCCATACAGAATTTCCTCACGTCAGTGTTGTGGCACGCCCCGAACGCGTGCCAGAGAGAACCGGATCCGTCTCCGGCGCCGGGGCGCGCGCCCGCAGGGGCCGGATGACGGGGGTGTGGCCACAACGTAACCCAGGAAGGGTGCTCTGACGCATTCAGGAGGCCGTGGACGGGGCAGTCCGTCCCAGGTTCACCCGCTACGGGTGATCTGACGGGTCCCTGGGACCCGCGGTGGGTGATGGGTGAGCAGCCGCATGGCCGTGACCCAGGTGAGTCACTCCTCGGTGACGTGACCGGTGCCCCGTGCGATGGTCCCTGCATACCTCGACCGGCTGGGGCTGGGCTGGGTGGAGGTATGCGGTGCCCCTGCGGTGGTCCTGGCATACCTCGATTCGTTGGGGGCTGGGCTGGGTGGAGGTATGCGGTGCCCCTGCGGTGGTCCCCGCATACCTCGACCCCGTTGCGGCTCGGCTCCGGCTCACGGCCTCGGGCACCGTCGCTCTCCGGAAATGCCGTAGCGACTCCTCGAGGCCGCCTGGTCCCGTCCACGACAGGCCGCCACCCCTGCCCCTCCGGTAGGCATGGGCCCTTCCTCCTGGGGAAGATCACCCGAGTCAGAGCTGTGGTGAGCTTCCCCACCAGGGGTTTCGGCGCTCCCTGACGCTTCCGGCCACCACCTCCCACCGGGAATGAGGGATTGCTAGTCGGTCAGGGCCCGGTTGTGATCCATCGCGACACCGACCCAGAAGGCGAGGCACTCGTCGTCGCTGGTCGTCTCGGGGTCGACCTCGAGCCAGTTCCGGCCCATGTCGCGTCCGGCGCCCATCTCGGGCTGCGTCACCCCCGGTCGCGCGAGGAGCTCGTCGTGCCGGTGGGCGGCGACGCGGACCAGCAGGCCGCCGCTCTTCCTCACGCTGACGACCATCTTCCCGTTGACCATGAACGACCGCCCGCCGAACATCGGCACCTCTCGCATCGACGGCTCGTCCCTGAGCAGGGTGCGGAGCCGCTCGACGAGCGAGGTCTGCGCGGGGGTCATCCGCGGCTCCGAGCCGGATCCGTCCGGTCGAGCCGCGGGAGACCCGATCGACGGACGGGACCCGCTGGGGCGGAGGAGTCGGAGACTGTCTCCTCCACGATGTCGGTCGTGGCGTCGATGGAGTCGCGAAGCCCTGCCCCGTGGATCACCCGACGCACGGTAACAGAGGCATCGATCCGGCTCCGTCGACGTGGGCGATCGTGAGGACCTGGGCATCCGGGCGACACGACGGGATCGTTCTGCTGCCCAGACTGTTCGGTTACCCAGACTGCCGGTGCCGGAAGGCGTCACGAAGGGGCCGGTCCGGCTGGGTGACGAGCGGAGGTACGACGTCCCGGTGGTGGTGTGCCCTGAGTTCGGTGTCGACGACGCCCGAGGATGGGTCGCCGGCGGCGAGGTCCCCGAGCTCGCCCGGACGCGGGACGTCTCGTTCGTCGACACCGACATCGACACCGGCCACTGGCCACTGGTCACCCAGCCCGTCGGGGGTCGCCGAAGTTCGTGATCGAGCGAATGGACAACAAAACTGGCCCTTCTTCACCGCCGTCCCGAGGCAGGCCGTCGTCGAGGCCCCATCGCCTCAGCCGGGCTGACCCCCGCCTGCGCGGGGTGGAGAAGCGCATACCGCCCCTACGGGCCAAATCTCTATGGCCTACCTCACGCGACGTGCCATAGCGCGAGCTCGAACTCAAGGATACCCTCTTCTTTAGCAAATTGAGGGAAAATTTAAGCGTCCATACGGACGAAACTCTAGTTCGGAGCACTTATGGGACCTCACCCAACGCAGCACCAACTGGTCGTGGTCGTCAGCCCGTACGTCCGTGACGCGCTGACGGAGAACCGCGAGCGCGCTCACAGCCACGTCATGTCCGCATTCCAGCGCGCCGTCAGCGACGAGTCGCCACGATCCGAGCTCGGCGTCCTCTGGCACGTGGACTCTGACGCACGTCTCCTCGCCGTCCAGTCGAAGGTGCCGGCCCTGCGCCCCGGCCTGCTCGGCGACGTTCGCCGCGCCTCCGAGGTCTCCGCGCCGCCCATGGGAGCGGAGGTGCGCGTGAGGTTGTTCTGTAATGTCCAGAAGACCCCTCCCTCGCATGTGCCGCCTGAGCTGCACCGGGTCGTGAAGGCACAGACGGGTAAGGCATCGGGTAAGGCATACCGATCGCGGCTGGTGATCGTGCCGGAGGAGGAACGCCTGGACTGGGCCGTCCGCCGCCTCGAACGAGCCGGGCTCCTCGCCGACTCGGCATCTGTCACGATCGGCCGCGTCGGCCCGGCCCGGCTGGGAGGACGCGGTCAGAGCATTCCCGCCGCAGAGTTGACCGCCCGCGCCACCGTCCATGACTCTGCCCTGCTTGCCGAAGCCATCGGCAACGGCATCGGCAAGGGCAAGAACTACGGACTCGGCCTGCTCCGCCTCGACCCCGTCGACCACCACTGAGCTGTCGCACCCTAGAGCCCACCACCGAGAGGACCCCACCATGTCGTCTGAACTGAAGGATGCCGTGCACCGACACGTCATCGACCCGGACACCGCCGGGCTGGTGATCGAGACCGAACTGACGCCCCTCGGCGGGCCCAGCACCGCCGTCGCGCCCCCCACCTATGCCCGCGAAACCACCGACCGGAGTAAGGATCCGAACTTCGCGGAGACCGAGAACGCGTTCGTCCCCGCCAAGGACAGCGAGGGTTGGCACCGTGCGATCCGCCGCCGCACTAAGGGGCCCGTCCTGGCGAGGAGAGTCCTCATCGACAGCGTGGCCTCACAGAGTGGACGGGCCGAGACGGCGCTGTGGGACATCCAGGAGGATCTCGGGCTCGAGCTGCCCGGCATCACCGTCACCGGGGCATACGACGGCGAACCGGCCAACGAGGTGGAGCGCGGGATCGCCGACGCGCTCAGGACCACGATCTCCACCTGGACGGCACCCCACCGTCAGGCCGACGCCTGGGTCCGCTTCGCGGAGACCGAGAGCGGTCGGCAGGTGTGGCAGGAGGACGCGCCGGACTCGGTGAAGAGCCTCATCACCTCCACCAGCGCCGCCACGGGCGAGCGTCTGTATCGCAACTTCCCGAACTCTGCCCTGTACGGGTATTGGCTGTCATCGGGGACGGCGACGCGCCACAGGCTGCCCCGCGCCTACTCGTCAGAGGTAGTCGGCTACGGTGCCCAGCCGGTCACCACGGGAACGACCAAGCTCGACGCCGCCGGTGGCGCATCCGACAAGTCCAAGGTCAAGATCGGCGCCGACAGGCAGCTGGTCACCGGGTCAGGCGGCAAGCCGTCGAGTGCCGGATTCGGTCAGGTGCCCAGCCAGCCGGTCACCACCGGCTACGTCTGCGACCTGATCCTCCAGCAGACGAGCCTCTCCCTGGCGGTGCTCCGTTCTCTCACGTTCCGAGACCAGGAGGTCAAGGATGCCGCGCTGACCGTGCTCACCCTGCTCGGCATGCTGGGACACCGACTGGCCGGCCGGGACGGCTTCCTCCGCAGCGGCTGCTCGTTGGTCGCAGTCGAGGAACGATGGGGCTGGATGCGCAGGGGCCATCTCCATCCCGAGCCGCTCGCCGTGGGCGAGTTCGACGAGCTGAAGGAGGCGCTGCTGGAAGCCATTCAGGACACCGAGGCCCTGGGCCTGGCGTTCGCAGCGCCTGTTCGGCTGCGGCTCTCCGAGGCGGAGATCACGCTGATCCAGGAGCGAGTCACGATCGAGTCCGCCAAGCAGACCTCGGACGGCGAGTGAGCGTCGTCATCAGCGTCACTCTGGTCCGGCCCGCATACCACGGCCTGGCGCACGGTTGGCGCGTGCAGTGGCCCCCAGACCCGGTCCGCCTGCTCGGCGCCCTCAAGAGCGGGGCCCATGCACTGGACGACTCCACCTTGTCGGTGACCGCACACGCCGCTCTCCTCCGTCTGGTGGAGGCGCCACCGCCGACGATCACGGCTCCACGTCACGTCCGGCTCGACCATCCGCCCACCTACACCGACCGCACCGGCCTGCCAGACAGACTCTCCTCCACCTACGAGGAGAAGGCTGCTCGGCTGCTGACCCTGGCGCCCTTCGGCATGGATTCGTCGAATCGGGATGCCAAGCCGCGTGACGGTGTGGCACTGGCCGGTCACGTCCTCGACTTCGAGGTCGACGTCGACATGCCGCCGAACGAGGTGGACGCCCTGGATGCAGCAGCACGGCATATCGCCTACTTCGGGCGGTCCGAGGACGCAGCCGTCGTCGAGGTGTCACGGCAGTCGCGCGACAAGGCGGTCGACGACGACAGTCGCGTGAGGTGGTATCCCTCCTTCGACCGCGCCGGTGACTCCCGGGGCTGGCAACCCAACACCATCGAGTGGATGGACCAGAACCACTCACGGGTGTTCTCGGACGATCCGGTGGTGTCATCGCTTCCCGCGCTGCCGACCACGGGATACGTCCGCCCGCTGACCTACAGCACGGACGGTCCCCCCACGGTCGGGCCCATGCTGACCGTCGTCCGACTGCCCGCGTCCACGGAGCAATCTCAGACGCCGAGCCTCCTGCGCCGGCTGTATCCGCTCATACCCTCGGGGTGGAAGGCCCTTCCGCTGACGGCCAGCTCCCATCGGAGCTCTGACGGCCGCCTGGTCGGCCTGGGCTTCTACCGTCTCGACGACGCCAAGACCGGAGACCAACCCCCGCCGCTCGTGGAGCTGCGTGAGGAACTCGGTGGGCCTCCGGCAGATCAGCGGCTGGTGGCCTCGTTGCTGCCCGAGACCTGGACCGGGCCGGCCCGGCGCTGGGTGTCGACCACGCCCCTCCGCGGGTTTCCTCAGCTGATGATCCTCGAGGACGCCCTGAGACGAGAGGCAGAACGGCGCTTCGGTCTCGGCGTCGAGGTCGTCGAGGCCTCGACGCACGCACGGACCTCCAGGCAACACCGGTGGGCGAACTCCGCCTATACGGACGGTCTCGGTTTGTGGTGGGTCACCCTGGACTTCGCCCAGCCGATCACCGGTCCTCTGCAGCTAGGCGCCTCCACCGAGCATGGGTTCGGAGCCTTTCTCCCGGAAGGACGGAGGAAGCGGTCATGACCTTCCCCTCCTTCGCCGAGTTCTTCGCGGCGGTCAACGGCCGGACCCCTTACGCCTGGCAGCAAAGCCTTGCCGACCATCTGCAGGATCACGGTCGCTGGCCGTGGCACGTGGACGTCCCCACCGGACTCGGCAAGACCTCCTGCATCGACATCGCGGTCTACGAACTGGCCCGTCAAGCGCATCACGGCGGCCGCCGCACGGCACCGCAACGCATCTTCCACGTGATGGATCGCCGCGCCATCATCGACAGCGCTGTCGATCACGCCCTCGAGCTCGCGCAGCGCATCACCGAAGCCACGTCGGGGCCCTTGGTCACGATCCGAGCGGCCCTGTCCAGGCTTGGAGCGGCAGGCTCGGACGAGGTCATCCACGTGACCGGCATCCACGGGCAGGATCCGGACGACCACCAGTGGATGCAGCGCGTCACTGGATGCACGATCGTGTCGCTGACCAGCCACCAGTTCGTCTCACGTCTGCTCCTGCGCGGCTACGGAGTCTCTCCCGGCACGCGCCCCGTCGCCGCAGCCCTGTGCGCAATCGATCGGTTGGTGCTGTTCGACGAGCCTCACCTGTCGACCCAGGCCGTCCACACCATCCTGGCGGCAGAACGACTGCAGGACCGTGCTGCGGAGGACCTGGGGCTTCCACGGTCATCCACCGTCCTGCTCGGCGCCACGGTTCCCTCCTACCTCACAGAGCTGGGACCGGACTCGATCCGGGTCGAGACCGGCCGCGAGAGCGAAGGAGCGAAGGAGCGTCTCCATGCACTGCGGCCCACCGCCTTGGACTGGGTGACCGGGAGCGACTCGGCCACATCCAACGCCTTGACGGCTGCGGCACGCCGAATGGTGGAGTCCGGAGCCCAGAGGACCGTAGTGTTCGCCAACACGGTGGGCATGGCGCAAGAGGTGTACCGCGCGCTTCACGGGAACCTCGGGTCGTCTGGGTCGTCTGGGTTGCCGGTCTCGGTGCGGCTGGCGACCTCTCGCTTCCGTCCGTGGGACAAACCGCAGAGGAAGGATCTCGAAGAGCCCGGGGTCGTCGTGGCGACCCAGACCCTGGAGGTCGGTGTCGACCTGAGCTTCGACGCGCTCGTCACCGAGCTGTGCCCTTGGAGCTCGCTGCAGCAACGCGTTGGGAGGCTCAACAGATACGGGGAGCTCAACGGAGACGAGAGCTTCGCGCGGAGAAACGCGGTGGTCGTCGCGGGCTGGGATGCCTTGCGTGACGAGCCGTCGCCACGCAAGGCCTCGGCGAGCGTCTACGGCGTCAGGTCCCTGGACATCTGCGCTCGTCTGTTGCGGGATCTGGCCGGGGAGGATGGGGAAGGCGTGTTCGACCTGGGCCCCTCCGGCCTCAGGGGCCTTGTCGCCGACGAGAGCGCCCTGGAACCAGAGCAACCACGTGTAGGCACCCTGACCTCCGCCATGCTGCCGCTCATGGCGCAGACGAGGCCGACCCCGGAGGCGGACATCCCCGTGGACGCCTTGATCTCCGGGCCAGACGCGGAGGCTCCCGACGATGTGGAGCTTGCCTGGAGGGACCATCTGGGTGTCTTCGATCTCGACGGTGTCACGCTGTCGGTATCCCCCGCTGAAGTCGTCTCCGTCCCACGCAGTGCATGGGCAGCTTTTCTCGCCAGGGAAAGGAAGCCGGCGGAGAGCCTGTACGACGTCGAGGCTGCGGCGAAACGGCCGAACGCCACTCCTCGCCCGGAGCATCTTCGGCTGTACCGGGTCTGGGACCCGAGGGGAGAGGCGTGGGTCGTGCCCTCGAAACCCGACCAGCTCGTCCGTTCGAGCAGGGTGGTCATCAGCTCCGCTCTGGGGGGCTACACCCCTGAGCTCGGCTGGACCGGCTCGCATGACAGGGGATCCGGTCTGGACATCTCCTCTGAAGCGGCGCTGGCCGATCTCCGTCGACAGTCTCCCGGCCGCACCGTGGACCTGGTCGTTCACCGCGGACAGTTCGCTGGGATGGAAGACGATTCAGCGGACGAGATCAAGGAGCTCGTCGAGGCCCTCGATGACGTGGACACGCAGATGTCGAGCGGCGTCCCCGGGGACGATATCGATGTCGACGCCGTCAAGGAGGCATCAGAAGCCTATGTCCGATGGCTGATCTCGACGGTTGACGGGGCGTCGGGGAACGAGACCGCCGGACCGGCCAAAGCCGCTTCGCCTCCGTTGCGCACCGTCATCGGAATCCTGATGGGACGCGACCCCCGCCAGGTGGTCGCTCGCGTGCAGGTGAAGCCCACCCACCATGGCGGCGCTGTGCCTCTCGACGAGCACCAGGCGCAGGTCGGCTGCTGGGCCAAGGCCGACGCGGCCGCGGTGGGCCTCAACCCAGAGCTGGTCGCGGACATCACGTACGCCGGGGCGCACCATGACGACGGCAAGCAGCATCGAGCATTCCAGCGCTACCTCGGCGGCGATCCGTCGGGAACGAAACCGCTGGCCAAGTCGTCCAGGGTGCCCGAGACCACTCGTATCGACCGGCGCCGCCGGGAGGAGGCCGGCCTGCCGTTTGGCTGGCGGCACGACGCCGAGTCGGTCCGTCAGGTGTCGAAGAGCTCCGCGCTGGTTCGACATCTCGTCGGCTCACATCACGGATGGCTCCGGCCGGTGGTGCCGCCAACGGCATACGCGTCCGTTGTCGACGGATACCCTCTGCCGGTCGAGCATGGGGACGACTTCGATCGGCTCAACGATCGCTTCGGCGTCTGGGGCCTGGCGTACTTGGAGTCGCTCGTCAGGATGGCCGACTGGCGGGCCTCCGCCCGCCCGTGGGACTCATCTCAGGTGGTGGCTCCCACGCCGGAGAACCCGCTGACAGGCATATCGACGGTGGCTTCGGCACCGGTCTCTGGAACCGCGCATTCGTTCCCCGGGCTGCATACGCACCCGATGACGGGCTGGTTCGCCGTGGTGGGACTGCTCGCCGCGGCGTCGAGGACCGACTCCCGAGCTCGTCTGCACTGGAAGCCGCTGCCGTCGGACGCGGCCGAGACCCCATCGGTCCCGGTGCTGACGACGACAGCGGAGCCGGAGCAGTTGATCCGGCGGATCATCGAGTCGGGATCCTGGCAATCGGCCCTGGACCTCACCACGGGTGTGTTGACAACCGGTGGCCTCACGGCCAAAGGGCAGAAGGTGGGGCCGGCCTCCACCCTGCACAGCCTGCTGAAGTCCGCCCAGGAGCATGAGGATTGGTTGCTCGTAGGACTCCTGAACGACTTGGCGCCTGCTGAGAGCTCCTCGAAGATCCCGCTCGCCATTGCCCCGTTCGCCAACAACACTTCCTACGTCCGTGTCGCTTTCGAGCGCACCTTCGGTCGAGAAGAGGCGCCTTCTCGTGCCGTCGACGAGGTGGTGAATACCCTGACGACGATGTCGGCCGGATTCTCGTACGAGAAATGTGACGGCGGAATGGACCGTAGCCTGGCGGAGGCGCCAGGCGTGAACGGTCTCGGGGATCCCGTGACCCGCCTCAGCCGGTCCGCGCTGGCGCCTCTCGCCCTGTATGGGATGTCGAGCCTCGGCGCGGGCCCCCTGAGAGGCATGGGCGTGGTGGCTGCAGGCGAGGTCGCACTGCCTCTGCCGACGACCGGGCAGACGTTCACCCAGCTGCGCGCCCTGACCTATCTGGGCCGCGGCCATCCCCGATGGGACTGGGCGTCGGCAGACCTCGAGTGGATCTACGTGGCCACGCGACAGCCCCTCACCTCTTACGAGTCAGTATGGAATGGACGGGCACGCCTGCGCGGCTGAGGCCAGCAGGTCCGAGATGCATCGAGGAGCTGACTCGCCCGGAGCCCTGCTGCGGATCCGGAAGAGCCACCACAGGGTCCCGAGTACGATTGTGATCGGCGTCACTCGTGGATCGAGTAGTCGTAGGTGTTACGTACTGCTCGAAAGCCAGACTCGTTCAGGTGGTGCCAGAGCACTTCAATGGCGGGCATGAGGTCGTTGTCGGAGGAGAAAAGGATCGCGGCATCCATGGAGCCGGACATGCCGAGGCGGATCATGTCCACAGTCCTGCGGTGTCGTCTGTTCCCGTAAGAACACTTGGGTGGGCCCCGTGGGGCTCGAACCCACAACCTACGGATTAAAAGTCCGCAGCTCTGCCAGTTGAGCTAGAGGCCCT
>JBDIAL010000087.1:0-13491 GCA_039812405.1 Nostocoides sp.
CCAGGGCGGACGCGGCGACGACGGTGCCCGCCACGGCGGCGGCGACCCGCCGCCGCCGGACGCCTCGCCTCGCGGGGCGCGTCGAGGTCTCGGTCATGGTGGTGCCTCTCACTTGATGCCGCTGAAGCCGATGGAGTTGACGATGCGCTTGGCGAAGGCCGCGAAGAGGATGAGCATCGGGAGGGCCGCGATGAGGGTGGCGGCCATGAGTCCGGACCAGTCCGGCCCGGTCTGCGGGGTCTGCGACTTGAAGACGCCGAGGCCCACGGTGAGGACCCGGGACTTGTCGGTGTAGCTGACCATGAGGGGCCAGAAGTAGTCGTTCCACGCCGCGATGTAGGTCAGGATCGACAAGGTGGCGATCGGGGCGGTCGACATCGGGATGATGAGCTGGAAGAAGACCCGGATCTTCGACGCCCCGTCGACGAGGGCTGCCTCCTCGACCTCGCGGGAGATCCCGAGGAAGAACTGGCGCAGGAAGAACACGGCGAAGGGCGTCATGAGCATCGTCGGGAGGGCGATGCCGAGCAGGGTGTCGACGAGCCCGAGCTGCTTGATGAGGACGAAGTTGGGCAGGAGGGTGAAGATCGAGGGGATCATCAGGCCCATGAGGAAGAAGGTGAACACCTTGTCCCGGTGGCGCCACCGCAGCCGCGCGAAGGCGTAGGCCGCCATCGCCGAGAAGAAGACCTGCCCCACGGTGACGAGGGTCGCCACGACGATCGAGTTGAACAGGTAGCGCCAGAAGTTGATCGCCTGCCCGGAGCCCCCGGCGTCGACGGCCGCCTGTCCGGACTGGAGCCCGAGCACTCGCTCGAAGCCGCCGAGCGACGGCTTGACGGGAAGGATGCTGTGCGACCCGGCATACAGGGCGCTGTTGGAGGACAGGGCGGTCCGCAGCATCCAGTAGAAGGGGAAGAGGGTGACGAGGATGAACAGGACCATGAAGGTCCAGGCGGCGGCCTTGCCCCAGTTGAAGCCGGGACGCTCGGCCGGCCGGAGCTGCTGCGACCCTCCGGCGGTGGCCGGCGAGGTGATGGTGTCGGTCATGGGAGATCTCCTTACGTCAGCTCAGGTCGGAGTCGTCGGCCCGGCTGAGCCGGTACTGGACGAACGTGATGACCATGAGCACGATGAGCAGCCCGACCGACATCGCCGATGCGTACCCGAACTGGAAGCGGCCGAAGGCCACGTCGTAGATGTAGTACTGCAGGACGCGCGAGGAGTTGACCGGCCCGCCCTGGGTGGCGATGGCGACGGTGTCGAAGACCTGGAACGACCCGACGATCGTGATGATGAGGACGAGCGACAGGATGGGGCGCAGGAGGGGGATGGTGATCCGCCGGAACATCGTCACCTCGCTCGCGCCGTCCATGCGCCCGGCCTCGTAGACCGTCTCGGGGATGGTCTGCAGACCGGCGAAGATGAGCAGCGCGGTGTAGCCGACATGGCGCCAGACGTTGACGAGGGCGATCGTCGGGATGACCCATCCGCCGGAGGTGAAGAAGGGGATCCGGTCCAGGCCGAGCGCGGCGACGATGTTGTTCGTGATGCCGAGCTGGTAGTCGAGGATCCAGAGGAACACCATGGCCGCGACCACGTTGGACACGAGGTACGGCGTGAGGACGATGCCTCGCAGCCACGTCTTCTGGGTGAGTCGCTGCATCATGACCGCGATGACGAGGGCGAGCACGGTCTGGATGCTGATGTTGAGCGCGACGTAGTAGACCGTCACCTTGATCGCGTTCCAGAACACCGGGTCGTGCATCATCCGGACGTAGTTGTCCAGGCCGATCCACTGCGGGGGAGTGAGGAGGTTGAACGAGGTGAAGGACAGGTAGATCCCCCGGATCGTCGGCCACACCATGAAGACGAGGAAGCCGACGAGGGCCGGGGCGATGAACAGCAGGGCGAGTTTCGTATCGTCCGGCGCGCGGCGGGTGGCCGGAGCCGGTGACTTCGTTGGCACCGATGCGCTCATGAAGCCTCCTTAGGGAAGGGCCGCCGACCTGGCGGCACCGATGGGTGGGACTGCGTCGAGGAGCGGGATCGTGTCCCCCCTCGTCGCGTGGAGGAGCACCACCTGGTCGGGGTGCACGAGAGGTGGCGCGAAGCCGGTCTCGGCCAGGGCGGCTCCGGTGAGGACGGTGCCGGCTGCCGTGCCCGGCTCGGAGGGGGCCGGCGCATGCTGTCCGGACTCCAGGGCGTGGGGGGCGCTCGCGCCGGCACCCCACCACAGCGGGGGCAGGAGTCCCGAGGGAGTCCTGCCGACGAGGGCCGGCCGGATCCGGTAGGGGGCGTCCGGGGTGAGCCCGCGGAACCGCACCCGCGGGCCGGGGCTCGCGTCGAGGCTGCCCAGGGCGGCCACCGCGATGACGGCCTCGGAGCGGTCGGGAGCGACGACTCCGTGCACGGCGAGGTGCGGGTCGTGCCCGTCCATCCGGACGAGGTCGCCGGCGAGCAGGAGTCGTCGGCTCGACCGGTAGAACGCGATCCAGTCCGCGAGCTCGCCCAGCTCGTCACCGGTGGCGCAGGCGAGGTCCCACTCGATCCCCAGGTGGCCGAAGACCGCTGTGCCGGCACGGAACCCGAGGTCGTGCATCCGTCCGGTCGTATGCGACCGACGCGAGGCGACGTGCGAGCCGAGATACTCCGGCGGCACGAGCTGGGTTGTCCAGCGCAGCTGGTGCTGGCGCTCCAGCGGGTCGATGCAGTCCGACACCCAGACCCGGTCGGTGCGCTCCAGCACCCCGAGGTCGATCCGGGCGCCCCCGGACGAGCACGACTCGATCTCCAGGCGCGGACAGGCGTCACGCAGCTCGTCGAGGAGCCGGTAGAACGCGGTGGTCTGGGCATGGACACCGGGTCGGCCGCCGTCGCTCTGGGTGCCCGCCTCGACGAGGTCCCGGTTGTGGTCCCACTTGAGGTATCCGATGTCGTACTCGTCGAGGATCGCCCGCAGCTGGTCGCGCACGTGGGCGTATGCCTCGGGCACGCCGAGGTTGAGCACCTGCTGGAACCGGGACTCGACGGGCCACTCCTCCCGGGCCGCCATGACCCACTCGGGATGGGCGCGGGCGACGTCGGAGTCGGGGCTCACCATCTCGGGCTCGACCCACAGTCCGAACTCCATGCCGAGCCCCCGGACGTGGTCGACGAGGGGGTGCAGCCCGTCGGGCCAGACGTCGGGGGAGACGACCCAGTCGCCGAGCCCGGCGTGGTCGTCGCGCCGGGAGCCGAACCAGCCGTCGTCGAGGACGAACCGCTCGACGCCGAGCGCCGCCGCCCGGTCGGCGAGGTCGAGCAGCCGCGGCAGGTCGTGGTCGAAGTAGACGGCCTCCCAGACGTTCAGGGTCACGGGTCGGTCGGGGCCGACCGCCCGGTCTCGGGAGCGCAGGTGGCGGTGGAACCGGTGCGCGATCTCGTCGAGGCCGTCTCCGTGGGCCGCGTAGAGCCACGGCGTGGTGTAGACGTCACCGGCGTCGAGGACGACCTCTCCGGGCAGGAGCAGCTCTCCCCCTCCGAGGAGCCGCTCGCCGGTGAAGATGCGTTCCGCGTAGTGGACGTGGTTGCCGCTCCAGGCGGTGTGCACGGCATACAGCTGCCCTCGCGCGAACCCGAACCCGGGGGTGCCGGCGTGGAGGACGTATGCGCTGTCCGCCCCTGTCCGCCCCTTGCGGCTCTCCCGCAGGTGGGTCCCGACGGTGAACGGGGCGCGCTGCGGCACCCGTTCGCGACCCCAGCGGCCGGCGAGGTCGAGCAGCTCGCTCGCCTCCGCCGGCACGGGCAGGGCGAGGGTGAGGTGCTCCAGCTGGTAGCGCCCCCGCCGGTTGGTCAGCGTGGCCCGGAGGCGGACCAGCCCGGTGGGGAGCATCTCGACGACGAGCTCGAGCGCGAGGCCCGCGGCGAGGTCCGCGGCGTCGACGACGAGGGTCGCGGCACCCGTCTCGGCATACGCGTCGACGACCGTGCCGTTGCACGTCACGGAGGCGACGACGAACCGTGGTGACCACGCGACCCCCGCCCGTGACCCGGACAGCCCCGGCCGGCCGACGAACCCGGTGTGGTGCTCGGGGAGGATCGCCACGGGGACCGGGACGTCGATCGCGTTGGGGCCGACGACGGCGACGGCGGCCAGCGCGAGGTTCCGGGCGAGCGGGGCGGACTGGGGTCCGAGGTCGGGGCCCCAGTGCACGACGACCGGGAGGCCGCCGTCGCGGCACTGGAGGAGCAGGGAGACGCCGGCGGCCCGCAGGTGGACCAACGCGGACACGGGCGTGGAGGTGCTTGTTACCATCGAGTTCCTTACTGGCGGAGCCGCCCTGGCAGGCGGTGAGGCGAAGGGTCGCGGCACGTTCGGTGCCGCGTCCGACTGCGGCCGTCGCGGTGTTGGCGCACCGCGGCGGTCGCAGTCACGTCAGGGTCAGGTCTGCACGTCGAGCTCCTCACTGCGTGGGTGCAGCGGCACCGCGGGCGGTGCCGCCGAGAACCGGCGGACCAGCTCGCCGGGGAGGGCTCGGGTCCCGCCCCGGTGGGCGTCGGCGCCGTCGAGGAGGATCGAGGCGGCGAGCTCGGTCATCTCGGAGTACGGCTGGGCGACCGTCGTGAGCGAGGGGTGGAGCGACTCCGACACCGGCTCGAGGTCGTCGTGGCCGATGACGGTGAGGTCCTCGGGGATGCGCAGGCCCCGCTTGGCGGCGGCCCGGTAGACACCCATCGCCATCCGGTCGTTGAAGCAGGCGATCGCCGTGGGCCGGTCCGGGAGGTCGAGGAGCCGGCTCGCGGCCACCCAGCCGCCGAATGCCGTGCCGTCGTGGTTGGGCGACCGGTCGACGACGATCTCCGATCGGGAGATCCCGGCCGCGAGGAGCGTCTGGAGGAAGGCCTCGCGCCGCTGTGTCACCTCGAGCGTCCTCGTGAGGCTGAGCAGGGCGACCCGCCGGTGCCCGAGGGCCAGGAGCTCCTCGGCGACGAGGCGCCCGGCGGCCCGCTCGTCGGGGACGACGACGGCCACGTCGTCGCGGTCCTCGTCGGGCTCAATGTTGAGGCAGAGGAGGTTGCGAACCCGGGGGACCGGGCGCCGCACGTGGTAGACGGACGCGAGCACGGTGCCGACGACCTGCGCGCCGGCGGCGAACCGGAGGGCCTCCGACTCGCGGCTGCGGTCGTCCCCCGTCGTGAGGGTCAGCAGATGGACCCCTCGTTCCCAGCACGCCTCCTGGAGGCCCTGCACGATGCCGAGGCCGTAGGGCAGCTGGCCGAGCCCGTCGACCGCGACGAGGGCGAGGGACCTCTCCGGGGTGGTGCGCAGGCTGCGGGCGGCGGCGTTCGGGGTGTAGCCGAGCAGGTCCGCCGCCTCGTGGACGCGGCGGCGGGTGTCATCGGAGATCCGGGACTCCGCCACGTCGTTGAGCACGACGCTGACCGTCGACGGGGCGACCCCAGCGAGGGCGGCGACGTCGCGGATCCGCGGTGGTCTCACCTCGCGCACCTCCTTCGGGGCGACCGCTGCAGAATCGATTCTGCAGCGGACAGCATGACACCAGGATCCCGAGTGTGCAAGGGAGTGCACGATGGCGCGCCCCGGCAGTCGGGAGCGGCGCGGCCCCGCGGGAGTCCGGCCCCGGCATCCGCGCGGGCCCGGTCGATCGACCGGCGGCCGCGACCGCTCAGTGGATGCCACACGATGCCCGGACGACGAGATGGCCGGGGAACACCTGGTGCCGTACGGCCCGGTCGGTGGAGAGGAGCTGGGTCAGGGCCGCGTCCGCCATCTGCTCGATGGGCTGGCGCACCGAGGAGAGCGCCGGCCAGGAGTACTCCGCCTCCCAGGACCCGTCGAAGGACACGAGGGCGACGTCGTCGGGGACGGAGACGCCCGCCTCGTGGAAGGCCCGGAGCACGCCGAGGGCGACGAGGTCGGAGGCGGCGAAGAGCGCGGAGGGCAGGTCGCCGCTCGCGACGAGCCGGGACCCCGCGGCATACCCGCCCTCCCTCGTGAACGGCGCGTGGACCGCGGGCCCCGGGTCGAGGTCGAGCCGGTGCACGGTGTCCTGCCATGCCCGGTGCCGCAGCTCGTCCTCGACCGGGCCGACGTAGGCGATACGCCGGTGGCCGTGTGCGGCGAGGTGGGTCGTCGCGTCGACCCCGCCCCGGTAGAGGTCGGCTCCCACCGTGTGCGCCCCGGGGAGCGGGGCGACGGTGTCGACCTGGACCCATGGCACCCCGACCGCGTCGATGACCTCCACGCTGCGGTGCGCCCGAGGGTCGCCGGGGATGATGAGCACGCCGTCGACCTGCCGGTCCGCGAGCTCCTGGAGCCGGTCGACGACGCTCTCCCGGTCGGGGGCGAAGGAGGCCATGTAGAAGGCGTAGCCGCGCGCCCGGGCCAGCTCCTCGGCGGTCGCCGCGAACTCGGTGAAGAACGGGTTGGTGAAGGCCGGGTCCTCGCCGCGCGGGGCGACGAGGGCGATCGCGCCGGACGAGCCCGACCGCAGCGCCCGGGCCGTGTGGTTCGGCCGGTAGCCGAGGACCCGGATCGCCTCGCGGACCCGCTCCGCCGTCGCCGGGGCGACCGGGGCACGGCCGTTGAGCGTGTACGACACGACGGCGTCGCTCACCCCGGCCAGGACGGCGACGTCGTGACGGGTGGGCTTGCGGGAGGGGTCGAGCGGTGGGCGCGCCGCGTCGGGTGGACCGACCCGGCCGCCACCCGTTCTCACCCGGTGACCCCCGCCGGCGCGAGAGGCTGGCCGGCCGGCGCCGGCGGGTCGCCGAAGTCGTCGACCGGGAGCCGCTCCCCGCCGCGACGGGCCGACTCCATGGCGACGAGGCCCGGGAGGGTGTAGCGCGCCGCCACCCAGGCGTTGACCGTCGGCAGCGTGCCGGTGAGCACGGCGCGGACGAAGTCGTCGACGAGGAGCTGGTGGCTGCCCTCGTGGCCGTTGGGCGCGTCGGCGAAGCTGTCGGGCAGGCGGCGGGTCTCCGCGGCGTGGACCGGTGCGTGACCGGAGACGAAGGCCTCGCGCAGGGCCTCCGCCACGTCGGCGAGCCGCGGGTCGTCGAGGCTCAGGGTGGCGTGGGTCTCGATCTGGTCCGAGACGTCGACGACGCCCTCCTTGTCCTGCCAGAGGGAGGTCGTCGCCAGCTGCTCGAAGCTGCCGCGGGTCCCGAAGTAGCGGAACCTGCTCTCCCGGATGGGGGACGGGTACCCGACCCGGCGGAACTCGTTGATCCGCATCGCACCGCCGCCGGCCAGCTCGAACAGGGCCGTCATGTTGGAGAAGTCGTTGTCGAACATGCTGACCTCGGTGTCGAAGACG
Source organism: Nostocoides sp. (assembly GCA_039812405.1). GTDB lineage: Bacteria > Actinomycetota > Actinomycetes > Actinomycetales > Dermatophilaceae > Nostocoides. The sequence continues at coordinate 7,323 of JBDIAL010000087.1, forward strand.
CCGTCGTGCTGCCGGTCGGTGACCCCGATGCAGCTCGCGCCCACGGCGTGGGAGGGGATCGCGCCGAGCACCCCGCCGATGGAGTGCGTCGGATACCACATGGGCGGGTAGCTCGCCGTCGCTCTCCAGCCCTCGCCGCCGCTGAAGCGGTAGGCGTCGTAGAAGCCGAGGTCCATGTCGTGCAGGTAGTCGCCCTCGGCGTAGAAGACGTCCCCGAAGTCGCCGGCGTCGAAGCGCTGCCGCGCGTAGACCGTGGCCGGGTTGTAGTAGCTCGTCTCGCCCATCATGTACGTCAGCCCGGTCCGCCCGACGAGGTCGATGATCTCCCCGATCTCCGCGCGGCTCACCGCCATCGGGACGGCGCAGTAGACGTGCTTGCCGGCGCGGAGGGCGTCGGCGACAAGGGGGCCGTGGGTCCACCGCTGGGTGAAGACGGCGACCGCGTCGAGCGCCGGGTCGGCGAGCATGGCCTCGAGGTCGGGGTAGGTCCCCGCGAGACCCAGGTCCTCGACGAGCCGCTCGGCCCGTCCGGGCACGACGTCGGTCGCGTGGACGCTCGCGACCCCCGGGTGGAGGTCGAAGATGGCGGCGAAGTGCGAGGCGAACTGGCCGGCACCGATGATGCCGAGGCTGAATGCCACGAGGGATCCTCCTGGGTGGTCGAGCGGGTCGACCGGTCGTGACGAGTTTGGGGCGAGTGGGACTGGGTGCCCGGTGTCGAGCCCGGGACGGGTGGGGCAGGGCGGGGCGACGTGCGTCCGGATGGCGTGATGGAGGCCGCCCGGAGAGCCCGGAAGGGACAGACGTGGCCGAGCCGGGGCGGTGCTGGGCCGATGGAGTCGACGGTGTGGGTCCGCTACACCGGACGGGCCGGGGTGTGAGATCACTTTACCCGAGTAAACTCACCTGTCAAGCGAGTGACCGCGGGGCCACCCAGGAGGACGGCTCGGAGGTCAGGGACCTGTCGTGGGGCAGGTCGGGCTTGAACCGACGACCGACGGATTATGAGTCTGGTCGCGGGGGTTCCGGGCCGTGCTCAGAAACCTCACGCGATGTACACCCCTTTAACGTCTTCGCAGGTCAGGGGGGGTGTACACCCATTTATATGTGCTGGTCAGGGCCACGCCCCGACAAGCGTCGTCGCACCCGTTTGTGACACGCCGTGACACGATCACGGGTCCATCGGCTGCACCGCGGCCAGGATCATGCCGTCAGTGATGACTCCCGCGTCCGCGCCAGGGTCGGGGTTGTTGGAGGCCACGGCGTAGGCCCACGCGTCGGCCCAGCCGGGTTGCGCGGCGAGGGCCCACGCGTGGGCGTCGAGCCACTTCTCGGGGCCGACAAGACCGCCCTTGCCTTCCTGGGCGGCGCAGGCGGTCAGGCGGCGGCGGAGCGTCGCGGAGTCGTGCATGTCTGCGATCGAAAGGTAGGTCATGGCTCAGCCGAGGAAGTAGATGCCGCCGAGGGACATCGACAGGGACCGGTTGACGGAGCCGGTGGCGGTGGACTGGGCGGAGACGGCGGTGACGCGCAGGTAGCCGCCGGTGGTGATGATGCAGGAGCACAGGGCGCCGGTGGAGCCGTTGCCGATGCCGCCTTGTTCCTGGGTGGGGTACCAGTCGGTGGTGGGCATCTGGAACAGGTTGATGTTGTCGCAGTTGCCGTCGGTGCCGATGTTGGTGATGGACGCCGTGAAGTTGTTGGCGTAGACGGCGACGAGGTTGCCGATGCGGCGGTAGGCGTAGGAGGTGGGGGCGGAGGTGACGGCGGCCTGGGCGGTCAGGCCCGTGGTCAGCCAGCCGGTGTCGTAGGCGGTGGACCCGGCCGGCGAGGCGACCAGTGCCTCGACGTCTTCGGCGAGGGCTTGCAGCGCGGCGGGCCCGTCGGGCAGGTCCCCGGGGTCGGGGTAGGACAGGCCGTACATGGCGGTGGCGCCCATCGTTCAGGTTCCTATCTGTGCGGCGACCCAGTCGGGGGCGCGGGTGGTGATGGTCATGGTGCGGGCGGCGATGTCGTAGGTGACGGAGGAGACCAGTAGCCGGGCCTGGTCGGGGTAGTCGGGCACGGCGACGGTGATGGTGTCCCCGGGCCGCAGCCACCACATGGCCACGGCGGTGAGGGTGAGGGTGCGGGCCCGGCCCAGGTAGCGGCGCAGCAGCGCCGCGGCGGCAGTGTCCGCTTGGACTTGGGAGGGGTAGCCGGTGCGGGCGACGACCTGGCGGCGGTAGCCGACGGTGTCGACGGCGTAGTCGCCGCCGGTGACGCGGGCGGACCCGACGCGGTATTGGGAGGAGGTGGCGGGGTCCAGGGGGGTGTAGAGGATCTGGACGGCGTTGGCCCAGTCGTCGCGGGTGACGCCGGCCTGAACGGCGGTGATGGTCCCACCGGCTCCGGTGGCCAGGCGGGCCCGGGAGATGGCGGTGGCGTACTGGCGGGGGGTGATGTTGATGACGCGGTCGCCGTTGTCGTAGATGTCGGCGTCCAGGACGTCGCAGATGTCGACGATGTTGGCCCACCGGTCACCCTTGGAGGCAGGGTAGGTGACGGTCGTGGCGGGGACGGTGACGGTGACGGTCGGGGTGTCGGCGGCGGGGAAGGCGCCCTGGATGGTGGCGGTCAGGTAGGTGGCGGCGTCGACGGTCAGGTCGGCCAGGTCGGGCGAGTCCGCCAGCGGCTGCTCCATCGGGTAGATCTCGTCGGAGGTGGCGGTCACGCTGACGGTGTTGTCGGGGCGGGTGGCGTCCAGGGAGCGGATCTGCAGGTCGGCGACCTGTTCGTCGTCCCACCGCCCGGACGGCATGCGGTAGCCGGGGGTGATCAGGACCCGGGGCCGGGTGCGGGGGTCGGCGGCGGCGCGCTGGTCGGCGGTCAGGGCGGGCAGGACGAGGGTGGCGGTGACGCGGGGGATCTGCGACTCGTCCCAGGTGACGGTGCCGGAGATGATGTCGAGGTCGGCGATCTGGGAGAACGAGTCACCGTATCCGGTGGTCAGGGTGGCGGCGACGCGCTGGGCGTGGGAGCCGGTGACCAGCCGCGCCAGGGACGCATCCCACGGGTAGCAGGCCTGGGCGCGGTCGATGACCACGGCCCCCGGCGGTGGGGGCTTGGTGGAGGAGGTGACGGGGTTGGCGGCCGCGGAGACGACGTAGTCGGAGTCGCCCCCGCCGTTGTGGGCCTTGACGCGCCACCGGTAGGGCACGGTCGCGGTCAGGCCGGTGGCGGTGGTCGACGTCTTCGACCCGGACAGGGTGGCAGTGGAGGTCCAGGCGCCCCATGCGCCGCCGGTGTAGGCCTGGGTCTCGACGTAGATCGAGGTGTAGGGCCGCCCGCCGGTGGCGTGGTTGGTCCAGGACAGGGCCGCGGTCGTGCCGGTCTTGGCCCGGACCGCTTTCAGGGCGGTGGGCGCGGCCGGTGTGGCCAGGGGCCGGGCGGGGATGGGGAGCGTGACCGACTTGGTGGGGGTGACGCCGTTGTAGGTGCCGGAGACGGTGGCCTTGAAGGTTCTGCTGCCGGGTGAGGACCCCCACGTGGAGTACTTGTAGGTGTAGGTCTTGGTGGCCCGCTTGGGCTGCTGGCCGGTGGTCTGGTTGTTGGTGTAGGAGGTGGACCCGCCGATCGACCCGCCGTAGGTGAGTTTCTGCGGGTCCGCATAGTTGTACTGGTTCTCGGTGTACACGTCGACGGTGAAGACGACCTGGGTGGATGAGGTGGTGACCGAGGACGTGGAGATGTCCAGCCCGACCCTCATCCCGTTGCCGCCGGAGTAGTCCCAGGACCCCCAGGAGATAGCCATCAGGCCGGCCCCACGATCACGTCAGCCCACGAGTCGTAGGCGTCACGGACCGACGCCCACGAGTCGTAGGTGTAGGCCACGTCGTCCCACGTCCACGTGGTCGCGCCGAGCAGCGTCAACGCCGGGTCGTTACGGACCTCGGTGTAGGTGACGGTCAGGGCCCAGCGGCGCGGGGCCGAGCCCGCGCCGAGGTAGGCACGGTCCAACGGCGCCAGGCTGACCGAGGCGACGGTGAAATACATATCCATGCCCAGGTGGTCACCCTGGCGCAGCAGGTAGGTGTACGGCCCGGACAGGGCGTCACGGACCCACGCGGCCTGCTGGTGGTGGGCGCACCAGACGGTGAACGAGCCGGTGCGGGTGCGCAGCTGATCGAGGATGACGACGGGGTCGCGGCGGCCGACGATCTGGTGGACGGTCGACAGGGAGTCGGTCTCGGCGCCGTAGTCGGTGATGACCGGGGGCGGGATCCACGGGGACCCGGCCGCCACCCACCGGGACACGGCGATCGTCGGGTACTGCACGGCGGTGATGACGGGCGTGTCGGGCACGTCCATCGGGTCCGGGAACGGGGCGGTGGCGGTGGCGCCGGCGGCGTCGGTGGCCGCGTAGAACGGGGACTGGGGGACGCCGTGGGTGTCAGTCCACGGCCCGATCCAGGACCATTCGGCGTCGGTGACGTCCAAGACGCCACCCGCGGCCTGGGCGCCGTCGTACTGGCGCACAATGTTGGTGCCGTTGGCGTCGGTGCGGGTGAGCAGCACCGGGCCGTCCGCGGCGCCGGTCACGGACAGGGCCAGGTAGCCGCGGTAGGCGTCGGTGTCGTCGACGGTCAGGGTGAGGGTCATGGGCGCAGCGCCGCCAACTCGGAGCGGACGTGGGCGGACTGGGAGTCCGAGACGTAGGCGCGGACGGCGATGTCGACAGGCCGGGTCGCGAAGTACGACGCCAGGGAGGAGCGGGTGCGGGCAGCGGCGCCGGTGTCGGCATGGGTGGCCACCCCGATCGAGAACGGGTCGTCGGGGCGGACGCCGGAGCGCATCCCGTCCCGGGCGCGGGCGCCCAACGTCTTGTAGTTGCGCACGGCCAGGTCGCCCTTCTTCTTCGGCCCGTCGGCCAGGGCCGCGGCGACCGCGGGCCCGTCCTGGCCGGCGTCGGCGACCATCTGCGAGCCCGCCGCGCCGAACCTCTTGGCGACAACGTCCATGTTGTGCGCGAAGTCGTTCTGCGCCCGGATCGCCTTGCGCTGCTCAGCGATCACGTCGTCGATCGACGTCTTGTGCTTCTTGGTGCCGCTGCTGGCGCGGGCCACAGCCGCGGCGTAGACCGAGGCGGCCGACCCGAGCCCGCCGTACGTGGACTTCAAGGTGTCCCCGGCGGTGGCCGCCTGGTCCATGGACGTGGCCGCCTGGTCGGTGCTGGTGGCGACGCCGGCGGAGGCCTCCGCCATGCCCTTGAACTTCGCCGCGGCGTCCTTGGCCCAGCCCATCCCGGGCACGTGACCCAGCAGCCCGAGGAGGTCGCCGAGCCTGTCAACAACCCACTTCACGGCGTCCCCGGCCACCTTGAACGCGCCCTGCACGATCGACCGGAAAGTCGCGCTGTTCTTGTAGGCCAAGACGAGCCCGGCGACGACGGCCGCGAGCCCGACCGCGAGGAGCCCGAGCGGGTTGGCGTCCATGGCGGCGTTCAACACCCACTGCGCGGCGGCCCACGCCTTGGCGCCCACCGCGGCAGCCTTGGACGCCGCGGTCGAGGCGACGGTGACCGCGACGTCCTTCGTCTTCTTGATGATGGAGGACTCGGTGACCACGTTGAGGAGGTCACCGGCGTCCGCTGCGGCCTGGGTGGCCACGCCCGCGGTCTTCATCGCCGCCCCGAACGGGCCGCCGATCAGGTCACCCAACCCACTCAACGCGCCCGCGGCCTGCGCCCCGCGGGAGGCGACGTTGTCGGCGCCCTCCGCGGCCCGCTCGAACCCGGCGTCGATCTTCGCGCCGGCCTTCTGCGCGGTCGACGACGTCTCTAACATCGCCTCCTTGGCCTGGTCCAGGGAGCGGCGCAGGTCGGAGGTATCAGCCAAATAGGCAACCTTTACCGGCTTACCCATGACCTACCTCCCGTTCACAACCTGCAGGAACGCTGTTCTCTCACAACGGGTTAAACCCATGTACGTTTCGGGTGACTGGCCCGTCGCCATGCACCACACCGCCAGGTCGGCGGCTACCCTTTTCCCGCGTCGGCCCCCTCGCCGCCGTCGTCGGTGAACAGGCCGCGGATCTGCTGCAGGGACGTATCCATCGCGCGGGCCCTCGCCTCGCCGAACTTGTCGCCCTCACGTTGGAACATCACGAACGCCATCGACCGCAGGAACGC
>JBDIAL010000088.1:0-13375 GCA_039812405.1 Nostocoides sp.
CCGTCGCCGAGGCCGCCGTGACCGGCCCGGTCCAGGTCGCGGTCGTCGGGCGGGACGAGCGGGCCGCCGAGCTGCTGGCCGTCGCGCGGGACTCCTCCTCGCCGGGCCTCGTCGTGGCGCACGGCCTGCCCGACGCTCCCGGGCAGCCGCTCCTCGCGGACCGGCCGCTCGTGGACGGGTCGAGCGCGGCATACGTCTGCCGGGGCTTCGTCTGCGAGCGCCCGGTCACGACGCCGGACGCCCTGCGCGCGGCCCTGCGATCGGGTCAGGGCCACAGGCCGGTGAGCTGACCCCCGATGCGGACGATGAAGGCCCCGACGACGCAGACGAAGACGACCCGCACGAAGCGCGACCCGAGCCGCACCGCAGTCCGGGCCCCGAGGTAGCCGCCGAGCGGGTTGGCGACGGCGAGCACGGCCGCGACCGGCCAGACGACGTGCCCGCCCGGCAGGAACACGACGAGGGCACCGAGGTTCGTCGCGACGTTGGCGATCTTGGCCTTCGCGCTCGCCTCGAGGAAGGCATACCCCATGAGCCCGACGAGCGCGAAGACGAGGAAGGACCCGGTCCCGGGACCCAGCGCGCCGTCGTAGACGCCGATGGTGAAGCCGATGGCCATCGCGAGCACCGTATGCCGGTGGCCGTGGAAGCGCAGGGCCGTCACGGTGCCCAGCTGCGGCCGGGCGAGGGTGTAGCCCCCGACCGCGACGAGACAGACGAGGACGATGGGGTCGAAGGCGGCCTTGGGGATGTGCAGGCCGATGACCGCGCCGAGGATCGCCCCGAGGAAGGCGACGCCCGCCATGGGCAGCGCGGTCCGTGGATCGGGCCGGACCCGGCGGTAGTACGTCGCCGAGGACACCGACGTGCCGACGACCGAGCCCATCTTGTTCGTCGCGAGGAGCTGGGCCGGCGCCGCGCCGGGGAGACCGAGCAGGAGGGCCGGCAGCTGGATGAGACCGCCGCCGCCCACCACGGCGTCGACCCACCCGGCGACGAACCCCGCGAGGCCGAGGAGCACGAGCGTGCTCCCGCCGATGTCGAGGTGGGCCACGGGTCAGTCGACGCCGTTCCAGCGGTCGACGATCGCGAGGACGTCGAGCAGCTCGTGCGCGACGGCGTCCGGCGTGTCGGGCACGTCGACGACCTGCTCGCTCGGCAGGTCCGAGTGCGGCACCCAGATGGCGCGCATCCCGGCCTGGTGGGGCCCGTGGACGTCCTCGTAGAGCCGGTCGCCGACGTAGACGGCCGCCCCCGGCGCGACCCCGACGGCCGCGCAGGCGAGGAGGAACGCCTCGGGTGCCGGCTTCACGTGGTCGATCTCGGAGGAGTAGACGTCGCCGTCGAGCAGGTCGAGGACGCCGTCGCGCTCGAAGAGCCCGCGGTGGTAGTCGCGCGGCCAGATCGTGTTGGACAGCACCCCGACGCGGATCCCCCTGTCCCGCAGCCCTTCCCAGAGCGGTCGGACCTGCGGGTCGGTCCAGGTGTGCGGCTCCCAGAAGCCCCGGTATGCCGCGAGCGCGAGCGTCGCGCGGTCGGTGCCGGGGTCGACGCCGGCGTCGAGGAGGACCTGGGCGATCGTCGCCGACGAGTGGTCGGTGCGAGCCCGCGCCCACACTCTCCCCTCGGCGGCGTGGAGCCGGTCGGCGAGGGCCTGGGCCCGGGCCAGGTCCTCCTCGGGGACCGTCGTGGAGTCCAGGGGTATGCCGTGGATCCGGCGCGCGTAGATCCGCCACTGCTCGGGCAGGTCGACGGTGTGCCAGGGCGTGAGCGTCCCGCCCCAGTCGAAGACGACCGCGGCAACCGGTCGGCGGGACGGGTCGGACGGGCCCTCAGGCATGTCCGGTCTCGGCGAGGATCGCCCGGACGGCGTCGCCGACGGGGACCTCGCGCCGCTCCCCCGAGCGGCGGTCCTTGATCTCGACCGTCCCGTCGGCCAGCCCGCGGCCCACGACGACGATCGTCGGCACCCCGATGAGCTCGGAGTCCTTGAACTTCACGCCCGGGCTCACCTGCTTGCGGTCGTCGTAGAGGACGGTGAGGCCGTTCGCCTCGAGCTCGCGGGTCAGCTCCTCGCCGAACCGGAAGACGGCGTCGTCCTTGCCCGTCGCGACGAGGTGGACGTCGGCGGGGGACAGCTCGCGGGGCCAGACGATCCCGGCCTCGTCGTGGTTGCCCTCGACGACCGCCGCGACGGCCCGGGAGACGCCGACGCCGTAGGACCCCATGATGACGGTGACGAGCTTGCCCCGCTCGTCGAGGACCTTGAGGCCGAGCGCCTCGGCATACTTCGTCCCGAGCTGGAAGATGTGGCCCATCTCGATGCCCCGGGCGATCTCCAGCTCGTGCCCGCACGAGGGGCACGTGTCGCCGGCGCGCACCTCCGCGGCCTCGATGACGCCGTCGCCCGTGAAGTCGCGGCCCGCGACGAGCCCGATGACGTGCCGGCCCGGCTCGTCGGCACCGGTCACCCACGCCGTGCCCGGCACGACACGGGGGTCGAGGAGGTAGCGGATGCCGCTCGACCGCTCCGACCCCAGGGCGCCCGGGCCGATGTAGCCCTTGACGAGCGCGCGGTTCCGGGCGAAGTCGGCCTCGTCGAAGGCCTCGACGACGGCCGGGTCGACCTGCGCGCCGAGCCGCTTCTCGTCGACCTCGCGGTCGCCGGGCAGGCCGATGGCGAGCGGCTCGCGCGTGCCGTCCGGATGGGCCAGCATGACGACGACGTTCTTCAGCGTGTCGGCGGCCGTCCAGGGCCGGTCGTCACGCGGGAAGGCCGCGTTGAGGTGGTCGACGAGCGTGTCGATCGTCGGGGTGTCGGGGGTGTCCTCGACGTGGGCCGCCGCCAGACCCGCATACGGGATGGCGTCGGGCACCGGCACCCGGACCGCCTCGACGTTCGCGGCATACCCGCACGAGGGGCACCGCACGTAGGTGTCCTCGCCGTTCTCGGCGGTCGCGAGGAACTCCTCGCTCTTGCTGCCCCCCATCGCGCCGGCCATCGCGTTGACGATGACGTAGTGGAAGCCGAGCCGGTCGAAGATGCGGATGTAGGCGTCGCGGTGCAGCTGGTAGCTCTTGTCGAGCCCGGCCTTGGAGGTGTCGAAGGAGTAGGAGTCCTTCATGACGAACTCCCGGCCCCGCAGGATGCCGGCACGCGGCCGCGCCTCGTCGCGGTACTTCGTCTGGATCTGGTAGATCGCCAGCGGCAGGTCCTTGTAGGAGCTGAAGAGGTCCTTGACGACGAGGGTGAACATCTCCTCGTGGGTCGGCCCGAGGAGATGCTCAGCCCCCTTGCGATCGTGGAGCCGGAAGATGTTGTCGCCGTAGTCGGTCCAGCGCCCGCTCTCCTCGTAGGGCTCCTTGGGCAGCAGGGCGGGGAAGAGCAGCTCCTGGCTGCCCATCGCGTCCATCTCCTCGCGGACGATCCGCTCGACCCGGCGCAGCACCCGCAGACCGAGCGGCAGCCACGTGTAGATGCCGGGGCTCACCCGTCGGATGTAGCCCGCCCGGACGAGCAGCCGGTGGCTCGGGACCTCCGCGTCCGCCGGGTCCTCGCGGAGGGTCCGCAGGAACAGGGACGACATGCGCATGGCCACGGGCGGGCTCCTTGGGGAGAGGGGGCGTCGGGGCCCAGGATATCGAGGCGGGTACGCCGCCCGCCCCGGCGTTTCGGGCCGCCCCGCCGGCCGGTTCCCGCGGGCGCCGCCTATCGTGCTGGTGTGGTTCGCCGGGGATCCCGGTCCTCGGGGGCCCGGCCGGTTCGGCCGGGTCCCCCGGCCCAGGTCGAAAGGAGCCGACGCCGATGGCGCACTCATCCGGCGAGACGACGCCCAGCCCGTTCAAGCAGCCGCGCGCCGTGTGGGCCGTGGCGTTCGCCTGCGTCATCTCCTTCATGGGGATCGGCCTGGTCGACCCGATCCTCCCCGCCCTCGCGAAGAGCCTCGACGCCACGCCGAGCCAGGTCTCCCTCCTGTTCACGTCCTACCTGCTCGTGACGGCGGTCGCGATGCTCGGGGTCAACTGGGTCTCCAGCCGGATCGGGTCCAAGCGCACGCTCGTCCTCGGCCTGGCGCTCATCGTCGTGTTCTCCGCCTGCGCCGGCCTGTCGAACTCGATCGCCGGCATCGTGTGGTTCCGCGGCGGCTGGGGCCTCGGCAACGCGCTGTTCATCGCGACGAGCCTCGCAGTCATCGTCGTGTCGGCGACGAGCGGCTTCTCCGGCGCCATCATCCTCTACGAGACGGCGCTCGGCATCGGCATCGCCGTGGGGCCGCTGCTCGGCGGGTTCCTCGGGTCGATCTCGTGGCGCGGCCCGTTCTTCGGGGTCGCCACGCTCATGCTCGTCGCGCTGCTCGCGACCGTCCTCTTCGTGCCGGCCACGGCCACGACGGTGGAGCGCAGCCCGCTGTCCGCCCCGCTCAAGGCCCTGCGGCACCGCGGGCTGCTCATCATGGGCCTCGTCGCGCTGCTGTACAACTGGGGCTTCTTCACGATGCTCGGCTATGCCCCGTATCCCATGGACCTCGACGCCCACCAGCTCGGCCTCGTCTTCACCGGCTGGGGGCTGCTCGTCGCGGCCTTCGCGGTGTACTTCGCCCCGCGGCTCCAGGGCCGGTTCGGGACGACGCCCGTGCTCTACGTCAACCTCGCCTGCCTCACGGTCGTCATGCTCGTCATCGCCTTCCGGGTCCATTCACCGACGGCCGTCATCGTCGCCGTCATCGTGAGCGGAGCCTTCATCGGCATCAACAACACGCTGACCACCCAGGCGGTCATGATGGTCTCGCCCGTCGACCGGTCGATCGCCTCGGCCGCCTACGGGTTCGTCCGGTTCCTCGGCGGCGGCCTCGCCCCGTTTGCCGCCGGGAAGATCGCGGAGGCGACCGACCAGAGCGTCGCCTTCGTCGTCGGAGGCGTCGCCTTCGCCCTCGCCATCCCCGTCCTCGCCATGGGTCACGGGACGATCACCCGCGCCGAGCGGCAGGCCGAGGCCCCCGAGGCGGTCGGCCCCTCCCTCGAGCCGGTCGCCGGCGCGCTCACCGAGGCGGCTCGCCCGGTCATCGTCGCCATCGGGGCGAACGCCGCTCGTGGCGCGGTCGTGGACCGGGCTGCCGAGCTGGCCATGCGGGACGACGCCCCGCTCGAGGTGGTCCACGTCCGCGAGACCGAGATCGTCGGCGACCAGGCGGTCGCACCCGTCACCCTCGAGACGGCCCGCACCCTGGTCCAGGAGCAGCTGGACCGCCTCGGCTCGCGCGGTCTCGTGGCCCGGGGCATGGTGCTCTCCAGCGTCGGCGACCTCTCGGCCGTCGGAAAGGTCCTCGGGCACCATGCCGTCCGCATCGACGCCCGGTCGATCGTCATCCGCCGCAGCGCCGCGGGGACGGCGATCATCGCGGGCATGGACACCGACAGTCCCACGGCCACCTACAGCGTCGTCATGCTGTCGCCCGCCACGCTGCCCGGCCTGTCCCCCGCCACGGGACCGGGCGAGGAGCCCCTGCCGCCCGGGACCTGACCCGTCCTGCCCCACCCGCCGTGCCGCTCGGTCCCCTTCCGTCGGACCCCCGGACGCCCGGCTGCCGAGCCGGCGCCCGGCTTGCCGAGCCGGCCCGGCTGGCCTAGGTTTCACAGCACACGTCCAGGGTCCGCGCGATGCGGGTCCGGCATGAGCGCTAGGGGTGGCCATGACCATGGTGTGGGGTGGGATGTTCCGTCGTCGGGTCGCGAGCGTCGCAGCGGTCGCAGCGGCCGGAGGGATGCTCGTCCTCGCCCCACCGGGCCATGCGGCGACCTCGGCACCCTCGGCCCTCGCGGCGTCGTCGACGGCGAGCGCGGGCGCCGCGTCGTCCCAGCCCCTCGCCGGCTCGCCGGCGGCGACGCCCCGCGACATCACCCTCATCACCGGTGACCGCGTCCACGTGACGAGGTCCGGGGCCCGGACCACCGCCACGGTCGTCCACGCGGCGAGCTCGGGCCCGGCGGCCGTCGTGACGACGATGCGGCTCGGCGACCGGTCGTTCGTCGTCCCTGCCGTGGCACGGCCCTATCTCGGCCGGTTCCTCGACCCCTCGCTCTTCGACGTCTCCGACGCCGCGGGAGGCTCGACGGTCCGGGTCGACATCGCATACACCGGCTCGGCCCGGCCGTCGGTGCCGGGCGTGACGATCACCTCGGCGGCCGCCGGGCACGCGAGCGGCTACCTCACCGCGACCTCTGCCGCGGCATTCGGCGCGGCCCTGACCAAGCAGGCCATCGCGGACAGCGCCGCGAACTGGCCGGCGCGGAGCACCCTCTTCGGCTCGGTGACGCGGATCTCGGCGCCCGGCTCGCCCTCGGACGCCCGGCCGAGCTATCCGATGAAGACGCTGACGATCCGGGCCACCGACCACCGCGGTGCCGCGCTGAACTACGCCTTCGGCTTCGTCCTCAACGCCGACGACGGCCGCCGGTTCATGGGCTACTTCGAGCTGGACCGAGGGGTGGCCAAGGTCAGCCTCCCGACCGGGCACTACCTCGTCGTGGGCTCCGAGGACCGCTACTCGGCCACGGCGTTCTCCTCCTGGGCCCTCGTCGCGGCCGACTACCGGGTCACCGGGTCCGGCCAGACGCTGCAGCTCGACGCGCGGAAGGCGACCGCCGCTCCCCGGGCCACGACCGCCGAGCCGGCCGCAGTGCAGGGCCTCATGGTCGACCTCCTCGGCGCCGACGCGAAGGGCTTCGCCGGGTTCGACTACGGGTTCGACGCGACACCGGGGCTCAGCCGGCTCTTCCTCCCGCCGACCCCGGCGCCGAAGCACGGGAGCCTGGTCGAGCAGGTGACCCTCAACGCCCAGGACACCTCACGGCCGGGCGGTCGGTACCGGTTCGACGGCGGCTGGTCGTCCCCTGGCATACCGGCCGGCCAGACGCACCGCACGCCGCCCGTCGCGCGGATGGCGCGGATCGACACGACCTACTACGCCGACGAGCCGCACCGCGACGGCGGGACGGCGCGGGCCGTCTTCCTGCCCGGCTCCTTCTTCGTCTTCACGAACATCTACCCCGCCCGGATGCCGATGACGAGGGCGGAGTATGCCTTCGGGCCGCCCGGGACCTTCTACCAGGCCTCGGCGCTGGGCAACATCGACAGCCCGTACGACCCCGACTGGTTCGACCAGGACCCCCAGTACCTCGCCCCGGGCTCGCGGACCGCGACGACCTGGCTGCGCGACCCGATCATCCAGGCGGCGGCCGACCCGGCGCCGGGCGCGGCCTTCCCCACCACCTACGCGTGTCGGACGGCGACCTCCCTGACGCTCGCGCTGTTCCTCCTCGACAACGTGCCGAGCCACATCGGCGAGGTGTGGGGCAGCCCGTCGGGTGACCCGGTGGCCGAGTTCACGCTGACCCGCAACGGCACGACGCTCGTCGACGACCTCGACGCCTGGGGGGCCATGGTCGACGTCCCCGCCGGCTCGGCGACCTATCGGGCCGTGTCGACGATCGACCGGACCCCGGCCCTGCCGAACCTGTCGATGACGACCCAGACCGACGTCACCTTCGTCTCGGGGGCCACGACGGGCCGGGCCACCCCGGCGAGCTGGTGGTGTCCGTCCGACGAGGGCAAGGGGTCGACCCTGCTGCCCGTCCTGCGCGCCCTCGTCGACCTCGGCGGGACGACGCACGGCACGGTCCCGGTCGGGCGCACGCCCTTCGACCTCCAGATCGGCTACCCGCAGGGCGCCGGCACCGCGTCGATCACCTCGGTCAGCGTCGAGGTGTCCCGCGACGGCCTCGGTACGTGGACCCCGGTCCCGGTCACCTCGGCGGGCGCGGGACACTGGACCGCCGCGTTCACGGCGACCTCGGCCGACCGTGGCCACACGATGGACCTGCGGATCAACGCGACGGATGCCGCCGGCGGCATCCTCCACCAGACGACCACCCGCGCCTTCACGATCGGGAGCTGACGATGAGCCGAACCCGCACCGCCCTGCTCTCCCTCGCCGCCGCGGCGGCGACGGCCCTCGCCATGGGCCAGTCCGCGACGGCGGCCGTGTCCCCCACCGACACGGCGCACCCGTCGTGCGCCACCGCCCGAGCCGGTGAGGCCCGCTGCTTCTCGCAGTGGCGGGCCGCTCCGACCGCCCAGCGGACGGCCGCCACGGCCGGTGCCGCCGCCGGAGCCGCCGCGAAGCCCGCGGGCCACACCCCCGCGGACATCACCTCGGCATACCGGCTGACCGGCACGGGCGGATCGGGGGTGACCGTCGCCATCGTCGACGCCTACGACAACCCGAAGGTGGAGAAGGACCTCGCGACCTACCGCAAGACCTTCGGCCTGGCACCCTGCACGACGGCCAACGGCTGCTTCCGCAAGGTCAACCAGCGTGGCGGGACGACCCCTCCGAAGCGGGACGCCGGGTGGGGCGTGGAGATCGCCCTCGACGTGCAGGCCGTCTCGGCCGCCTGCCCGCGCTGCCGGATCCTGCTCGTCGAGGCGGACTCGCCGCGGTTCGCCGACCTCGGCACCGCCGTGAACCAGGCCGTCGCCCTCGGCGCGGACGTCGTGTCGAACTCCTACGGCGGTGACGAGGTGACCAGCTCCCGTCCGCTCGAGAAGCGGTACTACACCCACCCCGGCGTCGCGCAGGTCGTCTCCTCCGGGGACTACGGCTTCACGACGGCCCAGGTGCCGGCCGCCTACCCCGAGGCGATCGCGGTGGGCGGCACGACCCTGACCGGCCGGGCCGGGAGCTGGAAGGAGAAGGCGTGGGAGGGTGCCGGCAGCGGCTGCTCCGCGTGGTATGCCAAGCCCTCCTGGCAGCACGACGCCCACTGCGGGATGCGCACGATCGCCGACGTCTCGGCGGTCGCCGAGGACTACGCGGTCTACGACACCTTCGGGCTGGGGTCGGACAACGGCTGGATCGAGGTGGACGGCACGAGCGTCTCCTCCCCGCTCATCGCGGGCATGATCGGCCGGGCCGGCAACGCCGCGAAGCTGGACAGCGCCCGGTACATCTACCAGCACCGCGGCGGGCTGCACGACGTCGTCGGCGGCAGCAACGGGTTCTGCGGTGGCGACTACCTGTGCAAGGCCGTCACCGGCTACGACGGGCCGACCGGCCTCGGCTCGCCTCGCGGGCTGTCGGCCCTGTAGCACGGCCCCTGAACACCGAGCACGCCTCGGTCGCCGGTCCGCGCTGAGACGCGCGGACCGGCGACCGAGGGCCCGGGCCGGGTGTCGACCGTCGGGCTCGGGACGTGGCAGTCAGAGCAGCGAGGTGAGGGTCGCGTTGGCGGCCGCGTGGACCGCGTCGTGCGCGTCCTGGGCACTGCGGGCGTCACGCGCGATCGCCGCGAGCCGCTGACACTCGGCGAGCGAGTGGAGCGACAGGGACAGCCGGACGACCGGGACCTTGGACGGCGCCATCGACAGGCTCGACACCCCGAGCCCGGTGAGGACCAGGGCGAGCAGGGGGTCGCCCCCCGACTCACCGCATACGCCCATCGGGCGACCCGCCGTCGCCGCGCCGTCGCAGGCTGCGGCGATGATGTCGAGGACGGCCGGCTGCCACGGGTCGAGCAGGTCGGCCAGCTCGCCCTGCATCCGGTCGGCGGCCATGGTGTACTGCGCGAGGTCGTTGGTCCCGAGGCTGCCGAAGTCGACGTCGGCGAGGACGTGCCGGGCACGCACCGCGGCGGCCGGCACCTCGATCATGACGCCGGCCTTGGGCAGGCCGTTCTCCCGGACCCGCCGCGCGAACCAGGCCGCCTCCTCCGCCGTCGCGATCATCGGCGCCATGACCCGGACGTCGGCGCCGGTCTCCCGGGCGGCGATGGCCAGCGCCTCGAGCTGGGCGTCGAGCAGGTCGGGACGCTCCGCGGACAGCCGGATGCCCCGGCGGCCGAGGGCGGGGTTCTCCTCCGCCCCGAGGTCGGCGAAGGCGAGCGGCTTGTCGGCGCCCGCGTCGAGGGTGCGCACGACGACGCGACGGTCACCGAACGGCGCGAACACCCGGCGGTAGATGTCGGTCTGCTCCTCGACGGTCGGCGCGGTGTCGGAGGAGAGGAAGAGGAACTCGGTGCGGAACAGCCCCACCCCCTCGAGGTCCTGCGCGGCCGCCTCCTCGGCGTCCTTGGGGTTGCCGATGTTGGCGAGCAGGGCGACGGCGTGGTCGTCCGCGGTGCGGCCCGGGCCGGTGCTCCCGGCGAGGGCCGCGGTGCGGCGGGCCACCCGGGAGCGGAGCCGCTCGACGAGCCCGGGGTCGGGCTCGACGACCACCTCGCCGCCGTCGCCGTCGACGGCGACGAGCGTGCCGGACGCGAGGGCGGTCGCGCCGGACGCCTGGACGACCGCCGGGATCCCCATCTGGGCGGCCAGGATCGCGGTATGGCTCGTCCGGCCGCCGCCCTGGGTGACGATGCCGAGGACGAGGGACCGGTCGAGGGTCGCCGTCTCGGCGGGGGCGAGGTCCTCGGCGACGAGGACCGACGGCTCGGTGAGGGTCGGGACGCCGGGCTCCGGCAGCCCCTGCACCCTCGCGACGGCACGGGCGCCGACGTCGCGCAGGTCGGTCACCCGCTCGGCGAAGTAGCCCCCGAGGGCCTCGAACTGGGCGGCGAACTGGTCGACCGCGCCCTCGATGGCCGTCGCGGGTCCGCTGCCACCCCGCAGGAGCGAGCCGGCCGCCTTGAGCAGGCCCTTGTCCCGGGCGATGAGGGCGGTGGCCCCGAGGATCTCCCGGGCGGTCCCGCCGGCCGCGGTGGCACGGGCCTCGAGGCTGTCGGCGACGGCCCCGAACGCGGCCCGCACCTGCTCGAGGGCCGCCTCCGGGTCGGTCGGCGCGGGCTCGCCGACCGGTGCCGCGACGGGTGGCTGGACGAGCACGACCGGACCGTAGGCGAGGCCGGCGCTCACCCCGATGCCGCGCATGCTCGTGTCCGTCGCTGCTCCGCTCACGGCCGGGTCCTCACTCCGCGTCGAGGTCGGTGGACAGCAGCTCGACGAGCGAGTCGAGCGCCGCGTCGGCGCCGTCGCCCTCGGCGGACAGGACGACCTCCTCGCCGTGCTTGGCCCCGAGGGCCATGACGCCGAGGATGCTCGTCGCGTCGACGGGGTCGTCGCCGGGACGGGCGATCTCGACGTCGAGGCCCGTCGCGGAGGCGGCCTGGACGAAGAGGGCGGCCGGGCGGGCGTGCAGACCCACGGACGAGGCGATGGTCACGGTGCGGGTGGACATGGGTGGTCTCCTTCGAGATGGACGGGTTGTGATGCGGGTTCGGTATGCGGGTGTGCGGGCTGGGGCGAGTGCTGCGGCTGCGCCGGGACACCAGGGACGGGCGGTGCCGGACGACAGGACGTGCTGGACAACAGTAGGGGTCCGGCCGCCCTCGTGCAGAGGGCAGCCGGAGAGCCCCCGTCAGCCGACGGTCACCGCCTCCGTGGCGGCGTCGTCGACGGCCACGCGGCCGTGGTCGCGCTGCTTGAGCGCGACGACGATCGCGGTCATGACGACGACGCCGGCGGCGAGGGCCACGAGGAACAGCAGCGGCTTGCCGATGAGCGGCAGGACCCAGATCCCCCCGTGCGGGGCCCGCAGCGTCGCGCCGAAGGCCATGGCGAGGGCACCGGTGACGGCGGAGCCGACGACCGAGGAGGCCATGACGCGGACGGGGTCGGCGGCCGCGAACGGGATGGCGCCCTCGGAGATGAAGGAGGCGCCGAGCAGCCAGGCGGCCTTGCCGTTCTCCCGCTCCGGCTCGGTGAACAGCTGGGGACGCACGGTCGTCGCGAGAGCCATGGCCAGCGGGGCGACCATCCCGGCGGCCATGACGGCGGCCATGATCTTCAGCGGCACCGAGTCGGTCGCCGTGCCGACGGCGGCCAGGCCGGTCGTCGCGAAGGTGTAGGCCGTCTTGTTGACCGGGCCACCGAGGTCGAAGCCCATCATGGCGCCGAGGATGAGGCCGAGGACGATCGCGCTGGAGCCGGTGAGGCCGTTGAGCCAGCTCGTCAGCTCGTTGAACAGCCAGGTGATCGGCCGGCCGATGACGACGATGAACAGGCCGGCGGTGATGAGCGTGGACAGCAGCGGGATGACGACGACGGGCATGACGCCCCGGACGCCCTTGTGCACCTTCCAGCCGGCGATCCACCGGGCGACGAAGCCGGCGAGGAAGCCGGTCGCGAGGCCGCCGAGGAAGCCGGCGCCCATCGTCGCGGCGATCGATCCGCCCACGAGGCCGGGGACGAGACCGGGCCGGTCGGCGATGGCGAAGGCGATGAAGGCGGACAGGATCGGCACGAGGAAGGCGAAGGCTGCCGACCCGATGAGGAAGAACAGCGCCGCCCAGTCCATGCCGTTCGTGGGACTGAAGTGGTTCTGGAGGAGGACGACGTTGTCGAGGGCCTTGCCCGGGTCGAGCGTGAAGTTCTTCGTCACGTCGATGGCGCCGGTCTTGCCGCCCGCGACCTGGGCGATCATGAACGAGATGGCGATCATGATGCCGCCGGCGGCGACGAAGGGGATCATGTACGACACACCGGTCATGAGCCACTGCCGGATCTTCGTGCCGACCCCGACGCCGCTCTCGACCTTCGTCGTGAGCGCGCTGCTCGAGGCGGCCGCCGCGGCCGCGGCCCGGGCCGGGTCGGCCTTCCACTCGGCGGCCGCGGCGGCCGCCTGGGCGATGAGGCCGGGACCGTCGCTGATGGCCTTCTTGACCCCGACGTCGATCGTCGGCTTGCCGGCGAACCGGCCCTTGTCGCGGACCTCGAGGTCGTGGGCGAAGATGACGGCGTCGGCCGCGGCGATCTCGGCGGGGGTGAGCGGCGTCGACCCGGCCGAGCCCTGCGTCTCCACCTTCATGACGTGGCCGGCGGCCTTGGCGGCGTTCTCCAGCGACTCCGCGGCCATGTAGGTGTGGGCGATGCCGGTCGGGCAGGACGTGACCCCGACGAAGGTGAGGCCGCCGGAGGCGAACCACCGTCGCTGTCGGAGCTGGTCCACCTCCAGCGCCTGGTGGCGTCGTGGAACATGCTCGCCGACTTCTGCTTCTCGGACCTCCTGCTGTTCGTGCCGCTCGGCCCCGAGGCCGCCGACGCCGACCCCGACGAGGCCGAGTTCGTCGTCGTCGGCCACGTGCGCCCGTCCACCACCCAGACGCTCTACCGCCACGACCTGATCGGCGAGCAGCTCGACGAGAGCGAGCGGCCGCTCGTCGCCCGGGCGATGCGGCTGGGCGAGATCATCGAGGGCGAGATCACCATCGCCGTGATCCGCGAGCGGGTCCGGGTGCTGTGCATCCCGGTCCGGCTGAACGGCAAGACCATCGCCGTGCTGTCGCGGGAGTCGACCCCGACGGTGGGTCGTTCCCCGGGCGA
>JBDIAL010000089.1:0-13374 GCA_039812405.1 Nostocoides sp.
CGGCTCGGGAGAGCGCAGGCCGTCCGCGTCGGTCAGCGGGCGAGCGGACCGACTGATCCGGCGCACGGCCGCCTCCTCGAGCAGCGTCGTCGGGAGCGGCGCGGAGGCGACGGCCCGCGCGACCCGGTCGACGGGCAGCGGGAGCGCCGCGGCGGCGACCACCCAGTTGCCGAACCGCCGCCCCTT
The DNA here is from genome assembly GCA_039812405.1 of Nostocoides sp. Lineage (GTDB taxonomy): Bacteria > Actinomycetota > Actinomycetes > Actinomycetales > Dermatophilaceae > Nostocoides. The sequence continues at coordinate 187 of JBDIAL010000089.1, forward strand.
GGCCACGTCGGCCGTCGTCAGCGCGACCGCGTGCGGGAGCCGCGCGGTCACCGTCGCGAGGACGCGGGCGAGGTAGCGCCGGTCGGGCTCGTCGGTCACGTTGAGCAGGAGCACCCCGCCGGGGCCCAGCACCCGCGTGTATGCCGCGACGGCCCCCTCCGTCGTGAGGTCCGCCGGCACCCGGCCCGCCGCGAAGGCGTCGACGACGACCGCGTCCGCGCTGCCGTCCCCCAGCGTCGCGAGCCCGGCGCGACCGTCGACGGCCCGCACCCGGATCCGGTGACCCCGCGGGAGGGGCAGCGCGCGGCGCACCGTCTCGGTGAGCGCCGCGTCGGGCTCGAGGACGATCTGCGGTGAGCCGGGCCGGGTGGCCTGGACCCAGCGCGGGAGGGTGAGCCCGGCGCCCCCGAGGTGGGTGACGGCGAGCCGCCCCGGGGGCAGCGCGCCGAGGACGAGGGCGAGGTGCTGGACGTACTCGAAGCCGAGGAGCAGCGGGTCCTCGAGCACGACGTAGGACTGGTGCCGGCCGTCGAGGACGACCGTCGTGCCGCCGTGCGCGTCCCGGAGGAGCTCGACCGTCGGTGCCTCGCCCACCGCGCCAGGCTACGGGGGCGGTGACACCTGTCGCCGCCCTCCGTCACCCTCCGGGCGGTGCGGATCCGTGCAGAATGGTGCCATGGCAGAGGGCCGGTGGGCTGGTGCGGCGCTGGCGGGCCGGTTGCTGCTCGCGACGCCGGAGATCAGCGACGGCATCTTCCACCGCAGCGTCGTGCTCGTCCTCCACCACGACGACAGCGGCGCCCAGGGCGTCGTCCTCAACCGCCCCCTCGACGCCTCCGTCGAGGCGGTGCTGCCGGGCTGGCAGGACCTGCTGACCGCCCCGGGGAACCTCTTCCAGGGCGGACCCGTCCAGCTCGACTCGGCGATCGGCCTCGTCACCGTCCCGGGCCCGTCCGCGCCGCCGGTCGGGGTGCGACGGCTCTTCGGCACGGTCTGCGTCATCGACCTCGACACCCCGCCCGAGCTCGTCGGGAGCGGCCTGGCCGGCATGAGGGTGTTCGCGGGGTATGCCGGGTGGTCCGGGGGGCAGCTCGAGGGCGAGATCGCGACGGGCAGCTGGTATGTCGTGGCCGCCGAGAGCCGCGACGCCTTCACCGACGACCCGGAGCGGCTGTGGGCCGGCGTGCTGCGCCGGCAGCCCGACGAGCTGGCCTGGATGGCGACCTACCCCGCGGACCCCGAGCTCAACTGACCGACCCGCGGCCCGGCATACGATGGGTCGATGACCCAGCCGCGGAACTCCCTCGACGAACCCCTGGCCCCGGGCGGCCCCGACGGCCCGCAGACGCAGACCGCCGTCCTCGAGCGGACCTCGACCGCGCCCCTGCCGCAGGTCCAGGAGCCGGGGGACCACGAGCGGTTCGCCCACTACGCGGACAAGAACAAGATCATGGAGTCGGCGCTCACCGGCGCCCCCGTCGTCGCGCTGTGCGGCAAGGTGTGGGTGCCCGGGCGGGACCCGCAGAAGTTCCCGGTCTGCCCGACCTGCCGGGAGATCCTCGACGAGCTCTTCCCGCCCGAGGACGGCGACGAGGGCTGAGCCCCGGGGGCGGCCCGACACGCCCGCCCGCCACGCGGGCCGGTCCGGGGCCGTCCGGCTCCCCTGGTTAGGGTGGTCCGGCCATGTCCGAGCCGTCGCCGTCCCATCCGTCCGCGCGAGGGCTCTCCCACATCTCCCCGGCCTTCCCCGAGCGGGCCGCCTGGGGGACCGCGGACAAGCTGCGCGCGTGGCAGCAGGCCGCGCTGCGCGCCTACCTCGCGGCGGGCGAGCGGGACTTCCTCGCCGTCGCGACGCCGGGTGCGGGGAAGACGACGTTCGCGCTGCGGGTCGCCGTCGAGCTCATGCAGCGGGGGGAGGTGCGCGCCGTCACCGTCGTCGCGCCCACCGAGCACCTCAAGACGCAGTGGGCCGACGCGGCCGCCCGGGTCGGGATCAGCCTCGACCCCCGCTTCTCCAACGCGGTGGGCGAGAGCTCGCGGGACTACGACGGCGTCGCCGTGACCTACGCCCAGGTCGCGACCCGTCCCGGCCTGCACCGCCGCCGCACCGAGCAGGTGCCGACGCTCGTCGTCCTCGACGAGATCCACCACGGCGGCGACGCGAAGTCGTGGGGCGACGCCATCCGCGAGGCCTTCGAGCCGGCCACCCGGCGCCTCGCCCTCACCGGGACGCCGTTCCGCTCCGACACCAACCCCATCCCGTTCGTCCGCTACGAGCTCGACGAGCAGGGGACGCTCCGCTCGGCGTCCGACCATGCCTACGGGTATGCCGAGGCGCTGCGCGACGGCGTCGTCCGGCCCGTCCTCTTCCTCGCCTACGGCGGGGACATGAGGTGGCGCACCCGGGCGGGCGACGAGGTGGCGGCCCGGCTCGGGGAGCCGCTGACGAAGGACCTGACGGCCCAGGCCTGGCGGACGGCGCTCGACGCCAAGGGCGAGTGGGTCCCCGCCGTCCTCGCGGCCGCCGACCGGCGGCTCACCGAGGTCCGCCGCCACGTCCCCGACGCGGGGGCCATGGTCATCGCGTCGAACCAGACGGCTGCCCGCTCCTACGCCCGGATCCTGCAGGGCCTCACCGGCGAGCAGCCGACCGTCGTCCTCTCCGACGACTCCGGCGCCTCGGGACGGATCGAGGCATATGCCGCGTCGACCTCGCGGTGGCTCGTCGCCGTCCGGATGGTGTCCGAGGGCGTCGACGTGCCACGGCTCTGCGTCGGTGTGTATGCGACGTCGACCTCCACCCCGCTCTTCTTCGCCCAGGCGGTGGGCCGGTTCGTCCGGGCCCGGCGGCGCGGCGAGACCGCCTCGGTCTTCCTCCCGTCGGTGCCCGTCATCCTCGAGCACGCGGCCCGCCTCGAGGAGGAGCGCGACCACGCCCTCGACCGCCCGGCGCCCGGGGCCGACGACGTCGCCGGGACATGGGCCGCGGAGGACTCCCTCCACGCGGAGGAGGACCGGCTCGTCGCGGCAGCCAACCGGGCCGAGGCGGCCCTGGACAGCCGGGGCGCGTTCGAGGCGCTCGGGTCCCGGGCCGAGCTCGACCACGTGCTCTTCGACGCCCAGCAGTTCGGCCTCGGGGCCGCGGCCGGCTCCGTCGAGGAGGAGGACTACCTCGGGCTGCCCGGTCTCCTCGAGCCGCACCAGGTGACCGACCTGCTCCGCGAGCGGCAGGCCCGCCACCTGGCCGCCCGGCCGAGACGGTCCGCCCCGCAGCCGGTCTCGCAGCACCGCGCCCTCGCCACCCAGCGCAAGGAGCTCAACGCGCTCGTCGCGGCCTACGCCCGCAAGACGGGCGCGTCGCACGCCTCGATCCACGTCGACCTGCGCCGGGCCTGCGGCGGTCCCGAGCTCGCCACGGCCACCTCGGAGGAGGTCACCGCCCGGATCGACCGGATCCGCCGCTGGTTCGTCGGCCGTCGCTGACCGACCCGGCCGGCGTGGCCCTTCGCCGCGCGAGCGGCTCCAGGAGCCGGTAGGCGTCGGCGAGCGTCGAGACCGGCGCGAGGCCGAGCGCGACCAGGTCGTCGACGACGTCGACGGGCGACTCGCCGCCGGTGTCCTCGTTGAGCCTGCCGCCCATGATCACCGGCCCGTCGTAGCCGGAGCGGTCGAGCGCGGCGCGGACCTCCCGGCCGACCGTCAGCGCAGCGCCGTTGTAGGTGCCCAGCACGATGGCGTCCGCGTCCTCGTCCACCGCGACGTGCACCACTCCCGCGGGGGTCGAGCTGGCCGGCAGCACGACGACCTCCGCACCAGCGCGCGGGAGCGTGGTCAGCAGCGCGTCTCGCGCGACGTCGTGGACGTCCAGCACCGCGAGCACGATCCGCATGCCTCGCAGATCCGGGACCATGCCGGCCGAGCCGGCGACCATCAGTCCGACATGGCGCGCCTTCCACGGCACGAGGGCGGCGACCCCGCGCGGCGCGGTGAGCCGGAGGCGCTGCGCGAGGCGCTGCTCGAGGCGGGTCATGCCGAGACTCCGCAGCGCCAGGAGCACGGCGACCGGATCGGTGGGGTCGACCCCGTCGTCGGCGAGCAGACGGATCGTCGCGTCCCGGAAGGCCAGGGCGTATGCGCTCACCGCGGCGGCGCGTCGCTCGGCCCGGTCCCAGTCGACGGGCGCACCGGAGCGACGCACCTCGGTCTCGAGCTCGTGGGCGATCAGCTGCACCTCGAGGTTCTCGGCGCCGGTGGGCACCCGATCGGCCTCGGTGAGCGGGACCGGGTGGACGGCGCTCCCGGTCGGGCGCCGGAGCTGCGCGGCGAGGTCCACGGTGAGATATCGGCGGAGCACCTCCGCGTTGTGCGCGCGGTCCCCGGCCCGCATGTCGACGGTGTTGCCGTAGACCATCGACCCGAGATGGTCGCGATCGTGCACGTCGTCGATCGCGAGGTGCACCACGGCCCGGTGCCAGGGGTCGTCGATCAGGCCGCCGTAGCAGTGCGCGAGCCGGGCCCCGCACAGGTCCTCGACGACGTACCGCTCGAGCGCGGCCCACCCGACATAGCTGCCGTAGTGGCTGGCCTGCATCGCCACGCCGTCGTCGAGATAGGAGTGCACGAGCGCTCCGCGATCACGCCAGGCAGCCATCATCCCGAGGGCCTCGACCGTTGCCCGGGTGACCTGGAGGGCGTCCTGTCCCGGCACCTCGAAGGCGAAGTACTGTCCGAGGTTGCCGATCGTCGTCACCCCGGCGGCTAGGGCCAGACGGGCATGGGCGGCCCCTGCGGGGGTGCCGATCATGAAGTCGCCCAGGTGCGGCTGGATGGCCGCGGCCTCCCCGACCTGGCTCCAGTCCTCCGGGGCGAGGACCGGGCCGGTCTCCTTCGCCACGGCTGCTCGGGCGTCCTCCTCGAAGCTCATCGACCGTGACAGCGTCAGCCCGAACCGGTCGCAGGCCCACCCGTGCTCCGCGAGGCCCGCCTCGATGTCGCGCAGCGCGGCCGCGGTCGAGGGCCAGTCGGTCGACCCGACGTGAGCGTGGTAGGTGATCCGCCCCTCGCGGCGCGCCCGGGCCTTGACCTCGGCCTCGCTGTGGGCCGCATGCCGACGCAGGTAGGCGGTCTGATGGACGGAGCCGGGCGCGGCACGACGTCCGACAGCCAGCGGCGTCGTGCCGTCCGAGATCAGCCTGCTGTCACCATCCCGAGCCTGAGCCGAGCCCACGAGGAGAGGCTATCGCCCACCCCCACGGGTCTCGAGGGGCCGGTCGAGGGATGCCAGGACCATCGCAGGGACACCGCATACCTCGACCCAGCGCTGAGACGGGGCTCGGTCGGCATACTGTCAGCACCCGGGGCACCGCGGCCCCGTCGACAGCAAGGAGCAGACCGTGTCGCTCGTCCGCGTGCACAATCTCGGCGTCTCTCTCGACGGCTTCGCCACGGGCGAGCCCCAGACGCTGGAGGAGCCGTTCGGGCACGCCGGGAGCCGGCTGCTGGACTGGATGATCGACACGGACTCGTTCCACGCGATGCACGGCCTGGAGCGCGGACCGGACGGCGTCGACAACGCGTTCGCCTCGCGGTTCTACCCCGGCATCGGGGCGGAGATCATGGGGCGCAACAAGTTCGGGCCCCAGCGCGGTCCGTGGGACGACCTGGACTGGCGTGGCTGGTGGGGCGACAACCCGCCGTTCCACACGCCGGTCTTCGTCCTCACCCACCACCCCCGGCCGAGCCTGGAGATGGAGGGCGGGACCACCTTCCACTTCGTCGACGCGACCCCCGCCGAGGCGCTGGAGCAGGCCCGGGAGGCGGCGGGCGGGCTCGACGTCCGGATCGGCGGCGGCCCGACGGTGGTCCGGGAGTTCCTCGCGGCCGACCTCGTCGACCACCTCCACGTGGGACTCGTGCCGATCGTGCTCGGCCGCGGAGTGCGGCTGTGGGACGGGCTGGAGGGCCTGGAGGACCGGTTCACCGTCGAGGCGGCCGCGTCCCCGAGAGGGGTGACCCACATGGTCTTCAACCGGCGCCGCTGAGCGGTCGCGGGGCAGCGCGACGGCCCGGGCACCCCGCCCTGCCCCGGGTCGGGGAGACTGTCGGTATGCCATCCGCCGCCCGGCCCGACCCCGCCCGGCTCGCCGCTCGGCTGCGCCGCGAGGTGCGCGCCGACGTGCTGGACGGCGCGGGCGACCGGGCGCTCTACACGACGGACGCCTCGAGCTACCGGGTCGTGCCCGACCTCGTCGTCGTGCCGCGCGACGTCGAGGCCCTCGTCGACACCCTCGCCTGCGCCCGGGAGGCGGGCGCCCCGGTCGCGATGCGGGGCGGGGGCACCTCGATGGCCGGGAACTGCCTCGGCGGGGTCGTCGTCGACGTCTCCCGTCACCTCGACCACATCCTCGACCTCGACCCCACGACGAGGACGGCCGTCGTCGAGCCGGGGGTCGTGCTCACCGACCTGCTCGGCGCCGCCCGCCCGCACCGGCTGGCCTTCGGCGCCGACCCGTCGTCGGGCAGTCGGGCCACCCTCGGCGGGATGATCGCGAACAACGCGTGCGGCACCCACTCGGTCGCCTGGGGCACGACGGCCGACTCGGTGCGTCGGCTCGAGGTCGTCACGGGGGACGGCCGGCGTCTCGCCCTGTGCTCTCCGGGGGTCGACGGGCCAGCGCAGCCCGCGGTCGTCGGGGACGCGGGAGACCTCGAGGCGCGGCTCGCGGGGATCGGGGATCGACACCGGCTGCTCGTCGAGCGGCGGTTCGGGACCTTCAGCCGGCAGATCTCCGGCTATGCGCTCCAGCACCTCGCGCCCGGCCGTCTCGACCTGCCCAAGCTGCTCTGCGGCTCGGAGGGCACGCTCGCGACGACGCTGCGGGCCACCCTCGCGCTCACGCCCGTCCCGGCCCACCTGGCCCTGCTCGTCCTCGGGTTCCCCGACACGACGGCGGCGGCGGACATCGTGCCGACGCTGCTGCCGTTCGGCCCGCTGACGGTCGAGTCGATCAGCTCGCCCCTCCTGCAGCGGCTGCGGCCCGACGTCCGGGAGGGAGCCGTGGCGGCAGGGCTGCCGCAGGGCGAGGTCTGGCTGCTGTGCGAGGTCGGCGCCGACACGCCGCACGAGGCCGACGTCGCGGCCCGGGCCCTCGCCGACGCGGCCCGTGACGCGTGCCCGAGCGCGACGATGAACGTCGTCACCGACCCGCGGGCCCAGGCCGTCCTGTGGGCCTGCCGTCGGGACGGCACCGGGCTCGCGACGCGCCGCCTCGACGGGTCCGAGGCCTGGGGCGGCTGGGAGGACGCGGCGGTGCCCGTCCCGCGGCTCGGGGAGTACCTCCGCCGGCTCGAGGAGGTGATGGCCCGGCACGGCGTCTCCACGGCGGCATACGGGCACTTCGGGGAGGGCTGCATGCACATGCGGTTCGACTTCGACCTCATGACCGACCCGGGCATCGTCCGCTACCGCGCCTTCCTCGAGGACGCGACCGACCTCGTCGTCTCCCTCGGCGGCTCGGTGTCCGGGGAGCACGGCGACGGGCGGGCCCGCGGCGAGCTCGTCGCGCGGATGTACGGCGCCGACGCGATGCGCGTCTTCGGCGAGGTCAAGCGGGTGTGGGACCCCCGGGACGCCCTCAACCCGCGGATCGTCGTCGACCCGCCGCCGCTCGAGACCGACCTGCGCCACCACGGGCCGGCCCACCTGCGCGTCCTGTCCACTGCGTTCGCGTATGCCGCCGACGCCGGCTCGTTCGCCCAGGCCCAGCGCCGCTGCGTCGGCGTCGGCAAGTGCCGCCAGTCCGGTGGGGGCACCATGTGCCCGAGCTACCAGGTGACGCGGGAGGAGCGGCACTCGACGCGCGGGCGCGCCCACCTGCTGTGGGAGATGGTCGAGGGCACGCTCGTCACGGACGGGTGGCGCTCGACGGAGGTCCTCGACGTCCTCGACCTGTGCCTCTCGTGCAAGGGCTGCCTCGGCGACTGTCCCGTCGACGTCGACATCGCGACCTACAAGGCCGAGTTCACCCATCAGCACTACAAGGGCCGCCCGTGGCGCCGGCCCCGCTCGCACTGGTCGATGGGCTGGCTGCCCGTGTCCGCCGCCCTGGCCTCCGGTATGCCACGGGCCGCCAACCGGGTGCTCGGCTCCCGGCTGGCCCCCGCGATCAGGAGAGCGGGCGGCATCGACGCCAGCCGCTCGCTGCCCGTCTTCGCGCGGGAGTCCCTCACCTCGTGGCTCGCGCGCCGTCCCTCGCCGTGGGGCACGTCCCCGGCGCCCCGAGGGCCGGTGCTGCTCTGGCCCGACACGTTCACCAACCGGCTGTCGCCGGAGGTCGGGCGGGCCGCCGTCGCCGTGCTCGAGGACGCCGGGTTCGAGGTCGTCGCGCCGAGGCGCCCGGTGTGCTGCGGCCTCACGTGGGTCTCGACCGGCCAGCTCGGGGTGGCCCGACGGGTCCTGCGCCGCTCGCTGCGGGCCGTCGAGGGAGAGCTGCGCGACGGCATACCGGTCGTCGGCCTCGAGCCGAGCTGCACCGCCATGCTGCGGCACGACGGGCCGGACCTGCTCGCCGGCGGCGACGGCCGGGGGGCCGAGCTCGGACGGCTCGCCGCGGGCTCGGTGCGGACCCTCGCCGAGCTGCTCGCCGAGCGGGCGCCGGACTGGGCTCCGCCGCAGGTGGGCGGGGAGGCCCTGGTCCAGGTGCACTGCCACCAGAACGCCGTCATGGGCTTCGACCCCGACCGGGCCCTGCTCGCCGCCGCCGGTGTCACGGCGACGGTGCCGGACTCGGGGTGCTGCGGGCTGGCCGGCAACTTCGGCTTCGAGGACGGTCACGCCGAGCTGTCGCGGGCGGTGGGGGAGCGCGTCATCCTGCCGGCCGTCCGGTCGGCCGGAGCCTCGACGGTCGTCGTCGCCGACGGGTTCAGCTGTCGCACCCAGATCGCCCAGGGCACGCCGCGCCGGGCCCTGCACCTCGCCGAGGTCCTCGCCTCCGGCCTCGACCCGGAGCCCGGTCGGGGACGGGCTCGACCGGGGGACCCCGACCGCTGACCCGCTGCCCGGGGGCTGGGCGCTGGGGGTCCCGTCGGGTGGAGGTGTTCGATGTCGCTGCGGTGGCCTTCGATCACCTCGATCGGCCGGGGGTCCCGTTGGGTGGAGGTGTTCGATGTCGCTGCGGTGGTCCTCGCATACCTCGAACGGCTGGGGAGGGCGCGGCGCGGAGCGGGGCAGAGGCCGCTAGCGCCCCCGGGCGTCGATCTCGTCCCGTCGGGTGGCGACGATCCGGCGCAGGGTGGACTCCGGCAGCTGGTGGTCGGCGGAGTAGTGGATGCTCCCGGTGGTCGTCTCGAAGTCGCCGAGCGCGTCGGCGAGGGAGGCGACGACGGCACCGCTGAAAGGGTAGAGCGAGAGGAACCGCCGAGCGCGCACCGTGGCGAGGAGTCCCTTGCCACGGTAGAGGAGCGCGGCCATCGCATAGCTCGTGCCCTCCACCGCCTCGGGCACGACCTCCCGGGCGACGGCGTAGACGCGCTCCAACGCGGCCCGGTCCGCGCCGTCGACCGTTCGCAGGTAGTCCTCGACCTCGCCCACACCCTGACGCTACGCCCTCGTCGCCGTCCCGCGTGCCTGGCGCCGCGCGCCGGCGTGAGAGGCTTCGGGCCATGAGCAACCCGACGTCGCCGGGCTGGTACGACGACCCGCAGGACCCCGCGCTCCTGCGGTACTTCGACGGCATCGTGTGGACCCGTCACACGACGCCGCGCGCCGACATCGCGGCGCCGCCGTCGTCCGACCAGTCGGGGTCGGGCCCGGCCACTGGCACGGCCCCGCCCACCGCGCCGGTTCAGGGGCGCCCGGCGGCGGGCGACCCCCCGCTCAACCCCTACGGCGTCCCCACCCAGGGGTCGGCAGCCGGTCGGCCCTCTCCGCCGTCCGCGCCCCAGCAGGGGCAGCCGCCCTCCCACCAGCAGCCCCTGTACCAGCAGCCGCCGGGCTACCAGCAGCCCATGCCGCTCCGCGGCCCGACGACTCCCGACGGTGTCCCGCTGGCGTCGTACGGCCAGCGCGTCGCGGCCTGGTTCCTCGACGGGATCATCAAGCTGCTCATCAGCCTGCTCCTCGGTGGCTGGGCGATCTACCTGTCCATCGAGCCCCAGCTGGAGAACGTCATCCACGCCGCGGAGCGGGGTGAGACGGTGCCGTTCTCCATCGCCTACAGCGACGCCAACCTGCACTGGATGGCGGTCTACCTCGTCATCTCGGGGGTCGTCGGGCTCGTCTACAGCATGGCGTTCCTCACCCGGCGCGCGGCGACCCCGGGCAAGTCGGCCGTCGGCATCAGCGTCCGGCGGCTCGCCCACCCGGGGCCGGTCGATGCGCGCACGGCGGCGGTGCGCTACCTCATCCCCTTCGCGAACGCCGTCCTCGGGGTCGTGCCGTTCGTCAGCACCGTCCTGTCGATCCTGTGGGCCATGGACCACCTCTACCCGTTGTGGCAGCCCCGACGGCAGGCCCTCCACGACCTCATGGCGGGGACGGTCGTCGTCAGGGGGCCCCAGCCGCGGCGCTGAGGTCGACGAGACCGAGGTCGGCCAGCTCACCGACCGGGCCCATCACCTGCTTGCACCCGTATGCCGTGAAGAAGGCGCGCGTGATGGCCGCGTCGGCCGCGCTCATCCGGGTCACGGCGGCGACCAGCTCGGTCGCGTCGTGCTCCGCCATGAGCGGCACGAGCTCGTCGACGTCGTCGCCGTTGAGTGCCCAGCGGACCGCGAGGAGCACGTTGAGCACGCCGTGCTGCTCCTGCTCGTGACCGCCCTTGAGGTACCGGCCGCGGACGGCGTGGAGGATGCCGCCGGACAGGCTGAACCCGAGGTCGTGGTCGACACTGGCGCGGATGAACGTCGCGAGCTCGACCTCGTCGGCCCAGGGGAGCTCCCCGGCCGGCCGGGGGCGGAACACCGCCTGGAGCGGGACGTCGTCGCTCGCCTCCCGTGCGAGGTCGGCGAGCGCGGTCTCCATGCTCGCGCCACGGGGGACCCCGACGGCCAGGGGCAGGCCACGCGGCAGGAGCGCCCGCCAGTCGGTCCCCGGCCCCACCTCGACGCCGACCGGGATGACCGGGGTGTCCTCGAGGGCGTCGATCGCCTCTGCGACATAGCCGACGTCGATGCCCGTCTCGGCGACGACGAGGACCGGGAGGGGCTGGGAGCGGCGGGCCCCCTGGGTCATCCCGTCGACGAGGTCGCCGAGGCAGGTCGTCCGGACGAGCAGCGGGCCGACGAGATCGGCATACGGCCGCTCCCGCAGCTCCCGGTGCAAGGCGACGGCCTCGGTGAGGGTGCGACGGGAGGGCGGCAGCGCCCCGGCGTCGTCGACGAGGCGGGTGAACAGCGCGCGCTCGGCCCGGGCCTCGGGGTGCGGTCTCGCCATGCCCGGAGGCTACTAGGCCGGCTCGCGGCGGTGACCCGCGCGCGGCGAGGTCGAGGCCCGATCGGATCGGACCGGAGCCGTGCCGGGACGGGCGGTGAGGACTCGATCGGGCCGGGACCCGAGCCGTATCAGGACGTGTGGCGGGGACTCGGCGAGGCCGGGACCGGGGCCCGGGCGTGGGTGTCAGCTCGCGGCGTCGGCGGCGGGGCCGGCGATGTCGACGAGCCAGGAGACGCCGAAGCGATCCGTCAGCTGCCCGAACTCGTCGCCCCAGGACTGCTTCTCCAGTGCGGCGTTGACGGTGCCGCCCTCCGACAGGCCGGCGAAGTAGCCGCGCAGGGCCTCGGCGTCGTCACCGGACAGGGAGATGGTGACCGACGAGCCGGACGGCAGCGTCATGCCGGGCGGGGTGTCGGAGGCCATGATCGTGTAGCCGGCCGGGGTCTCGAGCTGTCCGTGCATGACGAGACCCGCGACGGCCTCGTCATCCATGCCGAACCCGCCGAACGTCATGATCGTCGGCTCGCCGCCGAGCACGCCGGCGTAGAACGTCAGCGCGTCGCGCGCGGTGTCCCGGAAGTGGATGTAGGGGTTGAGCCTGCTGCCCATGGTGCTCCTCCGTCGGTCCGCGGTCAGCCGCTGTCGGCCGACCGTCCATCCCTGACGGTAGGCCCATCCACTGACAGCGAGCCCCTGATGACGCCTGGCCGTCGCGCCCGGGCCGTGCCGGACGGAGCCGGGTGGGTCTCGCCCGCGGTCGTGACGGCGCGGTCAGCTGCGCGGCGGGGCGGCCGGCACGCTCGAGGGGTCGACGAGGCCGAGGGCGCAGGCGTCGCACTCCACGACCTGCACCGCCCCGCGGGACCGGACGGCTAGGGCGGCGCAGTACCCGGACCGGCCCACGAGGTCGACGAGCGTGATCGGGTCGTCCGGGGCCGGCTGACCGGGAGCGAGGGCCTGGTCGAGAGTGACCGCCTGGGAGGGGATGGCGGGCCCACCGGGAGTGACCGTCTCGTCGGGAGCGACCGCCTCGCCGGGGAGGGCGAGGAGCCGGGGCGCCGTGTCGGGTGGGCTGACGACGACCTCGGGCAGCGGCCTGCGCAGGCCCTCCCCGGTGAGCTTGACGACCGCCTCCTTGCGGGTCCAGGTGCGGAGGAACGCGCGATGGTCGGTCGTCCCGTGGACGGTCCACCAGGGCAGCTCGGCGGCCGACAGCGTCGCTCCGAGCAGTCCGGCGACCTCGACGGGGCGCACCTGCTCGACGTCGAGGCCGACCGGTCCCGTGCGGGACACCGCGAGACCGACGAGGTCCGCGCTGTGGGTGAGCGAGAGGTGCAGACCCGTGCCGGGGGAGCGCACCTTTCCGTGCGGCCGCCCGCAGTGGGGGCAGGCCCGGTCGAGGACGACCGCCCGCGGGTCCGTCGCCAGCAGCCGGGCCAGGACGAGCCGGGTGAGCACGACGCCGGTGCGGAAGCGCCGCCGGTCGTCGACGAGCCGGTAGGCGGCATCCCGCTCCCGCTCGGGGCCGACGAGGAGGCCGGTGCCCCAGTCGGGGTCGTCCCGCAGGTCGGACAGCCGAGCCCACCAGACCTCGACGACCGACGGCCCCAACTCGGTGTGGACGGATCCGGCCCTGGTCTGGGTCGCGGGGGGTCTGGCGTGGTCCGCCCCAGCCGCCGTGTGGTCCGCTGGGGCTCTGGCAAGGTCCGCCTCGGCCGCCCCGTGGTCCGCTGGGGCTCTGGCAAGGTCCGCCTCGG
>JBDIAL010000090.1:0-13257 GCA_039812405.1 Nostocoides sp.
CGAGCGCCCGGGCCACCCGGGCTCCGCGGGCGCTGTCGGCGGGCGTCGGGCCGGTGACCACGACGGTCGTGGCGCGGGTGAGCAGGGCCCGGGTCGCGGCATACGGGTCGGTGGAGCCGGCGCCGAGCGCCGTCGCGCTCCCGTCGGTCCGGACCCCGACGGGGTCGTGGGGGCCGCCGGCACCCGGGACGAGGGAGTCGTCCCCGAGGCTGCACCCGGCCAGGCCGAGGGCCCCCGCCCCGAGCCCGCCGAGCACCGCGCGCCGGGACACCCCCGGCCTGCCCACGTGCGTCCCGCCCATCCCGTTCACTGTCCCGATGCTATTCGTCCGCTGTGCGGGCACCGGGTGGCGCCCGGCGTGTCGCCGAGACGGTCGAGGCGCCGCCTCGGCCCGGTCGTCGCATTCCCTAGAATGGATCGGTATGCCCGTGCGCGGCATACCGACCATCCCACCCCACCCAGGCGTTAGGACATCTCCCGTGCTCCGCACCCATGAGGCCGGCACGCTCCGTGCCGGCCACGCAGGCCAGACCGTCACCCTCGCGGGCTGGGTGGCCCGGCGGCGGGACCACGGCGGCGTGGCCTTCCTCGACCTGCGCGACGCGAGCGGCGTCGTCCAGGTCGTCGCGCGGGACGAGGTGCTCGACGAGGGCGGGGCGCACGACCTGCGCAACGAGTACTGCATCCTCGTGACCGGGCGGATCGAGCGACGGCCCGAGGGCAACGCGAACCCCGACCTGCCGACCGGCGAGGTCGAGGTCGTGGCCGAGAGCCTCGAGGTGCTCAACCCGAGCGCGCCGCTGCCCTTCCAGATCGACGAGCGGGTCACCGTGGGGGAGGAGGCCCGCCTGACCTACCGCTACCTCGACCTGCGCCGCCCCGGCGACCACAACGCCGGGCACGCCATCCGGCTGCGCTCGAAGGTCAACGCCGCCGCCCGGTCGGTCCTCGCCGCGCGCGACTTCGTCGAGATCGAGACGCCGACGCTGACCCGGTCCACCCCGGAGGGGGCGCGCGACTTCCTCGTGCCCGCCCGGCTCGCGCCGGGGTCGTGGTACGCCCTCCCGCAGAGCCCGCAGCTGTTCAAGCAGCTGCTCATGGTCGCCGGCATGGAGCGCTACTACCAGATCGCGCGCTGCTACCGTGACGAGGACTTCCGGGCCGACCGGCAGCCGGAGTTCACCCAGCTCGACATCGAGATGTCGTTCGTCACCGAGGAGGACATCCTCGAGCTGGGCGAGGCGATCGCCGTCGCGCTGTGGCGGACGATCGGGGTCGACCTCGTCACGCCGTTCCCCCGGATGACGTATGCCGAGGCGATGGCCCGCTACGGGTCGGACAAGCCGGACCTGCGCTTCGGCCAGGAGCTGACCGACTGCACCGACTACTTCGCGGACACGCCGTTCCGGGTGTTCCAGGCGCAGTACGTCGGGGCCGTCGTCATGCCCGGCGGCGCCGCCCAGCCCCGTAAGCAGCTGGACGCCTGGCAGGACTGGGCCCGGCAGCGGGGCGCCCGCGGGCTCGCCTACGTCCTCGTCCAGGAGGACGGCACGCTCACCGGGCCCGTCGCCAAGAACCTCTCCGAGACCGAGCTCGCCGGCCTCGCGGCCCACGTCGGGGCGGTGCCGGGGGACTGCGTCTTCTTCGGCGCCGGCCCGGTGAAGTCGACGCGGTCCCTGCTCGGCGCGGCCCGGCTCGAGATCGGGCGGCGCTGCGGGCTCGTCGACGAGTCGGCGTGGTCGCTCCTGTGGGTCAACGACGCGCCGCTGTTCGAGCCGACGTCCGAGGCCGTCGCAGCCGGTGACGTCGCGGTCGGCGCGGGGGCGTGGACGGCGGTGCACCACGCCTTCACCTCGCCGAAGGCGGAGTTCCTCGACACCTTCGACACCGACCCCGGCTCGGCGCTCGCCTATGCCTACGACCTGGTCTGCAACGGCAACGAGATCGGCGGCGGCTCGATCCGTATCCACCGCCGTGACGTCCAGGAGCGGGTCTTCGCGATGATGGGCCTGTCCGAGGAGGAGGCCCAGGAGAAGTTCGGGTTCCTCCTCGACGCGTTCAAGTTCGGCGCGCCGCCGCACGGGGGCATCGCCTTCGGCTGGGACCGGATCGTCATGCTCCTCGCCGGGGCCGACTCGATCCGCGACGTCATCGCCTTCCCCAAGTCCGGCGGGGGCTACGACCCGCTGACCGACGCGCCCGCGCCGATCACCGCCCAGCAGCGCAGGGAGGCAGGGGTGGACGCGCGGCCCCAGGCTGCCGAGACGCCCGGGGCTGTCGAGGCGCCCGGGGTGGACACGCGGCCCGCTGCCGTGCCCTCCGCGGAGTCCTGACCGTGGGCGACCCGGCAGGTCCGCTCCTGGCCATGCTCTGGGACGCCGACGGGGTCCTCCAGCACCTCACGGAGGGGCTGCCGGACTGGGAGGAGCGCCTCGAGGCGATCGGCGGCCCGGGGTTCCCGGAGGCCGTGTTCCGGGCCGAGGCCCCGGCGATGTCGGGCCGGGAGCCGATGCGGGACGCGCTCGCGCGGGTGCTGCGCGACCACCCGCGGGCGACGACCACCGTCGAGGACCTCCTCGCCCTCTGGGAGACCTTCGAGGTGGACGACGAGGCGATCGCCGTCATCGGGGAGCTGCGGCGGACCGGGGTGCGCTGCTACCTCGCGACGAACCAGCACGACCACCGCACGGCATACATGCGCCGCACGCACGCCTACGACGCGTGGTTCGACGGGGTCTTCTACTCCAACGAGGTGGGGGCGGCCAAGCCGTCGACGCGGTACTTCGAACGGGTCCTCGCCGGCGTGTCCCGCGACCTCGGGGCCGCGGCGGTGGACCCTCGGCGGGTCGGCTTCGTCGACGACCTCCCGGAGAACGTCGCGGGGGCGGCCGCCCTCGGGATCCGGGCCGTCCGGCACGACCCGGCGTCCGGCGCGGAGGGGCTCCGCTCCGACCTGGCCCGGATCGGGGTCGGCCTCCCGGAGGCTGCCCGTCCGGCCGGACCACGAACCAGCGACTGACGCCATCCCTCCGGCCGTCCGCTCGAGTGGGCGTCTACCCCGGCCGGACCACGAACCAGCGACTGACGTCATCCCTCCGGCCGTCCGCTCGAGTGGCGTGTTCCCTCTCCGGCGATCTCGGCTCTGGAGGGGGAGAACGTCCACTCCGTCGCGACGCATGCGGTCGCAGCCCTGAACCGGCGTCACCGTGGAGGTTACTCAGGAGTATTCGCTGTCCAGCCAGCGAATACTCCTGAGTAACCTCCACATCAGCCCCACATCAGCCCCCCATTCGCCCACCTCTGGGCTTCCTCTGGGCTTCCTCCGAGTGACCGCCCCTCGGACACCTCCTTGATAAACGAACAAGTTTAGTTATGGAATGCCCGTCACGCGGATGCCGTCAGCCTCGTGGTCCGCGGGATCGGAGAGTCGGATGGGATCTGTGCGCCGGGCCGGGCGGCCAGCGGACCCCGTCCTGACCCGCGGTCAGATCGCCCGGGCGGCATACCGCCGACTCAGCGTCATCCCGCCCCGGCACCTGCGGATGAGCGACCTCGCCGGAGACCTCGGCGTGCGCACCGCGTCCCTCTACAACCACGTCTCGAACAAGGACGACGTCCTCAACGCCGTCCGCGACATCGTCGCGGAGTCCATGGACCGCTCCACCCTCGCGGTCCGTCCCTGGCCGGTCGCCCTCCGGGCGTTCGCGCGCTCCTATGTCGCGGCGTTCCTGCCGCTCCATCCGGAGGCGACCGCCGCCATCGCCATCCTCCCGATGGGCCACCAACCCACCGTCATGCGGACCTACGACGCGTTCTGCACCCTCCTCGACGATGCGGGCTGGCCGGTCGACCAGGTCATGCCCACCCTGCTCGCCCTCGAGTCGCTGTGCATCGGCAGCGTGCTCGACCGTCGGTCGCCCCCGGGGTACATGACCCCGGACGACCCCCTCGCGGTGCCCGCCTATGCCCGGGCGTATGCCGCCAACCTCGCGGCGTCCGCCGAGGCCCTGGACCTCGGCCTCGACGCGCTCATCGAGGGGCTTCTCGCCCGCCATCCCCTGCCCAGACCTCAACCCCGACCGGAGTCCCCATGACAGAGTCCATCTCCCAACCCGACGGCCCCGACGTCGACGAGCAGACGCCCAGCGGCTCCGAGCCCCACGAGGCGCACCTCAAGCGCGTCCTCGGGCTGCCCGCCATCGTGCTGTTCGGCGTCGCCTACATGGTGCCGCTCACCGTGTTCTCCACCCTCGGCCCGGTCGCGAAGCTGACGAACAACCACCTCGTCGGGTCCTACGTCCTCACCCTGCTCGGGATGATGTTCACGGCCGTGAGCTACGGCGTGATGTCGCGTCGCTACCCGGTGGCCGGGAGCGCGTACACCTACTCGCAGCGGACCTTCGGCGGTGCCCTGGGCTTCCTCACCGGCTGGGCCCTGCTGCTCGACTACATCCTCCTGCCGATGATCAACTACATGCTCATCGGGCTCTACCTCAACACCGCCTTCCCCGACATCCCCTCGTGGATCTTCTTCCTGGTGGCCCTCGGCCTCGTGACCGGGCTCAACATCAGGGGCATCACCTCGGTGAGCCGGATGAACACGGTGTTCGTGCTCGTCCAGGTCGTCTTCTGCGTCGTCTTCGCCGTGCTCGTCCTGCGGTCGGCGAGCGGCAGCGGCTCGATCCCCAACCCGTGGAACTCCGTCTTCGGCGGCGGCGCGGACCTCGGGACCCTGCTGACCGGGGCGGCGATCCTCTGCCTGTCCTTCCTCGGCTTCGACGCCGTGTCGACGCTGTCGGAGGAGGCTCGCAACCCGCTGCGCGACATCCCCCGCGGCATCCTGCTCGTCACCCTCATCGGCGGGCTCATCTTCATCGCCCTGGCCCTCCTGTCCTACTTCGTCATCCCCGACTGGCACTCCTTCCACGACGTCGACACCGCGTCGGCCGAGGTCATCAAGGCAGCCGGCGGGAGCACCTTCTCCAACGCCTTCGTCGCCGCCTATGTCGCGGGCGCCCTCGGCTCGGCCCTCGCCTCGCAGGCGTCGGTGTCGCGGATCCTCTTCACGATGGGCCGGGACCGGGTCATCCCGCACAACGTCTTCGGCGTCCTCAACGACAAGACCCAGACCCCCGTGCGCGCGATCCTCGTCGTCACCGTCGTGTCCCTCATCGGGCTGCTGCTCCCGCTGAGCTTCGCGATCTCGATCATCTCCTTCGGCGCCCTGACCGGGTTCACGATGGTCAACCTGTCGGTCTTCAAGGCCCACATCATCAACGACCACCGGCGCAGCCCGCGGGACATGGTCCGCTACTTCCTCCTGCCCGGCATCGGCTTCATCCTCACCGTCTGGCTCTGGACGTCGTTGCCGCACAACGCGATCCTCCTCGGTCTCGTCTGGACGGTCGTCGGAGCGGGCCAGCTCGCATACATCACCGGCGGGTTCCGGCGGAAGCCGCCGCAGATGGACCTGCAGGAGATCGCGTGAGCGCGGAGGAGGGCGCGCCGCTCCTCCTGTGTGCCGACACCGTGCACACGATGACCGGCGGCGACGACGATGCGGTGACGGCGGTGCTCGTCCGCGACGGACGCGTCGCCGCCCTCGGGACACGCGAGGAGCTCGGCGCCGAGGCAGGACCCGAGGTGGAGGTCGTCGACCTCGGCGAGGGCTGCATCACGCCGGGCCTCGTCGACGCGCACATCCACCCGATCTACGGGCTGGAGCTCGCGCGGGGCGCGAACCTCAGCGCGGTGACCAGCCTCGAGGAGCTGCTGGCCGCATTGCGGGAGGAGGCGGCCAGGGCCCCGGAGGGGTGGGTCCTGGGCTACCGCCTCGATCCCGGCTTCGTCGCCGGCCGGAACCTCACCGCCGCCGACATCGACGCGGCCGTGCCCGACCGACCCGCGGTCGTGCGGATGTTCGACGCCCACAGCGCCGTCGTCAACAGCGTCGCGCTCGACCTGTGCGGCATCACCGGACGGGAGACCTTCCCCTCGGCGGCGCGGGTCGACGTGGACGACGACGGTGCTCCCACGGGGTTCCTCATCGAGTGGCAGGCGATGGACCTCGCCCTCGACCGGGTGCCCCCGCCGGCCCTGGAGGACCGGGCCCGGGGCCTGCTCGACCTGCTCGGGGCGATGGCCGACTCCGGGCTGGCCGGGGGCCAGGTCCTCGACTACACACCCGGGATGCTCGAGGTGCTCGAAGCCGCGGAGGCGCAGACCGACCTGCCCATCCGGCTCATGATGTCGCCCTGGATCCAGGCCGGCGACACCGAGGAGCGGGTCGCCGAGGTCATCGCGCTCCAGGGCCGCAGCGGCCGGCGCTGGAGCATCAGCGGGGCCAAGCTCATGATCGACGGGACCATCGACAACGGCTCCGCCTGGCTGGAGCGCCCGGACGTCAACGGCGAGTCGACCGGCCCGCTGTGGCTCGACCCGGAGGACTACACCCGCGTCCTCCACCGGCTCTCGGGCCTCGGGATCCGCACGACGACGCACGCGATCGGCGACGCCGGCGTCCGGCACGTCATCGAGGCGATCGCCGCGGCTCCCAACCCGGCCGGGGTCACCCACCGGGTCGAGCACATCGAGACGGCACCCGACGAGACGCTGACCTTCTTCGCCGAGCACGGGATCGCGGCGAGCATGCAGCCCACCCACTGCACGCTCTACTGCTGCGCCGACCACAGCGACAACTGGTCGCAGCGGCTCGGGGACGAGCGCGTGGACCGGGCCTGGCGGCTGCGGAGCCTGCGTGACCTCGGGGTGACCGTCGCGATGGGATCGGACTGGCCGGTCGCGCCGTTCGAGCCGCTGCGGATCATGGCCGACGCCCAGCTGCGCCGGGAGGCCGGCCAGCCGACCCAGGACCCCATCGTCCCGGCCGAGGCGCTCACCGCTCGCCAGGCGCTGGAGGGGTATACGACACATCGCGCCGACTCCTTCGACGACGCCGAGCACGGCCGGATCCGGGTGGGTGGCCAGGCCGACCTCACCCTGCTGGCCGCCGACGTCCTCACCACCTCACCCGACGAGCTCCCGGAGGTCCGGGTCGTCGGCACGGTGGTGGACGGGGTGCTGCGCCGGGCCTGACCCGGGCGGCCTCGGCGCCGTCCGGTCCGGGGCGCACCGGACGGCGCAGCCGGCGCCTCGGGCGTCGGGTGGGGTCCGTGCCCCACCCGCCGGGGCCGGTGACGGTCCAGGGGGTGGGGGCCGCCGGGGTGGACGGTATGCGGGGCCAGCGATCCCGAGGAAGGCTGGCCCCGCATACTGTCGCCGGTATTGCGTGGTATATCCGATTCTTCGGGTCTACCGGCGGCCCGTCAAGACATCGGCGGACCTCTCGTGAGCGGCCTGTCGGATCGCGGTGCGATCAGGGCAGGTTGACGATGCTCATGAAGGTGGTGAACTTCGCCTGGGTGATGCGCGTGCCGCTGTTGTTCGTCGCGGCGTAGCCGGAGCCTCCGACCCCGTAGGCGTGGATCGCCATGGCGCACGGCCCGCCGCCGCAGTAGGCCGAGCCGGCGGCGCGGTACTGCCAGACGGGAGAGCCGCTCATGCCGCCGACCGTGTCGTTCTGGTAGTAGACCTTCTCGGTCTCGGTGGCGCGGACGTCGTCGTAGGACATCCACTGCGTCTTCGGCTTGTCGCCGGGGTAGCCGGAGACCCGGGTGAACAGGCCGTTGAGGCTGGCGCTCTGCCACCACATGCCGTACCACCCGACAGTGTTGCCGACGGCGCCGCTCAGCTTGACGATCGCCGCGTCGTAGTTCCAGTTGCCGCTGTTGACCCACCCGTTGAGCGACCAGGTGCCCCGTGAGGCATACGTGCCGTAGGGGGCCGAGCCGCCGTCGCTGCCGGGCTTGAAGGTGAGCCCGGTGTACCACGTGCCGCCGGAGCCTCCGCTGTGGACGCAGTGGCCGGCCGTGAGGAGGGTGTCCTTGCTGATCATCCAGCCGGTGCACCAGAGCGAGCCGTTGCGCTCGATGAGGACTGTGGCGCTCGCCGGGTAGCTCGTCGTCGGCGTGACGCGGAACCGGCTGTCCGTGCCGATGATCGACATCGGTGAGAGGTCCTTGGCCCGCGAGGCGTCCTTGACCTTGCCGTGGCTGGGGCGGCTGCCCTTGACGAGGCCCTGCGTGGCGGCGACCGAGGCGGCCGCCTGCTGCGGGGTGATGACGCGGCCCGTGCTCGACACGAGGCTGTCGGGCGAGACGCGGGCGCCGCCGGCCACGGTGGAGGTGGCCGGAGCCGAGGCACCGGCCGGCGCGGACGCGAGGAGGCCGACCGAGGCGGCGGCGATGACGCCGGCCAGCGGCACGGCGACCCGCAGCCGGGTCCTTGCTCGATGACGGAGGTTCATGGGTTCCCTTCCCTGTCAGGGCCATCCACCTGATGGCGATGGTGGTGAGGAGGACGGTCACTCAGCGTTGATACAGGGAACTCCCAGGAAGAGGGCACGCCGACCCGATGGGAGTCGACCCGGAGGGGGAGTCAACCCGATGGGAGTCGACCCGGAGGGGCGACCACCCTGCAGGGGACCTCGGCCCGCCTCGTCCTCGATATGCCGGACCGCCGACGACACACCGACCGGCAATGGGTCGGTGACGACAGTGCCGACGGGGCCGGTCGTGCTCGGCGGACGTGGCCCGCAACCCCGATCGCCATCCATTGCCGATCCGTCTGTCGACCAGACCCGCACCTCTCACCACGGCGCGCGCGTCACCCACGGATGCGTCAGGAGAGCCACGCCCCGTGCGCTGGCCCGTGGGCAGGCGACAGCGTCACTCGGTGACGCCGAACCGGTCGTGCCAGCGTCGCAGCCGCGGCGGTGCCCACCAGTTCCAGTCGCCGAGGATCGTCATCGTCGCGGGGACGAGGAGCATCCGCACGAGGGTCGCGTCGATGACGACCGCCGTCACGAGGGCGACGCCGATCTCCTTGATGACGAGCAGCTGGCCGGCCGCGAAGCCGGCGAAGACGATGCAGATGAGCAGCGCTGCCGACGTGATGATCCGCCCCGACCGCTGCAGGCCGAGGGCCACGCTCTGGTCGTTCGGCACCCCGGAGCGGTAGAGCTCGGCGATCCGGGAGAGGAGGAACACCTCGTAGTCCATGGACAGCCCGAACCCGAAGGCCAGCACGAGGAACGGGATCATCGACTCGACGGCGCCGACCGAGTCGAAGTGGACGAGCCCGGCGAGGTGGCCGTCCTGGAAGACCCATACGAGGACGCCGAGCGCGGCACCGAGCGACATGACGTTGAGGATGAGCGCCTTGATCGGGATGATGACCGACCCGGTCATGAGGAAGAGCAGGACGAACGTCGCGACGACGACGAGCAGCACGGCATACGGCGCGCGCTGTGCCATGCCGGCGAGGAAGTCGACCTGGAAGGCCTGCTGCCCGGTGACCCAGGTCGGGAAGCCGGGCCGCTGCGCGCGCAGGGAGTGGACGAGGGCGTCGGCGCGGTCGCCGAGGGCAGGGCCGTCGAGGGTGACCGACACCGCGGCATACCCCCCACCGAGGTCGCGCGGCTCGACGGCGGTGACATGGGGGAGGGTGGCGACCGAGGACGTCGCCCACGCCGAGACGCTCTCGAGAGAGGTGCGGGCGACGACGGTGGCGGCGGGGGTCGCGAGGGCGGGATAGTCGCGGTCGAGCGTCTCGAAGAACACCCGCTGGGGCGCCGACACCGGGAGCATCCGCTCGCCCGAGGAGGTGAGCCGCATCCCGAACACGGGCAGGGACAGCGCGACGAGGACCGCCACGGTGCCCGCGATGACGGTCCACGGCCGCCCCTGGACGGCCCGGGCGAGCCGCGAGAAGGCGCCCTGGTCGTGGGTCTCCGGGGCACGGGCGCGCGGTGACCGGGCGAGCCGGCGGGCGCCGAGGGCGCAGAGCGCGGGTAGGAGGGTCAGGTCGACGAGGACGGCGACGAGCACGACGGACACGCCCGCGGCACCGATGGCGCGCATGATGCTCACGTCGAAGAGGAGTAGCCCGCTGATCGCGATGGCGACGGTGAGCCCGGAGAAGAGGACGGTCCGGCCGGCCGTGGCGACGGTATGCGACGTCGCGGCGACGACGTCCTCGCGGGTCGGCACGTGGCGGCGGTGGTCGGTGTCCGCCGCGGCGATCCGGCCGAGCTCCTCCCGGAACCGGCTCACGGTGAGCAGGCCGTAGTCGATGGCCAGGCCGAGGCCGAGGAGCGTGACGACGTTGACGACCGTCGCGTCGAGGTCCATGAGGTGGGAGAACCCGAACAGCGCGGCGAGCGCCCCGCCGATGGACGCGACGGCCCCGGCGATCGGCATGCCTGCGGCGATGAAGCCGCCGAAGACGAAGAACATGACGACGAACGACAGGGGGAGCGCGATGCCCTCGCCGGCACGCAGGTCGCTCTCCACCTGGGAGGTGATGGCGAGGACGAGCTGGTTCACCCCGCCGACCTGGCCGGTCGCGCCGGGCAGCGCGGCGACGACCGACGTCAGGCCGGCCCGGACCCGGTCCTCGGCGGCGGACTCGGCGCTGTCGGACAGCCCCGGGTCGAGGTCCACGACGGTGAGGAAGCCGCGGGAGGCCGTCGACCCTCCGGCGAGCAGCGGCCTCGCGGCGGGGTCGTCCACGCCCTGCGGGAGGAGCAGCGGGGACTGCACCCGGGCGACGCCCGGCACCTGGGCGACGCGGTCGGTGGCCGTCCGGGCCGCCGCGAGGGCTGCCGGGTCGTCGAGGGGTGCGTCGTGCACCTGGAGCATGACGCTCGTGCCGCTCGGGTCGTGCGCGTCGAGGAGCTGCTGGCCGGTCTGGGCCTCACCCGGCGCCTCGGGGCTGCCCGAGTGCAGCCGGTCGAAGAGGGACTGGCCGGTGAACGTCCCGAGGGCGAGGGCGAAGCAGACCACGACGAGGACGACCCAGGCGGCGACGAAGCGGCCCGGGTGGCGTCCGGCGGCCGCCCCGAGCCGGGCGAGGCGGGTCGAGCGGGTCGGGTGCACCTCGATGAGGGGAGCGGGCGCACCCGGCGGCTCGGCGTCGTTCACGACGGACAGCGTATGCACCGGGCCCGGCCGAGCGGGGCCGGTCACCTCGGTTGCCCCGGGTCGGCCAGGTCGACCGGGGGTCGGTGCTGCATGAGACTGTCCAAATGGGTCGGATTCATGCAGGGGGGCCGGGGGCAGAGGTGAGGTGGGTCCGGCTGGTGCTGCATGAGACTGTCCAAATGGGTCGGATTCATGCAGGGTGGGGGCCAGGGTGGGTGTGGGATGCGGGCGCTGTCGGTGGCGACGGATAGCCTCTCGGACGTGTCCGGAGCCGACGACCAGGACCTCTTCGCCGTGGCCGGCGAGGGGGCGACCAACCCTGCCGTCGTCCCGCCGCTGGCCGTCCGGATGCGGCCGCGGACGCTGGCGGAGGTCCGCGGCCAGGAGGCGGTGCTGCGCCCCGGGAGCCCGCTGCGTCGGCTCGTCGAGGGAGCGTCGGGGTCGGTCGGACCCCTGTCGGCGATCCTCTGGGGCCCGCCGGGCACCGGAAAGACGACCCTCGCCCATCTCGTGGCGACCGCGTCCGACCGCGAGTTCGTCGAGCTGTCCGCCGTGACGGCGGGGGTCAGGGACGTGCGGGCGGTCATGGAGCGGGCCGCCCGGACCCGCGACCTGCACGGACGGCAGACCGTCCTCTTCCTCGACGAGATCCACCGGTTCACCAAGGCCCAGCAGGACGCCCTGCTCCCCGGCGTCGAGAACCGCGTCGTCATCCTCGTCGCCGCGACGACCGAGAACCCGTCCTTCGCCGTCATCGCGCCGCTCCTGTCCCGCTCGATGCTCATCACCCTCGAGCCGCTGTCGGACGAGGAGGTCGGCTCCGTCGTCGACGCCGCCCTCGTCGACGACCGCGGCCTGCAGGGGCGCTACGCCATGGACGAGGAGGCGACGGCATACGTCGTCCGCATCGCCGGGGGAGACGCGCGCCGGGCCCTGACGACGGTGGAGGCCGCGGCGGGCGTCGCCGAGGACAGCCTCGCCGTCGGGGCCGAGCGGCCGGCGACGGTGCGCATCACGCTCGCCGACGTCGAGCGCGCCGTCGCCCACGCGGCGGTGCGCTACGACCGGGCGGGCGACCAGCACTACGACGTCGCCTCGGCGCTCATCAAGTCGATGCGCGGGTCCGACGTCGACGCGGCGCTGCACTACCTCGCGCGGATGCTCGAGGCGGGGGAGGACCCCCGGTTCATCGCCCGCCGCGTCGTCATCGCGGCGAGCGAGGACGTCGGCATGGCCGACCCGACGGCCCTGCAGACCGCCGTCGCCGCCCTCCACGCCGTCGCCCAGATCGGCATGCCGGAGGCGCGGATCATCCTGGCCCAGGCCGTCGTCCACAACGCGCTCGCGCCGAAGTCCAACGCGGCCTACCTCGGCATCGACGGGGCGATCGCCGACGTGCGGGCCGGGCGGGGCGGCCCGGTGCCGGTCCACCTGCGCGGCTCGGGGTATGCCGGGGCTGCCCGGCTCGGGCACGGCGAGGGCTACCGCTACGCCCACGACGAGCCGGACGGCGTGGCCCGGCAGCAGTACCTCCCCGACGACCTGCAGGGGTGCACGGACTACTACCGGCCCACCGACCGGGGCTTCGAGGAGCGCCTGCAGGGCCGCTGGCAGTGGCTCAAGGGCCGCCTCGGCCGGTAGCCCCGGCACTCGGCGCCCGGGCCCGTCGGCGTCCGGAGCGGCGCCGGGGCCGATCGGGCCCCGCGATAGGGTTCCCGGCATGCACTGGACGCTGGGCGGCATCGCGGGGCTCGTCGCGGCCCTCGCCTTCTCCTACCTCGTCATCCGGCTCGCCGGCCTCATCGCCAAGGCGGGCCGGATCCTCGACGAGACCCGGGTCACGGTGAAGACGACGACGGACAACGTCCAGCCGACGCTCATCAAGCTGACCGACACGGTGAGCCTCACGAACGACCAGCTGGCCCGCGTCGACGGCATCACCTCCTCGGTCGACACGATGACGACGAACGCCTCGGCCCTCACCGGCCTGTTCGCGGCGACCCTCGGCGGGCCCCTCGTCAAGGTCGCGGCACTGTCCTTCGGGGTCCGCTCGGCCTGGGCCGCGACCCGCCCGCGCCGGGACCGGGCGGCGTCGTGAGGCGGCTCGTCGTCGTCGCCCTCGTCGGGGTCGCCTCGTATGCCGCCTACCGCGCCGCGCGCCACGCCCTCCCCGACGGGGTCGGCCCCTTCGTCGACCAGGTGCGGGGCTTCGCGA
>JBDIAL010000091.1:0-13207 GCA_039812405.1 Nostocoides sp.
GGGACTTCCCCGTCGAGCGCTACATGCGCGAGGCGAAGGTCATGCAGATCTTCGAGGGCACCAACCAGATCCAGCGCATGGTCATCGGCCGAGCCCTCGCCCGCGGCCGCTGACCCGGGCTACCCGCACCCCCCTGCTGCATGAGACTGTCCAATTGGACAGTCTCATGCAACCGGTGACCGGGCCTTCCTGCATGAGACTGTCCGAATGGGTCGGATTCATGCAACCGGCGGCCGGGCTCTCCTGCATGAGACTGTCCGAATGGGTCGGATTCATGCAGGCGGGTTCCGGCCCGGCCCGGGTCAAGATCAGGCGAGGCGGGCGACGGCGGCAGCCACCGCGTCGGCGACCCCCGGCTCGAAGACGCTCGGCACGATCCGGTCGGCCGTCGGCTCGGTGACGAGCCCGGCGATGGCCCGGGCCGACGCGAGCTTCATCTCCTCGGTGATGGCGGTGGCCCCCGAGTCGATCGCCCCCCGGAAGATGCCGGGGAAGGCGAGGACGTTGTTGATCTGGTTCGGGAAGTCCGAGCGACCCGTCGCGACGACGGCGGCATGGCGGGCCGCGACGGACGGGTGCACCTCGGGGTCGGGGTTGGCGAGGGCGAAGATCACCGCGTTCGGCGCCATCCGCGCGAGGACGTCCTCGGGCACCGTGCCGCCCGACACCCCGACGAAGACGTCGGCGCCGTCCATCGCGTCGGCGAGCGAGCCGGACAGGTTGCGGGGGTTCGTCGTCGCGGCGAGACCCTCCTTGTGCGGGGTGAGGTCGCTCCGACTCGGGCTGACGATGCCGCGCGAGTCGATGACGACGACGTCCCGGACCCCGGCCCGCTGGAGCAGCTTGGTGACCGCGACCCCCGCCGCGCCCGCCCCGCTGACGACGACCCGCAGCGTGAACAGCTCGCGCCCCACGACCCGCGCCGCGTTGAGCAGCCCGGCGAGGACGACGATGGCCGTCCCGTGCTGGTCGTCGTGGAAGACGGGGATGTCGAGGCGCTCCTTGAGCCGCTCCTCGATCGCGAAGCACCGCGGCGCCGAGATGTCCTCGAGGTTGATGCCGCCGTAGGTGGGCGCCATCCGGGCGATGGTGTCGACGAGCTCGTCGACGGACCCGGTCTCCAGGCACACCGGCACGGCGTCGACGCCGCCGAAGTGCTTGAACAGCACCGCCTTGCCCTCCATGACCGGCATCGCCGCGAGCGGTCCGATGTCGCCGAGGCCGAGCACCGCGGTCCCGTCGCTGACGACGGCGACCATCCGACCCCGCGTCGTGTAGCGGGTGGCGAGCGAGGCGTCCCGGGCGACGGCACGGCATACGTCGGCCACCCCTGGGGTGTAGAGCAGCGACAGGTCCTCGACGCCGCGCAGCGGCTTGGTCGCCGTGACGGTGAGCTTGCCGCCCTCGTGGGCGATGAAGACCGGGTCGGTGGGGTCGAGGACGGGGTATGCCGGATCAGCCGGGGCGGCGGACATGGGAGGTGACACCTCGGAGGGAGGGAGAGAGCGAACGGGCGTGTCGCGCGTCGACCGCTGCGAGGCCACGGGTGGGGCCGAGCACCGACGCGCCGGGGGTTGCCCGGGCACGCCCCCATGATGGCACACCCCAGGGCTTCGCCCGCGCAGCAGAGACGCGGGCAACATGTTGCGCCAACGTAACCTTCGGCGAAACATCCTGCTGGCAGGATGCAGAGGAACCCCCGGGTGCGATCACGCGTGCCCGGGCCCGTCGGAAAGGACCCATCCCGCATGCTGCGCACCCGTCACCTCGCGGTCGCTCTCGCCGCCACCTCGGCTCTCGCCCTCACCGCCTGCGGCTCCGACAGTCTCGGCGGCAGCTCCTCCGACACCTCGGCCACGACCTCCGTCAACACGCCGACCCTCGACGCGGCCCTCGCCGCGAAGGTCCCCGCCGCGATCAAGGCCAAGGGCACGATCGTCATCGGGTCCGACGCGACGTATGCGCCGAACGAGTTCCTCGACACCGACGGCAAGACCGTCGTCGGCATGGACGTCGATCTCTTCGACGCGGTCTTCACGACGCTCGGGCTCAAGACGAAGTGGGTGCCCGCCTCGTTCGACTCGATCATCCTCGGCGTGACGGGCGGCAAGTACGACGCCGGCGTCTCCTCCTTCACGATCAACGCCGAGCGGATGAAGCAGGTGACCATGGTCAGCTACTTCAACGCCGGCACCCAGTGGGTCACCAAGAAGGGCAACCCCAACAACGTCGACCCCGACAACGCCTGTGGTCTGGCCATCGGCGTCCAGAAGGGCACCGTCCAGATCGACGACCTCACCGCCCGGAGCAAGAAGTGCACCGCCGCCGGCAAGCCGGCCATCAAGCAGGTCGTCGAGCAGGACCAGTCCAAGGTGACCGCCGACCTCGTCTCCGGCAAGGTCGTCGCGATGCTCGCCGACTCCCCCGTCGGCCTCTACGCCGTGAAGCAGACGAACGGCCAGCTCGAGGCGCTCGGCGAGATCTACGACTCGGCGCCCTACGGCATCGTCCTGCCCAAGGACCAGACCGAGTTCGGCCAGGCCGTCGCCGACGCACTGAAGTCCCTCGACGCCAGCGGCATCTACAAGCAGATCCTCGACAAGTGGGGCAACGCGAGCGGCGCCATCAGCGACTTCACCGTCAACCCGTCGGCGAGCTGATGACCGCCTCCGCGCCGGACCGGCCGGGCGCCATCGACGCCAAGCCGGTCCGGCACCCTGGTCGATGGGTCGCGCTCCTCGTCATCGTCGTCGTCGTCGCGATGATGATCAGCTCGTTCGTCACGAACTCCCGGTGGGACTTCAGCTTCGCCTACGAGGTCATGAAGTACAAGCCGGTGATCCGTGGACTCATGCTCGGCACGATCCTCGGGACGATCGGCGCCATGGTGATCGGTGTGGTCGGCGGTGTGATCGTCGGCATCATGCGACTGTCGAGCAACCCCGTCCTGCGCGGCGTCGGCTTCGTCTACACGTGGTTCTTCCGTGGCATCCCCCGACTCGTCCTGCTCGCCATGCTCGGGTCGGGCATCGGCTTCCTCTACCCCACCCTCGACATCGGCATCCCCTTCGGGAAGCAGATCGCCCAGCTCTTCGGGTGGAACACGACGCTGACCTTCTGGACGATCAACTACAACGCCCTGTCGACATCGCTGCTCATCGGCGTCATCGGCCTCGGCCTGTCCGAGGCCGGCTACATGGCCGAGATCGCCCGGGCCGGCATCCAGTCGGTCGACCGCGGCCAGACCGAGGCCGCCCAGGCCCTCGGCATGCCCCCCGGCAAGACGATGCGCCGGATCGTCCTCCCCCAGGCGATGCGCGTCATCATCCCGCCGACCGGCAACGAGACGATCGCCATGGTCAAGGACACCTCGCTGCTGTCCGTCATCCCCATCACGACCGAGCTGTTCTTCCAGACCGAGGTCATCGGCACCCGGACCCTGAAGATCATGCCGACCTTCGTGGCCGCCACCGCGTGGTACCTCATCATCGGCTCGATCCTCATGGTCGGGCAGTTCTACCTCGAGCGCTACTTCGGCCGCGGCTTCGGGAACCCGAGCAAGAAGGCCCGGCAGAAGCTCACGAAGATCGAGGCGGACCACTGATGACCGCGACGACCAGCCCGACCGACGCGCCGCTCGTCCACGCCGTCAACGTCACCAAGTCCTTCCACGCGAACCAGGTCCTCAAGGGCATCGACCTCGACGTGCGGCGCGGCGAGGTCGTCGTCCTGCTCGGGCCGAGCGGGTCGGGCAAGACGACCTTCCTGCGCTGCATCAACCAGCTGGAGACCATCGACGGCGGCCGGATCTGGGTCGACGGGGAGCTCATGGGGTATGCCGACAAGGGCGGCCAGCTGCACCGGCTCACCGACAAGCAGATCGCCGCCCAGCGCCGGGACATCGGGATGTGCTTCCAGCGCTTCAACCTCTTCCCGCACAAGACGGCGCTGGAGAACGTCATGGAGGCGCCGGTCCACGTCAAGGGCAGGCGCAAGAAGGACGCCCGCCAGCGTGGCATCGAGCTGCTCGAGCGGGTCGGCCTCGGCGACAAGCCGGCCGCCTACCCGGCCCAGCTGTCCGGTGGCCAGCAGCAGCGGGTGGCGATCGCCCGGGCCCTCGCCATGGACCCCAAGCTCATGCTCTTCGACGAGCCGACCTCGGCCCTCGACCCCGAGCTGGTCGGCGAGGTCCTCGCCGTCATGCGCGAGCTGGCCGACTCGGGCATGACGATGATCGTCGTCACCCACGAGATGGGCTTCGCCCGTGACGTCGCCGACGAGGTCGTCTTCATGGACGGCGGAGTCGTCGTCGAGCAGGGCCCGCCGTCGGAGGTCATCGGCAATCCTCGCCACCCGCGGACGAAGGACTTCCTGCGCCGGATGCGGGCCGAGGAGGAGGAGCAGGCCGAGGCCGTCGCCGCGGCCCTCAGCGTCGTCCAGGCCAACATCGCCGGGACGGGCGACGAGGCGGGGGACGCGAAGGCGACGGACCCCGCCGCGCCGGCCGACGCCACGCCCGCGACGACGCCCTCGGAGCCGCCCGCCGAGCGCTCCGGAGACTGACGCCGGCGGTGCCCCGTCCTGGCCTGGTCCTGGTCGTCGGACGGTCGATGGAGCCGACCCTCCACGACGGCGACGTCCTCCTCGTCCTGCGGGGTGCGCGACCTCGGATCGGCCGGATGGCCGTCGTCGCGCTGCCCCCGGACGAGCACGGCATACCTCGTCCGCTCGCCGTCAAACGCATCGCCCGGACCGATCCCTCCGACGCCACCCGCTACTGGGTGGAGCGGGACAACCCGGCCGAAGGGGTCGACTCGTGGCTCGTCGGGTCGCTGCCCCGCGAGGCCGTGCGCGCCGTCGTCCTCGCCCGTCTCCCGCGTCGGCTGACCTCCGCTTTCCGGCCCCGGTGACGGGTTGTAGGTTGGAAACACTGGCGATCACCACTGCGAAGGGATCCACACACATGCGCCTCGCACGACTCTTCCACCTCGACACGGTCAGCGCGCACTGCGACCTCCCGTGCGGCGTCTACGACCCGGCCCAGGCCCGCATCGAGGCCGAGTCGATCAAGGCGGTCTGCAAGAAGGCCGCCGACAGCGACGACCCCGACTTCCGCACCCGCGCGATCATCATCAAGGAGCAGCGCTCCGAGCTGGTCAAGCACCACCTGTGGGTGCTGTGGACCGACTACTTCAAGCCGCCGCACTTCGAGAAGTACCCCCAGCTGCACACCCTCGTCAACGAGGCGACCAAGCTCGCCGGCGCGGGTGGCACCAAGGGCACCCTCGACGAGTCCGTCGCCGACCAGCTCATCGCCAAGATCGACGAGATCGCGGCGATCTTCGCCGAGACCAAGGCGGGCTGACCCACCCTCCTGCGCATTCTCGACGCCCCGCCGACCCACGGTCGGCGGGGCGTCGCGTCGTCCCCGGCCGGGCCCTCTCGGGGGCGGTGCCCGGAATCGGGGTTTATGGGATCGGTATGCGATGGGGCCTGTGTCCCCTGGGACGACTGTGACGGGTGGGGGTACGTTGGCAGACGGCGGTCGTATCGGCACGCCGCGTTTCAGCACCCGGAGGAGGACCGCATGGCTGCGGAGAGAGACACCGACACGAGGGTCGACCACGACACCGTCCCACCGGCCAACCGAGGCCTGCTCGCCGTCGCGGGCATCCTGCTCCTCATCCCCATCGCCGCGCTCCTATGGGTCGGCTCCTACAGCAAGGTCGACCCGAAGCTCGGCGCCTTCCCCTTCTTCATCTGGTACCAGTTCCTCTGGGTCTTCATCTGCTCGGCCCTCACCTACACCGCCTACCGCATCGTCCTCAAGGCCCGGCCGCACCGGCCGATGTCGACGACGTCGGCCGGCTCGACGACGGAGAAGGGCCGATGAGCGCCGTCGGGACGGCGGCACCGGCCGCCGCCGGCCACTCGGGCGTCAACGGCGTCGCGCTGGCCGTCCTCATCGTCCTGTTCCTCGCGGTGACCCTCATGGGCTTCTACGCCTCGCGGTGGCGCCGCCCCACGAGCATGGAGTCGCTCGACGAGTGGGGTCTCGGGGGCCGGTCGTTCGGCACCTGGATCACCTGGTTCCTCCTCGGCGGGGACCTCTACACGGCATACACCTTCGTCGCGGTCCCCGCCGCGATGTTCGCGACGGGCGCGGTCGCCGGGTTCTTCGCCGTGCCGTACACCGTCATGCTCTACCCCATCATCTTCGTCTTCATGGGGCGGCTGTGGTCGGTGAGCCACCGCCACGGCTACGTCACGACCGCCGACTACGTCCGCGGCCGGTTCGACAGCAGGGGGCTCTCCCTCGCCATCGCCGTCACGGGATTCCTCGCGACGATGCCCTACATCGCCCTCCAGCTCGTCGGCATCCAGGCCGTCCTCGAGGTGGCCGGGCTCGGCGGCGGGAACAACTGGCTCGCCAAGGACCTGCCGCTGTTCATCGCCTTCGCCCTCCTCGCGGCCTACACCTACTCCAGCGGGCTGCGGGCCCCGGCGGTCATCGCCTTCGTCAAGGACGCGCTCATCTACCTCGTCATCATCGTGGCGGTCATCTACCTGCCCCACAAGGTCGGCGGCTGGACCCACATCTTCGGCGCGGCCGAGGACAAGATGACGACGGTCAACCCGGCGACCGGCAAGCCGGTCGGCTCGTTCGTGCCGGCCGCGAGCCAGCACTGGGCGTATGCCACCCTCGGCCTCGGCTCGGCGCTCGCCCTGTTCATGTACCCCCACTCGATCACGGCGAGCCTGTCGGCCAAGGACCGCAACACGGTGCGGCGCAACGCCGCCATCCTCCCCGCATACAGCTTCGTCCTCGGCCTCCTCGCCCTCCTCGGCTGGGTCGCGATCGCCGCCGGGACCAAGCCGATCGGGCTCGACGGCAAGCCGAACACCCAGCTGGTCATCCCCCAGCTGTTCGAGGACTCCTTCCCCTCGTGGTTCGCGGGGGTCGCGTTCGCGGCCATCGCGATCGGCGCGCTCGTGCCGGCCGCCATCATGTCCATCGCCGCGGCGAACACCTTCACCCGCAACATCTACAAGGAGTGGCTGAAGCCCGACGCCTCGGTCACCGAGGAGGCCCGGGTCTCCAAGCTCGCCTCGCTCGTCGTCAAGGCGTTCGCGCTCATCTTCGTCCTCACCCTCGACAAGCAGAACGCCATCAACTTCCAGCTGCTGGGCGGCATCTGGATCCTCCAGACGTTCCCCTCAATCGTCTTCAGCCTTTACACGCGCTGGTTCCACCGGTGGGGCCTGCTCGTCGGCTGGGCCGTGGGCATGGTCTACGGCACGGTGGAGGCCTACCGGGTGACCAACCCCGCGACGGGCGTCAAGCACTTCGGCGGCTCCCTCGCGGTCATGCCGGTCATCGGCGAGCTCGGCTACATCGCCATGACGGCGTTCGCCATCAACGTCATCGTCGCCGTCGTCCTCACGGTGGTGCTCAACGCGATGAAGGTGAGCAACGGCCGCGACGAGACGCTCAAGGGCGACTACTTCGTCGACGCGGGCGACCCGCGGGTCGACCCGCTCGCCGAGCCCCTCTCGGAGACGACGCCGAGCCCCTGACCTCGCGGGCCTCCACCGCGGCGCGGCGCCGTCAGTCCCGGGGCGTCGGGCGGCGGGCGAGGACCCGCAGCAGGGCGTCGACGACGGCGGGGTCGTACTCGTAGCCGAGGCCGAGGTGGAGCCGCTCGAGGGCGGCGGTGTGCCCCGTGGCGCCGCCGCCGGCGGCCCCGGTGAGATCGTCGTATGCGTTGACGACCTTGACGATCCGGGCGGGCACGGGCAGGTCCTCGCCGAACTCCCGGACCTGGCGGTAGGGGGTGTTCTGCCGCTCGATGACGTGGGCGACGTCGTCGAGGACGCCGGTCCGCCGGACGATGAGGGCTCCGTCGTCGGCGATGCGGCGCTGGTCGGCCGGCGCCGCGAGGACGGTCGCCCCACCGGGGATGGGCACCCGCAGGGCGATCTGGCCGACGTCGTGGAGGAGCGCGGCATACTCCAGCTCGTCGATCTCCCGCTGCGAGAGACCGAGCTCGCGACCCACCTCGACCGAGGTGTCGGCGACCCGGCGGGCGTGCCCGGACGGGGTGTAGCCGGTCACGTCGGTGAGCCGGGACAGGGTCGCGATCGTCTCGCGGTAGGTCTGGCGGGTGGCCTCCTCACGACGCACGGCCATCTGGGCGAGGAGCAGCGGGCTGAGCGACAGGGGGACCGCCCACGCGCCGATCTTGGGGACGAGGAGGGCGACGATGGGGGCCGTCGCGATGACCGAGAGGGCCAGCCCACCGCCGCTGGTCAGGGCGTCGCGGAGCACGACCCGGAACGGCACGTGGTAGGCCGAGGCCCGCAGCCACGACCGGACGAGGGTCTCGACGGCGACCCCGACGGCGGAGGCGAGGACGAGGACGACGGCGACGAGCCACCGGGGTCGCTCGAGGTTCATCGACCACATGTGGATGTTCGGGTAGTCGTGGACCAGGAAGGCCGTCACCGCGACCGCGAGGAGCCGGGCCGCGCTGTCCCGCAGCGCCAGGGCCGGGCCGAAGACGGTCCGCAGCGCCGCCGCGGCGACGAGCGCGACGAAGACGGCGAGGATGACCTCGGCGCTGCTCAGCATCTCCGCGTTGTCCGGCGTCATCTCCGGATGGGCCCCGGACATGACCGGGGCCATGGCCAGCGCGAGGCCCGCGCCGAGGCTGATCGGCGCGGCCGAGCGCTCGTCCCCCGTCGTGCGTACCGTCTCACCGAAGAGCACTCCCAGCGCACAGAGCCAGACGATGGGGTCGGTCACCGCCCACCTGTGCGCGCCGGTGAGGGCGATGTCCACCACCGCCGAGGCGACGACGGCGACGACGAGCACGCCGACGACGCGCATGGGTCCCGTCGTGCCCCTCCTCACGACGGCACCGCCCCGTCGGCCGCAGGTCGCCCTCGGTCGGGGGAGGGCGCGACCGAGCCGCTCCGGAGGTCCCGGAACCGCACGGGCGGGTCGTCGAGCGCGGCGGCGCTGCCCTCCCGTGCCAGGCGCGCGTCCGGGATGACCACGTGCTCCTGGTGGCGGCCGATCGCCCGGCCGAGGGCGGCGACGACGACCGGGTCGTATGCCGTGCCGCCGAGGTCGCGGAGCACTGACAGCGCCGCGGCCGAGGTCAGCGCCGGGCGGTCGGCGCGCGGGGTGAGCAGCGAGGCGTAGGCGCCGGCCACGGCGACGATGCGGGCGACGGGCGCGATCCGGTCCCCCGCAAGGTGTGCCGGGTAGCCCGTCCCGTCCACCCGCTCGCCGTGGTGGACGATGCCGACGAGCGCCCGGTCGAGGAAGGAGATCCCGCGCAGCAGGTCCCCCGCTCCGGAGAGGTGGTGGTGGACCACCCGCACCTCCTCGGGGGCGAGGACGCGGTTCGGGTCGAGCAGGGGCATCGGCACGGCGAGGAGCCCCACGTCGTGGAGCATCCCCGCCGTCCGAGCCGCCTCGACGTCCTTGGTCGGCAGCGCCAGCTCCTCGGCGATCCACTCCGACAGCTGGGCGACCGCCTCGCTCTGTCCGAGAGAGGCCGGGCTCTTCGTCTCGATGGCGGCGACGAGCGCACCGAGGGTCCGGTTGTGCGCCGTCAGCTCGGCGCCGTACTGGCCCAGACCCCACTGCGCCGCGACGAGCGGCCCGAAGATGAGGACGGTGCTGAAGATCCCGACACCGGCGGGGAGCCAGAGCAGCACGAGGAGGAGCGCGATGACGCCGTAGGCGACATAGGAGAAGCCGACGTTCGTCAGCAGCATCGTCGCCTGCGCGCGGAATGACGTGCCCTGCGACACCGTCTGGATCCCCGCGAGGAGACAGATGTTGATGACGAGCTGGACGACATCCGCCACCATCAGGGGCACACAGACCCCGAGGAGGAAGTCACGGCCGCCGGAGACGGTGATCGGGTCGATCCCGTTGGCGAGCCGGTAGGCAACGCCGCTCCCTGCTCCCAAACAGGCCGTCATGCCCATGTTGAACAGCAGGCCGCGAGCGACCATCGACCTCAGGCGGGGAAGCCACGAGGCACCACCGACCAGCGCGGCACCGACAGGCCCGAGCATGACGGCAGCCGAGATGATCACGACGCTGCTGATCGTCAGGGAGATCGTCCCCGCGACCTTGTTGCGAGGACCGACCTGGCTCAGAGCGGCCAGAACGAGGAGAACTACGAGGGCATCGAACCGGTTCGACAGGCCGTACATGCGCCATGAGACGACGCAGACAGCCAGCGCCACCCCCCAGGTGGCCGCGATGAACCACCTGGTTGCGGCGCTCCGAGATGTCGGACTGGGTGCCGTTCTAGCTCTCCGTCGGATCAGGCAGGCTCCCAGCCAAGGACGAGGGGCGTCGCGGCGACCTGGGAGCCGGCCTTCGGGGTGACCAGGATGCTGCTGGCACTCACCGTGGAGGTGCTGTGCTTGGTTGCGGCACTCGCGGTGCCAGGGACGACGATGCCGGCGGCGACGCCGATTGCGGCGACTGCAAGAGCCTTCTTGTACCACTTAGTCATGATTTGTCCTTCCAAACCGGCCGATGGTCCGCATGCTCGGAGTCCATTGGGGCGGGCCGGTCACCCCAATTCTGCCAGAGAATTGGGCATGACGGGAATGATCCAGCACAGTCGAGGGCAGATATTGGACACGAGTGTCGTTCTGCGACACAATTGTGACTGATCGCACATCACCGACCACCCCTGATCGACGGAGGAGCACCAGATGAGCAAGCGCGCTCGCAAGCGCCGCTCGCGCAAGAGCAACGCCGCCAACCACGGCCGCAAGCCCAACGCCTGAGCCGCCTCACGGCATACGACGGCCCTCCACCTGACTCAGGTGGAGGGCCGTCGTATGCCGTGCCATGGGCCGTGGGGCCCGACGTAGCCCGTGGGGCCCACGAGGCGGCTACTCGGTGTACTCGATCCGCACCGTCGTGATCCGGCGGACGATCGAGGCGCGGAGCGCGACCGGTGCCTTCTCCTGGGTGCACGAGCGCTTGACGAGGGCCTTGATGGCGGCCTCGACGTCGTGCTGCTCCATGCAGGGGGCGCACTCCTGCAGATGCTTGGTGATGCGGGCCGTGTCGTCGGGCGTCATCTCGCCGTCGAGGTACTCGTAGAGCCGGTGCAGCGTCTCGGAGCAGTCGTGTCCGCTCATCTCCCGCCCTCCACGACGGCGTCGACCCGCATGCCCCGCTCGCGCGCGTAGTCGCCCAGCAGCGCGCGCAGCTGGCGGCGACCACGGTGGAGCCGCGACATGACGGTGCCGATCGGCGTCTCCATGATCTCGGCGATCTCCTTGTAGGCGAACCCCTCGACGTCGGCGAGGTAGACCGCCATCCGGAACTCCTCCGGCAGCTGTTGGAGCGCGCGCTTGACCTCGCTGTCGGGCAGGTGGTCCAGCGCCTCGGCCTCGGCGGACTTCAGGCCGGTCGACTGGTGCGACTCCGCGCGGTGCAGCTGGTAGTCCTCGATGTCGGAGGCGTCCGACTGCTGGGGCTCCCGCTGCCGCTTGCGGTAGGTGTTGATGTAGGAGTTGGTGAGGATGCGGTACATCCACGCCTTGAGGTTGGTCCCCGGCCGGTACTGGTGGAAGGCGGCGTATGCCTTGGCGTAGGTCTCCTGGACGAGGTCCTCCGCGTCGGCCGGGTTGCGGGTCGTGCGCAGCGCCGCCGAGTACAGCTGGTCGAGCAGGGGCAGCGCCTCCCGCTCGAAGCGGGCGCGGCGCTCCGCCTCGGTCTCGTTCGCAACGTCGACGGTCTCGTCGGGGGCCACTGAGTCGGTCATCGCGCTCCACCCTAACGGGGTGTCGGCACGGTGCGGCGTGGGGAGGACGAGCACGGGGGTTCTCCTCGGGGGCGACGGGCTTCCCTCTCGTCAACGGCCTGGCCTCCCCCGCTCATTCCCCGGGGTTACCCCCCGAGTCACCCGGGCCAGGCTCCCCGACGAGGCGCAGGAGCTCGGCGACCGCCGCGACGACGTCGGCCGGCCGCCGGGTGAAGCCGTGCCCCCCGGCGACCTCGACGAGGAGCCCGGGGTCGGGCAGCTCCGCGCGCACCTCCTGCGGCGTCCCGAAGGCGTCGGTGGCCCCCTGGACGACCCGCAGCGGTATGCCGTGGGCGAGTGGTGCGAGCAGCTCCTCGGCCCGGGAGCGGGCCGAGTTCCCCGGCGAGTTCCTCCGCTTTCAGAGCCAACGCTTCCTCCGCCGTTTTGCCACGAATCAATTCCGTGGCCAGACTCGCGACGGCGATGGCCGTCTCGCAACCGAAGGATTGGAACGTGGCGCGATCAATGACCTTTTTGCCGTCCTGCTCCTTGAACTTCACCCACATCCGCAGCATCTCGCCGCAATCGGAATTGCCGACTGTGCCGACGGCGTCGGCATTGGCGAGTTCGCCCATATTCTGCGGATTGGCCAGCGCCTGCTGGATGCGTTTCTGTAAATCTTCGGTCATGATTTAATGTGAGTTAAGATGTCAGAACACATCACTTATGTTTTTTCGATGAGCTTGTAATAACCACTTACGACAAATTGGTTGGTTCGCAAAAGTGGATATTGCAGCAATTTCAGAGCAATATCCACTTTTGCGAACCATCCAATTTGTAATAACCACTTACGACAAATTGGATGGTTCGCAAAAGTGGATATTGCTCTGAAATTGCTGCTCTGGAAGCTAAACCCTCAGCTCTTACGTCATTTTTAATTTCTGCAATCATCTCATCAATGGTCTTAACAGAAGCTCCAGCAAGGTTTCGCCTGTTGGCGCCAGCCTGAACCAAAACCGCAATTTGCTCGATCTTGGTTTCACGAGGAAGCCAAGGGAATACCTGTTCCATAATATATTTTCGTCCGGCTTCAAATTTCTTTTCAAAGCGTTGTTCTCGTTTTGCCCAAGTATGGGCATCAAGAGATGGTTCTATATGTAAAACCTTATTGGTTGATGGATCATAAGCGATGACATCAAGCTCCATTTCCCAGCCACCTCTGGCGCGTTTTCCCACTTTTAGATTGTGGCGCACGACGAATCCGCGCCAGATGTAGTATTCGATGAGCAAGCTCTCAAAATGTGCTGCCATAAAATTAGCCCAATTTGTATCTCCGCATCGTCGGCTCGATTTCCTGCGCCCAAGCGTCAATGCCGCCGCGCAGACAACGCACGTTTTGCAAGCCGTGCCCGAGA
>JBDIAL010000092.1:0-13145 GCA_039812405.1 Nostocoides sp.
GCCGGCGAGCAGCCCGGTCCGGCGCTCGAGCCGCGCCCGGGCCGACCGCTCCCCCGCTCGCAGCGCGCTCCAGTCCGCCGCGACGGCCGGCAGCCCGAACATGCACGGCCCGCACTGGCCCGCGGACTCTCCCGCGGCATACGTGAGCAGGCGGTCCACGTGGGCGACGGGGCAGGCCCCGGGATCGAGCACCTCGATCACCCCGGGCCCGAGGGCCGCGCCGTATGCCACGAGCTCGCGACTCGCCCACCGCACCCGGGCGGCCTCCTCCCCGGTGAGGAACGCGCCGGCGAGACCACCGACGAGAACCGTTGCGGCAGAGCCGTCCTCACCGCACATGGGGTCCGCGGCCCGCAGCAGCTCCGAGACCCGCACGCCCGCCTCGGTCTCGAGGACCCCCGGTCGCGCGACGTGGCCCCCGACCGCCACGAGCCGCGGTCCGGGCTCGGCGGCGGTGCCCCGGGACCGGAACCACGCCGCGCCGCGCGACGCGATCTGCGCGACCCGCCACACCGTCTCGGCGTTGAGCACGAGCGTCGGCGGGATGCGACCGCCCCTGGCGTCCCGACCGCCGAGGACGAACGGCGCGCGCTTGGTCATCGGCCGGGCCAGCCCTCCGTGCCGGAGCGAGACGAGGGAGGACTCCTCGGAGGAGACGTAGCGACGCGGGACCTCGAGGACCGGCAGGCCGGCCCCGCGCAGCATGGCCAGGGTCCGCGAACCCCGGTGTGCCGCATACGAGGTCGGACGGGACCCGTCGTCGGTGACCAGCCGCGCGCCCTCGACGACCTCGGCGAGGTGCTCCGCGACGACCCACGCGTCCTTGGCCGCGCCGAGCTCGCCGTCGCAGGCGTTGACGATGAGCCCGGCGCCGTGCGTCGCGGCCACGGCGACCTTCGTCGCCGTGCTGAACCCGGCGCCGCCGCGCCCGGTGAGACCCGCCTCCGCGAGCAGGGTCTCGAGAGCGCTGGACCGGTGGGGGGTCATGACCACTCCCCGGAGGCGAGGACGGCGGCCCGGCGCTCGGCGTCGGCATGCTGCGCCCCGACCCGCCACCCGATGGCGAGGACGCCCACGACACCGCACCCGATCGTGACGCCTCGCAGCAGAACCCCGTCCGAGGACGCCATGAGGATGCCGTGGGCGACGGCCAGCGGCCACATGGCGTACGCGAGGAGGTGGACGCCCTTCCAGGCCCGCTCGCTCATCCGGTGGCGCAGCAGCGAGGTGACGACGACCGCGGCGAGCAGGTCGACCGCCAGGGTGCCGAGGGCGACCGACACCGGGTGGTAGGCCGACGTGAACGGCACGAGCACCGCATACCACCCGATGGGCACGTAGCCGTCGACGACGGCGGACAGGATGTGGACGAGGAGGAAGGCGAGACTGCCGAGGCTCAGCCAGCGATGGAGGGCCACGACGACCGTCTGCGCATCGCCGGCCGGCGGACGCCGCCCGGCCGTCAGGAGGCCGAGGACGAGGACGGTCGTGAAGAGCAGCATCGTCGTGACCCCCGTCGCCCGGGAGAGCCACCACAGCGCCTCGCTCGTCATGCCGGCACGACCTCGCGGTGCGTGGGCCAGCCCCGGGTCGTCGTGACGCGGCCGGCGGGGTCGGCGAGCCGGGCGGCGAGGCCCCTGGCCTCGAGCCAGGCCGGCGCGTCGTGGCCGAGGACGACGGCGGCCGTGGCGTCGGTGTTGGCCTCGAGGGTCGTCGGTGCCGCGCATGTCACGGTGGCCCACGGGCTCACGGCGGTGTCACCGGTCCGCGGGTCGACGATGTGGTGCCGTATGCCACGGCCCGGCCCGCGGCCGTCCGACCCACGGCCGTCCGGCCCGCTGCCGCCCGGCCGGCCGTCGTCCGACCCCCGCCCCGTCGTCGACGCCGTCGGGATCGTCCACGTCCGGCGCACCGTCGAGGACGTCGCGAGGCACAGCATCGTCGTCGTGACGACCTCGGCGACGCTCCCGTCGAGGGCCTCGACGCCGACCCGCCAGCCGCCGCGGGGCGGGCAGCCGCTGATCGCGAGGTCGCCCCCGAG
Source organism: Nostocoides sp. (assembly GCA_039812405.1). Classification (GTDB taxonomy): domain Bacteria; phylum Actinomycetota; class Actinomycetes; order Actinomycetales; family Dermatophilaceae; genus Nostocoides. Next base: position 2,042 of record JBDIAL010000092.1, read on the forward strand.
GTTGACGACGAAGCCACCGGGCAGCCGGTCGAGGAGCAGGCGGGCCGTGACGTCGGCGGCGTGCGCCTTGGCCGTCGAGCCGAGGTCGAGGACCATGCCCTGGGGGACGAAGATCGTTCGGGTGACCCGGTTCACGGTCACCGATCGCCAGCCGGGGACGGCTCGCGGCGGCATACCGGCAGGAGCGAGGACGGGGGCGCCCACCGGCATCCGGGCGACGGCGTCCCGCGCCCGGACCGTCGCGAGGTCGGCGTCGTAGCCACTCGCCACGACGGCGGCCCCGACCGTCGGGTCGACGAGGCCGTCGGTGTGCTCGGCGGCGCGGAGCGCGACGCTGACGTACTCGAGTGCCGTCGACGACACCTCCGCCGACGCCGGTCCGTCGACCGCCGCGGCGGCGAGGCGGCTCAGCTCGGAGTCGGCGCGGAAGCGCGAGACGGCGCGGTCGAGGACGTCGAGGTGGCCCCGGACGATCCGGACCGCCTCGGCCAGCGCGTCGGGATCGGTGACGAGGACCTGGCAGGTCGTCCCGATCGCCTCGAAGGTGGCGCTCGTCGGCGGTCGCAGGACCGTGGCGCCGGCCCGGGACCCGGACCCGGCCCGCCCGGTCATGATCCCTGCGTCATCGTCTGGGCCGACCCGGTCGTCGAGCCGAGGGTGTCGCCGGCGGCGCCGAGGTCCTGGGCCGAGGACGCGGAGCCGGACGAGTCCGCGGACGACGCGGCCCCCGACGAGGAGCTCGCGGAGCCGGTCGTGTCACCGGACGTCGCGGCCGAGCGCTCTGACGTCGTCGCGTCGCGCTGCAGGTGCACGTAGACCCCTCCCGTGACGAGGCTCGCGGCGGCGAGGGCGGCCGTCGCGCCGTACCTGGCCTTCACGAGAGCCGACGGGGTGCCGCGTGGGGTGCTCATGCCGATCGATCGTCGTCCCGCCCGCTGTGGAGGTCCTGAGCGGCACCGATGCCTCCGGCGTGACCCTTCGAGGACCGGACACCGCGGAACAGGGGACGGCCGGCGGAGCGTTCTGGTAACAAGGAGGGTGGGGAAGCAAGGAGGTGGGTCATGTCGAGGGCACGGCGGGCTCAGAAGATCGCCTCGACGGCGGCATACGGGGGTGGCAGTCTCGCGGCTGCATCCATGGCGGTGGGGGCGCTGGGATACGGCGTCATCAAGGCGGAGGCGATGATCGCCCGACGCATCGTCGGGACGCCGTTCGACACCTCTCCCGACGACAACGGGGTCTACGGCGCCGGTCCGGGGGTGCCGGTCGAGATCCTCGTCCTCGGGGACTCGTCCGCAGCCGGCATGGGGGCCAACCTGCCGAGCCAGACGGTCGGCGCGACCGTCGCGTCCGGGGTCGCGGCCCTGTCCGGCCGGCCGGTCCGGCTCACCAACCGCGCGGTCGTCGGCGCGGAGTCCGGCGACCTCGACACCCAGCTGGCCAACGCGCTCGACGACGGCGCCCAGCCCGAGGTGACCCTCATCATGATCGGCGCGAACGACGTGACGCACCGGATCGACCGGGCGACGGCCGTGCGGCACCTCGAGTCGACGGTCCGGCGGCTGCGCACCCTCGGCTCGGAGGTCGTCGTCGGCACCTGTCCGGACCTCGGGACGATCCAGCCCGTGGCCCAGCCCCTGCGGCTGCTCATGCGGCGCTGGAGCCGTGACCTCGCGGCCGCCCAGACCGTCGCCGTCGTCGAGGCCGGCGGGCGCACCGTCTCCCTCGGGGACCTGCTCGGCCCCGAGTTCGCCGCGCGGCCGCGGGAGCTCTTCAGCAAGGACCAGTTCCACCCCTCGCCCGCCGGGTATGCGAGGGCCGCCGCCGCGCTGCTGCCGAGCGTCTGCGCGGCGCTCAACCTCTGGGGCACCGACACCGGGGACCGCCCGCCGGAGTGGCGCCGCGGCGAGGGCGTCGGACCCGTCGCCGTCGCCGCGGGCCAGGCCGTCCGTGAGCCCGGCACCGAGGTCAGCGCGACCGAGATCGCCGGGCAGGACCGCGGTCCGCGCGGCCGGTGGGCCATCCTCCTGCGCCGTCGGCACGACCCGGCGCATGCGCACGTCGAGGGCCCGCATATCCCCGAGAGCACCCCGGCCGACGCCGCCGACGCCGCAACCGGACCGGCCGGGCTGCATGAGACTGTCCAATCGGACAGTCTCATGCAGGACCGACCGCCCGGGGGTGCATGACACTGTCCGAATGGGTCGGATTCAGGCAACCGACCAACCGGTCGGCCTGCATCACACTGTCCGAATGGGTCGGATTCATGCAGGGAGACGGAGCACACAGCGGCAGGCGGGGGCGGACGGCATACCATCGTCGGTGAGGTAAGCAAGCGCTCACCATGAAGCCCTGAAAGGTCGATCCCATGCCCGAGGCCGTCGTCGTCGCCACCGCTCGCACCCCCATCGGGCGGGCCTTCAAGGGCTCGCTCCGGGAGATCCGGCCCGACGACCTGTCGTTCCAGGTCTTCCAGGCCCTCCTCGCCAAGGTCCCCGACCTCGACCCCACCCTCATCGAGGACATCTACTGGGGCTGCGCCGAGCCGAGCGGCCAGCAGGGCTCGAACCTCGCCCGCGTCATCGCCGTCCTCGCCGGCCTCGACCACCTGCCGGCCGCGACGATCAACCGGTTCTGCGCCTCCTCGGTCCAGACGACGCGGATGGCCTACCACGCGATCAAGGCGGGCGAGGGCGACGTCTTCGTGTCCGGCGGCGTCGAGTGCGTCTCGCAGTACCTCCGCTGGTCCGGGGCGGGAGGCTCCGACGACGAGGTCCAGAACCCGCTCTTCGCACCGGCCCAGGCCCGGCAGGCCGAGATGACCCGGACGAATGCCACGTGGAGCGACCCGCGCGAGCAGGGCCTGCTGCCCGACGTCTACCTCGCGATGGGCCAGACCGCCGAGAACGTCGCGACCCTGCGCGGCATCAGCCGCGAGCGCCAGGACGAGTGGGGCGTCCGGTCGCAGAACCGCGCCGAGAAGGCCATCGCCAACGGCTTCTACGCGCAGGAGATCTCGCCGGTGACCCTCGCCGACGGCACCGTCGTCACGACCGACGACGGGCCCCGCCCCGGCGTGACCCTCGAGGCGGTGTCCCAGCTCCAGCCGGTGTTCCGCGAGACCGGGACCGTCACCGCCGGCAACTGCTGCCCCCTCAACGACGGCGCCGCCGCCCTGCTCGTCATGAGCGACACGAAGGCTGCGCAGCTCGGCCTCACCCCCCTGGCCCGCATCGTCGCGACGGGCGTCACCGGCCTCTCGCCGGAGATCATGGGCCTCGGGACGGTCGGCGCGTCACGGCAGGCCCTCGCCCGCGCCGGGCTAACGATCGACGACCTCGACCTCTACGAGGTCAACGAGGCGTTCGCCGCCCAGGTGCTCCCGACGGCCGACGACCTCGGCATGGACCCCGACAAGCTCAACGTCAACGGCGGCGCCATCGCCCTCGGCCACCCGTTCGGCTCGACGGGCGCGCGCATCACGGCGACTCTCCTGCACGGCCTGGAGCAGGCCGACGGCACCCTCGGCCTCGAGACGATGTGCGTCGGCGGCGGCCAGGGCATGGCCATCATCTACGAGCGGCTCTCCTGACTCCGGTCAGGAGAGGGCGCGGCGCAGCGTCGTGAGGCGCTCCCGGAGGTATGCGACGCGCTCGCCGTCCGCCGATGGCTCGAGGCAGGCGTCGTAGACGACGACGGCCAGCTGGTCCATGACCGTCGCCGGGCCGAGGTCGGGCACCGGCTCACCGGCGATCTCGGCGACGACGTCCCGCACCGCCCCCAGACGCGCGAGCGCCTCGGGGAGCGCCAGCTGCTGCCAGCGCACCCCGAGGCGACGCAGCTCCTCGGCGACGGGGACGGGGACCGGCGAGGACGCCACGACCCCGCCCCGACGCCGACCGGTCAGCGCTGCTGGAGCCGGGCGAAGAGGCGCAGCAGCTCGAGGTAGAGCCAGACGAGGGTGACGATGAGGCCGTGGGCGAGCAGCCAGGAGTACTTCTGCGGGGCACCGGTCGCGATGGCTCGGTCGATCGCGTCGAAGTCGAGGTTGAGGCTGAACGCCGCGAGCCCCGTCGCGACGAGCGAGATGATGATCCCGAGCCCGCTCGTCCCGCCGATGCCGAACGTCGTGTGCGTGACGAGCGCGTAGACGAGGTTGACGAGCGCGAAGATGACGTAGCCGAGGATCGCCATCGTCATGATCCGGCGGAACTTGTCGTTGACCTTGATGATGCCCGTCTTGTAGGCGAGGAGCATGCCGGCGAAGACGGCGAGCGTCGCGAGGACGGCCTGGACGACGACGCCGGGCCACGCCTCGTTGAAGAACTGGCTCACCGAGCCGACCATGAGGCCCTCGACGACGGCATACAGGACGATGAGCGGGACGCTGATCGCCTTCTTCACCGCGATGGCGATGCCGAGGCCGAGCGTCACGACGATGCTGACGAGCCAGAGCGCCGAGCCGAGGCCGGGGTTGTTCGCCGCGACCGTCCAGCCGATCGCCCCGAAGACGAGGACGAGCCCGAAGAGCGAGGCCGTCTTCATGATGACGTCGTCCATCGTCACCCGGCCCGCCTGGACGGCGCTGGCTGCGGGACGGTTGTACAGCTCCTGGAGCTGCTCGGCGGACATCGACGCCGGGCCGGCCGCGGTGCCCCCGTAGGTCACGCCCTGCTGGGGCGTCGTGCGCGGCTGCTCGAACCCGGCGTACCCCTGTTGCGCGTCGCGCTCGACCCGCTTGAAGACGGGGTTATCGTTCATGTGGCCCTCCGTAGGTCACCAGTCGTCAGGGGACCCGGCCCCCTGGCCGCGTCCCATACACCACTGTAGGCGCACGAGTCGCACGGAAAGTTCCCGCCACGAGAGACTGTGGGCAAACCGTCGCTCGGTGCCCAGGCACGCCGGGCCGGTGGGACGGACCGGACGAAGGGATCCCATGACCGACACGGCCGACGCTCGCGTCGCGGTCTACATCGACTTCGACAACATCGTCATCTCCCGCTACGACCAGGTGCACGGGCGCGGACAGTTCATGCGCGACCGGGCCAAGGGCACCCTCGGCGACGACGCCCGGGTCGACGTCGGGGCGATCATCGACTTCGCCGCCTCGTTCGGCACGCTCGTCCTCACCAGGGCGTATGCCGACTGGTCGGCTCCCGCGAACGCCGACTACCGCGGCCAGCTCGTCGGACGCGCCGTCGACCTCGTCCAGCTCTTCCCGGCGGCCGCGTATGCCAAGAACGGCGCGGACATCCGGCTCGCCGTCGACGCCGTCGAGGACATGTTCCGGCTGCGCGACCTCACCCACGTCGTCGTCGTGGCCGGCGACTCCGACTACGTCCCCCTCGCCCAGCGGTGCAAGCGGCTCGGGCGGTACGTCGTCGGCATCGGGGTCGCCGGGTCGACGGCCCGCTCGCTCACCGCGGCGTGCGACGAGTTCGTGTCCTACGACGACCTGCCGGGGGTCGCCGCGCCGAAGCCGCCGGAGCCGCCGAAGCAGGAGCGGCGGGATCAGGAACGGCCGGAGCAGGAACGGCCGGAGCAGGAGCGGCCGGAGCCGTCCGAGGGATCGGAGCTCAGCCAGGACGAGGCGACGCGGCTGTTCGCCCGCGCGCTGCGGGTCGTCCACCGTCGCGACGACGCGGAGTGGCTGCACAGCTCGGTCGTCAAGTCCCAGATGAAGCGGATGGACCCGTCGTTCAGCGAGAAGCCCCTCGGCTACCGCTCGTTCTCCGACTTCGTGAAGTCCCGCGGCGACATCGCCGAGCTCGACGAGAGCGGCACGACCCACCTCGTGCGGCAGCGCGAGGAGTCCCGGCGTCGCTGACCGGGCGGCCCGGGTCGGGAGCCGGCAGCGGGCTGTCGGCGGCACGGCATACCGTCGACCCACGAGCCACCACCAGGCCAACCCGAGAAGGAGCCCCATGTCCCCGGTCGTTCCCAGCCTCACCCTCAACAACGGCGTCGGCATCCCGCAGCTCGGCTTCGGCGTCTTCAAGATCCCCGAGGACGAGACGCAGGCGGCGGTCGAGCACGCCCTCGAGGCGGGCTACCGCAGCATCGACACGGCCGCGCTCTACCGCAACGAGCGGGGCGTGGCCCGGGCGCTCGCCGCGTCCGGCATCCCGCGCGAGGAGCTGTTCGTCACGACCAAGCTGTGGAACGACCGGCAGGGCGAGGCGCGCCGGGCGTTCGAGGAGTCGATGGACAAGCTCGGCCTCGAGCGGCTCGACCTCTACCTCGTCCACTGGCCGGTGCCCCGGCAGGACCGCTACCTCGAGGCGTGGGAGGCCCTGGAGGGTCTGTATGCCGAGGGCCGGGTGCGGGCGATCGGCGTCTCGAACTTCCTGCCGGAGCACCTCGACCGGGTCGTCGCGCTCGGCGGGACGGTGCCGGCCGTCAACCAGGTCGAGGCACACCCGGCGCTCCAGCAGCGCGCGATCCAGGAGGCCGACGCGCGGCTCGGCATCGCGACCGAGGCGTGGGCTCCGCTCGCCCGGACGACCGTCCTCGCCGACCCCGTCGTCACCACGATCGCGAGCGCCCACGACGCGACGCCGGCGCAGGTGGTGCTGGCCTGGCACCGCCAGCAGGGGCGGATCGCCATCCCGAAGTCGGTGACCCCGTCGCGCATCGCGGAGAATCTCGCGAGCGTCGACGTCACGCTGACCGCCGACGAGCTGGCCCGCATCGACGGCCTGGAGTGCGACGGCCGGACCGGCCCGGACCCGGCGACCTTCGAGTGACCGGGAAGGCCACCGCCATGCCCACGACTCCGCCCCCGTCACCATCCCCGTCGACGCCACCCTCGACACCACGGCTCGTGCTCATCCTCAGCGAGAACTGGACGATGACCTCCGGCCGCGACCTCGGCGCGCTCGTCCGCTGGGCGCGCGAGGCCGAGGACGAGGGCATTGACGCCGTCATGATCAGCGAGCACATCGTGCTCGGCCCGGACGCGAGCGCCCTCGGCCGGATGCCCAACCCGCGGATGTACGCGCTGCCCGGCAACCAGGACCCCGACACCCCGTGGCCGAGCTCGCTCGTCCTGCTCAGCGCCATCGCCTCGGTGACGAGCACGCTGCGTCTCGTCGCCGCCGCGGTGCTCGCCCCGCTGCGGCACCCGCTCGTGCTGGCCCGCGAGCTCGGGACGCTCGACGTCCTCAGCGAGGGGCGGCTCGTCGTCCTGCCGAGCGTCAGCTGGAGCCGGGACGAGTACGCCGCCCTCGGCATACCCTTCGCCGAGCGCGGTCGGATCCTCGACGAGCAGCTCGAGATCTGGGAGCGGGTGTATGCGGGGTCGCCCGTGACCTACCGCGGCCGCCACTTCGCCTTCGAGGACGTGCACCTCGAGCCGGCCGCATACCGGGACCGGGGCCCGACGCTGTGGTTCGGCGGGCAGACGCTGCACCCGCCGCTGCTGCGGCGGCTGGTCCGCTACGGGCACGGCTGGAACCCGCTCGGAGCGCCCGCGCCGGGGGAGCTCGAGCTGCTGTGGGACGCCATGCGGGCGGCGGGACGCGATCCCGCCGAGATGGAGCTGGTCGGCGGCACCCGGGCGGTCTTCCCCGACGACGACTCGGTGGCCGACCTCGACGCCGCCATCGACTCCCTGGGCAGCCAGCTCGCGGCGGGCTTCACGACCTTCTGCCTCAAGCCCTCGCAGTACACCGACGACCCGCACGGTGTGCGCGACCTGTGCCGCCGGGCGGTGCGCCGGCTCGACCGCCTCGCCACGGGGTGATCTCGTGCCCCCGACGGGGATCGAACCCGCACTGGGCCGATTTTAAGTCGGCTGCCTCTGCCGATTGGGCTACGGGGGCGGCCCCACGGTAGCGGGCATCCCCCCGATCCGCCGGGAGACCCGAGGAGACCCGGCCCCCTCGTGAACCTCTCCCCACTCTCAGTTGTAGCACAGATCGGCGCACCTCATGAGGTGACGGAAATCGGTCTAGGGTGACGGCCCGTGATGGGAGCTGATGCCATGAACCCTTCGTCGGATCGACTGTCCGGCAACGTTTTCGACCTGCCAGAGCGGCTGGCCGCCAAGGCTGACCCGCGGCTGGTCGGCGAGGACGAGAGCCACTTCGCCGCCATCGCCGAGAGCCTGGAGCAGACGGTGACCCAGCTGTCCGAGCGGCTGGACGCCGAGCGGGCCGCGCCGGTGCGGATGGGCCAGGAGGCCCTCGAACGCGACCTCGAGATCCACCGTCTCACCGGCCGGCTCCGGGCACTGCGCCGGTTCGGCCTCGACCTGTGTCTCGGCCACTTCGTCCCCGAGGCGGACACCGACACCGACGCCCCGGCCCACGCCGACGCCCGGACGGCCGCGGAGCCGATCTACGTCGGCCGGCTCGGGCTCACCGACGCCTCGGGCCGCCGGCTGCTCGTGGACTGGCGCTCCCCCGCGGCCGAGCCGTTCTTCGCCGCGACCCGGGCCAACCCGATGGGCGTCACCCGGCGCCGCCGCTACCGCTGGACGGGAGGCTGGATCAGCGACTACTGGGACGAGGTGCTCGTCGACGACGGGGTCGACCGGAGCGCCACCCTCGACGACGAGTCGGCCTTCATCGCCGGGCTGAGCCGGACCCGCACCCACCGGATGCAGGACGTCCTCGCGACGATCCAGGCCGACCAGGACGCGATCATCCGGGCCCGCTCCCGGGGCGCGCTCGTCGTCGACGGGGGCCCCGGCACCGGCAAGACGGTCGTCGCGCTGCACCGGACGGCATACCTGCTGTATGCCGACCCGCGCCTCGGGCAGCGGCACGGCGGCGTGCTCTCCGTCGGGCCGTCGCAGCCCTACCTCGCCTACGTGGCCGACGTCCTGCCGAGCCTCGGCGAGGAGGGCGTGCGCACCTGCACCCTGCGCGAGCTCGTGCCCGAGGGGGCCACGGCCGGCGAGGAGGCCGACCCCGAGGTGGCGCGGCTCAAGGCGTCCGCGGACCTCGTGGGGGCGGTCGAGCGGGCCGTCACCTTCTACGAGGAGCTGCCGACGGAGGGGTTCGAGCTCGACACGGGCTGGGGCCGGGTCTGGGTGAGCCCGGGCGACTGGGCGGAGGCGTTCGAGGCGGTCGAAGCCGGTATGCCGCACAACGAGGCCCGTGACGAGGTCCTGGAGGCAGTGGTCGCCATCCTCGCCGACAAGCTGGCCGACAACGACGGCGACGACGACGATGAGGAGGAGGACGAGGACCTCGACGGCGGGGGCGACGAGGGCGACGGCCGCGAGGAGGACCGGGACGACGAGGACGGCGGCGGGGAGGACGACGACGTCGACCGCGCCGATCGGATCCGGGCGTCCCTGCGCCGCAGCCGTGAGCTGCTCGACACCCTCAACCGGGCCTGGCCGATCATCGAGCCGACCGACCTCGTGGCCGACCTGTGGACCGTCCCGGCCTACCTGCGGCTCTGCGCCCCCTGGCTCACCCCCGAGGAGGTGCGGCGGCTGCGCCGCAGCGAGGGCACGGCGTGGACGACGGCGGACCTGCCCTACCTCGACGCGGCCCGGCGCCGGCTCGGCGACCCACAGGCCACGCAGCGGGCGCGCCGGATCGCCGCCGGACTGGCCGCCCAGCGCGAGGAGATGGACCGCGTCGTCGACCATCTCGTCGCCACCGACGACTCCGAGATGCACCTCATGTCGATGCTGCGCGGCGCGGACCTGCAGCAGGCGCTCGTCGATGACACGGCATACGGGACGGAGGCCGACGTGCTCGCCGGACCGTTCGCCCATGTCGTCGTCGACGAGGCACAGGAGCTGACCGACGCCGAGTGGCAGCTCCTGCTGGCCCGCTGCCCCTCGCGCAGCCTGACGATCGTCGGCGACCGTGCCCAGGCCCGGCACGGCTTCACCGAGTCATGGCAGGACCGGCTCGAGCGGCTCGGGCTCGTCGACGTCCGGATCGCCACGCTGGGCGTGAACTACCGGACGCCCGAGGAGGTCATGGAGCAGGCCGCGCCCGTCATCCGGGAGGCGATCCCCGACGCCAACGTCCCCACCTCGATCCGCCGCACCGGCATCCCCGTCCGGCACGGCGTCGTCGCCGACCGGGACACGGTGCTGGAGGACTGGCTCGCCGCGCACCCCGAGGGGGTGGCGTGCGTCATCGGCGATCCGACGTTCGATCCGGCACCCGAGCCGCACCAGCCCGTCCCGCGCGTCCGGTCGCTGAGCCCGCAGCTGGCCAAGGGGCTCGAGTTCGACCTCGTCGTGCTCGTGGACCCCGAGACGTTCGGGGCGGGGATCGAGGGAGCCGTCGACCGCTACGTCGCCATGACCCGCGCCACCCAGGAGCTCGTCGTCCTCACCTCGGTGGACGGCGGCGCGGCTCAGGGCAGCGGGGCCCAGCCCCGCAGCGTGCCGTAGTCGGCCTGGTTGCCCGACTGGGCCGTCACCGAGCCGGAGGCCGGGAGGGTGACTCCGGCGAGCGGCGCGGCGACCTTGCCGGCGGCCGACGCCTTGAGCCACGTCGTGCCCCACGGGTGGAGCGAAGTGCCGGAGGCGTTGAGCACGTCGACGTAGACCCAGTCGCCCTTGGCCGCCCCGGGGATGGTCAGCGTGAGCTTGGAGGCGCTGCGGACCGCCGTCACCCCGCCGCGGTTGGCGGTCGTGAGGCTCCCGGACGACACCGGCGACGGTGCGGCCTTCGGCTTGTAGGCGCCCACGGTGAAGGAGTCGGACAGCACGGTGCGGATCGTGTCGCCGGTCTTGAGCGACCCGCTCAGCAGGCGCAGCGTGTGCGACCCGGCAGGGTAGAACGGCGTCGACCCGTTGGCCCCCGTCGTCGTGCCGTTGGGCAGGGTGAGGACGGCGCTGAAAGTGCCGTTCTTGGCGTTGGCCTGGACGATCGCCCACACCGTGCGGTTGGCGTTGACCGAGGAGTCGAGGCGGCTGTATGCCCCGTCGTCGAGCTTGATGGCGATCGTCGAGCCGCCGTCGGTCGGGTGGCACCACCCGGTGCCGGTGATCTTGAGGTTCGCCCCCATCGCGACCTTCGTCTTGGCCAGCTTGACGGTCGGGGTGCTCGACGTCGGCTTGCACACCGTCGCGGCATGCGCGGGCGCCGTCGTCGCGGCGGCCGCGCCGGCGGCGAGGGCCAGG
>JBDIAL010000093.1:0-13097 GCA_039812405.1 Nostocoides sp.
CGCCCAGCCAGCCCGCCACGTGCCCGGCACCGGGCAGCCAGGGCGCGGGGGCGGGGCCATGCCGGGTGCAGAGGGCCACCGCCGCGAGGACGGCGAGCAGGCCGCCGAGGGCGCCGAGGGCGCCGACCAGGCCGGCCTGGTCGGCGAGCAGGCCGACGGCGTAGGCCCGGGCCACGGTCCGCCGGTTCCTGGCGCGCCCCGGGCCGTCCACACCGCCGCCCCGCGGCTCACCGCCGGGGCCGGGGCGGCCCATCGGGTCGTAGAAGCGGGCGATGGCCGAGGGCCGGGTCGGGCCGGCCGCCTCGAAGGCCACCCGGTGGGAGTGGAAGGTCGCCGCCACGACGACCGCGCCGACGACCAGGCCGAGGACCATGCCGAGCGGCGCCGCGGCATACGCGTAGTAGAGGGACGGCACGAGGAGGGGATGCTTGCCGGAGAGAGTCCCCCCGGAGGGCACCGCGGTCCCGACGAGCCGGGTGAGGAAGAGCACGACGACCGCGCTGAGCACCGCGCCGACCGTGACGGCCAGGACGGCCAGGACGGTGGCCAGCTGCCCGCCGGCGAAGGGCCCGGCCACCTGACGTCGCTCCGGTCCAGGCACCCCGGCGGCGGTCGGGGTGGTGCGCGGACTGCGTCGCCACACGACGAGGACGAGGCCCGCGAGGACGAGAAGCAGTGCCAGCTGGGCGATCCCCACGCCGAGGACGACCCCGGTCAGCCCCGGCACGACGACGGGATGCTGCTTGCCGGCCGACCGCCATCCTCCGGTGCAGGCACCGAGGAGGACCAGGATGCCGGCCGCCGCGAGCAGCACCCGGCACACCCACGTGGCCGGCGACGCCGCACCACCGGCACGCCGGTAGGCCAGCGACTCCGAGTGCCGGTCCATCGGGTGCAGGCACAGCATGACCGCCACCGCCGCGAGGACCAGCCCGGAGCCCACCGCGACGGCTCCCCGCAGACCGGACAGCCCGCCCCCGGGCCGGGCCAGGACCAGGGCCAGGAGCGCCAGCCCTGTCGCGACGTGCAGGCTGCGCTGGCGCCGGACCAGCTCCTCGCCGTTCCAGAACAGCGGCTGGGTCAGCGGCCACTGGACATCGGCGTCCTGCCGCGCGTCGGACACGAGCCGCTCGTAGGACCGCGCGGTGTGGACGCTGATCCCCCACAGCGCGGCCAGGACGACGACGACCCCCAGCGCACCGGCCCAGACCCGTCGTCCCGCAGTCCAGCCGGCGAGCCACCCGACCCAGGTCGGCAGGTTCGCGGCAGGCGCCTGCACGGCATACGAGCCGACGAGGACGGTCGTCGCGGCCAGGGCCAGCTGCGCGGTGCCGGTCAGTGCCAGCAGCCGCAGCACCGCCTGGACCACCGCGTGCCACGGGTCCCGGCGCAGGCGGGGCGTCCCTGCACCGCCGTCCTCCACCTGGTACTCCGGCGCCGGCGGCACCGCGAAGCTCGCCACGTTGAAGAGCATGAACGGGGTGAGCAGGATCCAGGACGCCGACTTCCACGGTGACTCGGTCAGCCCACCCCACGAGTAGGCCTCCGCCGGCCACGGTATGCCGACGCCGCCCGACCCCGCCGGCGTCCACCGCCGCAGGAACATCGTCGTGCCGTCCCCGGCCACCTGGAGGGTGTTGGGATGCTCGAGCATCACCGAGCCCGTCGACCCCGACACCCCGTGGACCCGCAGCTCGAGGACCGTCGGGTCGTCGACCAGGTCGACGTCGGGCAGGGCCCGGGCCCGCGCCGCACGCACCGGACTGGTCAGGTCACCGCTCGAGAACCCCCATGCCCCGCCCAGACCGAGCACCGTTCCGGGCGCCGGCCCGGCCGACGCCTCCGCCGATCCCTGGGCCTGCTTCGCGCCGTTGGCCACGGTGACCTCCCTCGGGCCTGGGGCGACGGGGCGTCACCCCTCCCAGTGTCGCGCCATCCGGGGCACGTGGACCTACGCACAGGTGCGTAGGTCCACGGCGGGAGTCGGGCGTCGCGGACCTGGCGGCGACCCCCGTCAGGCGGCAGGGTGGGCGCGCAGCCAGGCGAGGACCTCCTGCGCGTGCGTGTTGGGCGGGAAGATCGGGTAGAAGACGTGCTCGACCGCGCCCCCGCTGACGACGAGGGTCAGCCGACTGTAGAGGCGGGGGTGACCGGGGGCGCTGAACGTGGGCAGCCCGATCGCGCCGTCCAGGGCGAACCGCTCGTCGGAGATCATGGCGAACGGCAGGTGCAGGCGCTCGACGGCCTCCGCCTGGTATGCCGGGTCCTGGCTGGAGAAGCCGTAGACGGCCCGGGCGCCGGCCTCGGCCAGTTCGTCGAGGTGGTCGCGGAAGTCCGACGCCTCGGTCGAGCAGCCCCGGGCACCGGGGATGTCGTCCCATCCGTCGGGGAGCGGCTGGCCGGGGACGCCGGTGAGCGGGTAGAGGTAGATGACGGTTCGGCCCGGACCGAGGTCTGCCAGGTCGACCTGCCCCCCGGAGCTCGTGGGGAGGACGAGGTGCGGCAGGGCGGTCCCGGGCAGGTGGCGCGCTGCGCCGTCGTCCTCGGGAACGGGCAGGTTGTCAGGCAGGGTCGTGTAGTCGCTCACATCGCGACCTTAGACCGTGGCGTCGACCGCGACGACGGCGATCGGTGGCGACGGGGAGGTAAGAGCGGCGGGCGGCGCGACGCATACGAGGTGTGAGGCCCTGAACCGCCGCGGCTCCGGGCCATCCCGACACCACGAAGGAGCACCATGAAGCCCATCACCACCCTCGTCGGCGCGATCGGGGCGGGGAGCGTCGCCCTCGCGATCGGCGCGCTGCCCGCCAGCGCCGCAGCCGCGGGTCAGCACGACGCAGCGCACTCCTCCCGCGGCGTCGTCTTCGTCCAGAACGACGCCGTCGACGGCAACACGGTCGTCGCCTACGACCGGACCGCCTCGGGGGGCCTCGTCAAGGCGGGCAGCTACCGCACGGGCGGTGCGGGCGGGGTGCTCTCGGGCTCCGTCGTCGACCACCTCGCGTCCGAGGGGTCGCTCGCCTACGACCCGGGCTCGCGGCTGCTCCTCGCCGTCAACGCCGGGAGCGACACGGTCACGACCTTCGCGGTCCGCGGGGACCGGCTGACCCGGCGCCAGACCGTCCCGTCGGGCGGCGAGTTCCCCGTCAGCGTGGCCGCGCGCGGCGACCTCGTCTTCGTCCTCAACGGCCGCGACGGCGGCTCGGTCTCGGGGTACCGGCAGGTGGCCGGCCGGCTCGTCCCCGTCCCGACCTGGCACCGCGCCCTGGGCCTCGACACGTCGGCACCGGGCCAGTCCGACGAGTTCACCCACACTCCCGGCCAGATCGGGTTCACCCCCGACGGCCGGACGCTGCTCGTCTCGACGAAGGCCGGCGGCAACTCCGTCCTCGCGTTCCCCCTGGGCCGCCGCGGACCGAGCGCGAAGCCGACGGTCACCGCGCTGCCCGGCACCGTGCCGTTCGGCTTCAGCTTCGACCGCCGCGGGCACCTCGCCCTCACCGAGGCCGCCACGAGCGTGGTCGCGACCTTCGCCGTCGGCCGGGCCGGACGGCTCGTCCCGCTCGACAGCGCCGCGACCGGTCAGGCCGCGACGTGCTGGATCGTCACGAGCGGCGCCACGCTGTATGCCTCGAACGCCGGGAGCGGCACCCTGTCGCTCTACCGCACGGGCCCGGGTGGCGTCCTGCGCTCCCGCGGGACGGTCGGCACCGACGCGGGCACCGTCGACGCCGCCGCCTCCCCTGACGGCCGGCACCTCTACGTCCAGACCGGTGCCGCCGGCATCGTCGACGCCTACGCGGTCCACCGTGACGGCTCGCTCACCCCGACCGGGTCGGTGACCGTCCCCGACGCCGCGGGCGCGGAGGGGATCGTCGCGCTGTAGGGCGCGCGCTCGACCGGGCCCATGGGGCAGCCCGGTCGAGCCGGCGGGGTCGGGTCCGGCATACGAGCACCGGACCCGACCCCGTCGGTCAGTCAGGCGCCCGTCGCCCGGCCGCCCCGTCGGTCAGTCGCCCGGCTCGGGGTCGGTCACCGCCGCCAGCAGGCCCTCGAAGTCCTCGCTGCACGGTCCGCACTGGGCGAGGTGCACGACGACCCCCGGGTAGCGCCGGGCCGGGTCCAGCCCCGCCACGACCGCCTCGACGTAGAGGTGGAGGACCTCCATCGCCTCGTCGCAGCCGACGTCGCGCGGATCCGTCGTGAGGAAGCCCTCCAGCCGTGCCCACTCGGTCATGGCCGTCCCGTCCCGTCTCGTCGAGCGCCGGCTCCACGACGCGGCATGCCGTCGTCGAGGTACCCGTTCGCGCTGAGGAAGCCGCGGATCTTGCCCCGCGCGTCGAAGACCGCCTTGTAGATCGCGCCGCGGCTCGATCCCGTCTTGGACGCGACCGCGTCGAGCGGGACGCCGCTGAGGACGATGGCGACGAAGAGCGCCCGCTGGTGCTCGGTCAGCACCTCGTCGACGGCGCGCCGGATCGCGTCGACCATCTCGCGTCGCTCCGAGTGGGCGGAGGGGTCGACGCCGAACCGGTCCGGCAGACGCTCCCAGTCCTCGGAGTCCATCCGGGCCGTCGGATGGCGCCAGTAGTGCCGGCCCAGCTTCGAGGACACCTCGAGGACGACGAACCGGTAGGCCCACGTCGTGAACCGGCTCTCCCCGCGGAAGGTCGGCAGCTTGGCGAGCACCGCCACCATCGCGTCATCGGCCGCCTGGTGCGCGACGTCGTCCAGCTCCGGTCCGGTGATCGAGGTGCGCCGGCGCCGCACCTCGTGGGCGGCCACTCTCAGCAGGAGGCCGTGCAGCCGGGCCATCGCCTCGTCCCGGGTCGCCCCGTCGGCGCGGAGGGCGGCGAGCCACTCCCCCGACTCCACGTCGGGACGTGCGGAGGCGACCGCGTCCGGGGGCGGGCCGGCAGCCGGCTCGGTGCCGGGGTCGGCCGGGGCATCCATGAGGGCAGGGTACCGACCCGGCCACCGGGTGACCGGGGCCGGCCCGCGGCGGTCGGCGCTGGCGGTCGCACCCTGGCGGTCGGCTCCCGGGCGAGGGTGAGGTAATAGCACCGTGCCCGAGCTCCCGGACCCCAACCGCTGGAAGGCATTGACCGTATGCCTCGTGGCCGGGTTCATGACCCTCCTCGACGTGAGCATCGTCAACGTCGCGCTGCCGAGCATCCGCTCCGGTCTCGGCGCCGGGGAGAACACCCTGTCGTGGGTCGTCTCGGGGTATGCGCTGTCCTTCGGGCTGCTCCTCGTGCCCGCCGGCCGCCTCGGGGACGCCCGGGGCCGGCGGCCCGCCCTCATCGCCGGGCTGGGCATCTTCACGCTGGCCAGCGCCGGATGCGGCTTCGCGCCCGACCCGCGGGTGCTCGTCGTCGCCCGGCTCGTCCAGGGCCTCGGCGGCGGGATGATCTCGCCGCAGGTCAGCGGGCTCATCCAGTCGATGTTCCGCGGAGCCGAGCGGGGCCGGGCGTTCGGGATGTTCGGGGCCACGGTCGGCCTCTCCACGGCCGTCGGGCCGCTCGTCGGAGGACTGCTCATCGCGGCATTCGGCACCGAGTCCGGGTGGCGCTACGTCTTCTTCGTCAACCTCCCGATCGGCGTCGCGGCGATGGTCCTCGCCCGCCGGCTCGTGCCGCACGCCCCCCGCGACCGGGCCACGGTCGGCGGCGAGGACCTCGACCCCGTCGGCGTCCTGCTCCTCGGGCTCGCGGTGCTCCTCGTCATCCTGCCCTTCATCGAGCAGCAGACCTGGCACTCGCCGGTGCGGGTGTGGCTGTTCCCCGGCGCCGCGGTCCTCTTCGTCGTGTTCACCCTCTGGGAGAGGCGATACCTCGCCCGTGGGCGGCAGCCGGTCGTGGACTTCCGGCTGTTCGCCCGGATGAGCTATACGGTCGGCACCCTGCTCGCCCTCATCTACTTCGCGGGCTTCACCGCGATCTTCTTCATCTACGCCCAGGTCCTGCAGGAGGGCCTCGGCTACTCCGCGCTCCTGTCCGGCCTCGCCGCGCTGCCCTTCGCCATCGGGTCCGCAGTGGCGGCCGCGGTGGGCGGCCGGCTGATCACCCGGCTCGGCCGGCCCCTCGTCGTCCTCGGCCTCGCCCTCATCCTCGTCGGCGTCGTCGGGGTGATCGTCGTCGCCCACCTCGTCGAGGGGACCGGGCTCGGCTGGGCCGCCGCGGCACCACTGCTCGTCGCCGGGGTCGGCAGCGGACTGGTCATCAGCCCCAACGTCACCCTCACCCTGTCCGAGGTCCCCGTCGCGCAGGCGGGCGTCGCCGGCGGCGTCCTCCAGACGGCCCAGCGCATCGGGTCCGCCGCAGGCATCGCCATCACCGGCAGCGTGTTCTACGGCGTGCTCGCCGCGTCCCGGCCACCCGACTTCGACCGGGCCCTCACCCACGGTCTCGTCGTCGTCGCCGCCTTCATCGCCCTGGCCCTCGCCCTCGGCCTCCTCGACGTGCTGACCGGCTCCCGCTACCACGGACGTCACACGGGCTGACCGGTCGGCCTCACGGCGGGGAGGTCAGGTCCTTCCGGAGCACCGCGAAGTAGAGGTCGTCCCGCAGGGCGCTGCCGTTGACGAGATCGTCGTAGGGGAACGGCCGACGTTCGTCCGTCATCTGGTAGCCACGGCGCTCGTACCACGCGATGAGGTCCCGACGCTGTCCGATGACGGTCATCTCCATCCGCGTCGCATCCCAGCGGGTCCTCGCGAGGTCCTCCGCAGCGGCGAGGACGGCCCGGCCGAGCCCGCTCCCCTGCCGGCCCGGCTCCACGGCGAACAGACCGAAGTAGGCCGCCTCCCCGTCGACCCGGACGACCTCGCAGCAGGCGAAGATCGCACCGTCGTCGGACCGTGCCGTGAGCAGCACCGCGTCGGGCCGGTCCAGCTTGTCCCGCACCCGGCGTCCGTCGATGCGCTCGTCGTCGAGCAGGTGCGCCTCGCTCGTCCAGCCTCCCGCCGAGTCGTCGCGATAGGCCCGGTGGACGAGGGCGGCGATCTCGTCCTCGTCCCCCGGTCCCGCAGGGGTCAGCGGCGGCGCAGTCGAGGTCACGGACCGATTCTGCTCCCCGCCGCCTCCCGGCCGGCGAGATGCGGCCGGCGGGATGCGAGATGCGAGATGCGAGATGCGAGATGCGCGAGAGGGTCACCGCCGTGGCCACGGGGGAGTCGAGGTAATAGAACACCAGGCCCCGTGCCCTTCTTACCTCGAACGACCAGATGCCCCGGCGGTTCGAGGTAATGCCAGGCCATATGGCGGGTCGGGCATACCTCGATTCGTGGCGGCGTGTCCGGACGGGATGCCCCCGTCCAGGGGCAGGTGCGCGGTGCACACATCTGCGTGCGGAGCGCACGGGTGCTGCGTGACCCGCCCCCGGCCCGGCGTCCCCACCCATGCGAGGCAGGCCCCGGGCGATTCGAGGTATTCGCGGGCCTCTTGACTTTCAGACCGACAGGGGGGCAAACTGCCGAATTGGCGGCTCCCGTCGACCATTGACTCATCGAAAGCACAGAATGCTCGGGTCGCATACAGAAGGCTGCTCCGGGGGGTGATTGATAATCATCGCAGGCATTCTTGACCGCCTGGTCAGGCACCTTATACCCACCGAAGGCGGGACGTCTGCATACAGATCGATCCGTCATCCTCTGAGCCTGGATCCCAGGGCTACCCGCAGGACCTGAGGCTCGTTGATTGTGCGGAGGTTTACAGTGCTCGAGCGGCCCCGTCTGGGTGGGGGTACGAGGGTCTTGAGGCTCGGTGTGCGGACCCTCAGGGGTCGTTTGGGACGGGTCGCGGCAATCTTCTTCGCTGTGTTGATCGCCGCTACTGGATTTACAACGTTGACGGCGTCGTCCCGGGCGAGCCAGTTGGCGGTGACGGGGACGGTGAACGAGCGCGGCAGGTTGGCATTCGACATCCTCGTCCGCCCTCGGGGTGCCCGGACGGCCGTGGAGGACTCGGGGTCCTTGGTCCAGGGTGGCTACCTGTCTGGTGTTGCGGGAGGGATCTCGCTGGGCCAATGGCATGCAATAGAGCAGATCCCGGGAATCGCGGTTGCGGCGCCCATCGCGCTGTTGGGCTATGTCGTCCCGACGGTTCACGTGCCGATCGATCTCAGCGGTGTTGCTCCGAGCAGGGGCGACTCGGTGACGCGGCTGGACACGACGTGGCGCTATGACAACGGTCTGTCGACGGTGCGCTCGGTGCCCGATTTCGCGTTCCAGACCGACGAGGGCCTGTGGCCGACAGAGGGAGGGCAGTTCGACTCCCACTACGGAGGCCCGGACTCCTCGACCCTCATCGGCCCGGAGGGATCGCAGGTCGACGAGCGTGGGTTGACGGAGACGACGCGGCCGCCCGCCATGTCGTTCTGCTCCTCCACCCACAACGCCTTCAATATCGACACCTGCGTCGAGCACGAGGGCCGGGTTGACCCCGCGATCAGGGTCACGTTCCCGGTGCTGCTGGTCGCGGTGGATCCCGATACCGAGGCCCGGTTGACCGGGCTGGGCACCCGGTTGACGTCCGGCTCTGGGCTGACGGGAGTCAGCCTGAAGAGTGCCGACACTGCGACAGGCACGTTCACGCCGGTCCTCGCCGCTGCCGAGCCATCCACCCAGGTGCAGGCCCAGGTGCGGTTGTCTCGCGTGGGTGGCGGCGCGGTGCGGAAGGTGTTGCACGGTCACGGCGCGTCGGCCATGCTGAAGCTGCCGTATTCCTCTGTGAAGACGGTCACGGTCACGAGCTCCGATGCCTACCGGCTGCTGCTCCAGCAGCTGCGCCATCTGCCCGGCGACCCGAACACCTCCCGGTTCGCGACCAGTGCGATGCCCCAGCGATTCACGATCGGCACTCCGCAATACCACCAGGAAGGGCGCACGCTCGTCCCGACGACCGTGCCGAACCAGCTGGGTGTGAACATCCTGGACAAGGGCTTCTCGACCTCGGTGCCGGCCAGCATGGACGATGTCGCGGTGCGGACGGCGGCGTCGGTCCACGGACCTCAGGCTCGCGGGATCCCGCAGCCGGCGACGATCAAGGTCGTGGGCACCCTGCCATCCGACGCGGCGGCGAAGCTGACCGACACGACCTCGCAGATTCTCTCCGGGTTGCAACCGGCCCAGGCTCTCGGGGCGGATCCACGCTCGCAGCGGCTCCTTGGCCACACGGCCTTGGCGCCCTCCCCGAACGTGGCCGGGCTCGTTCAGCCTGCTCCGCTGATGATCACCACGTTGTCGGCGGTGCCCCAGTGGTACGACGGCTGGACGTCCACAGCAGGCGCCACGAGCCCACCATCGGAGCCGATCTCAGCGGTCAGGGTGAAGGTTCAGGGCGTGACCGGCGTCGACTCGGTGTCCCGGGCGCGGGTGCGACTGGCGGCCCAGCGCATCCACCAGGAGACCGGTCTCGACGTGGACATCGCCCTCGGTGCGTCCGCAACCCAGGTCAACCTGGTGAATCCAGCCGGCAAGAACGGCCGCCCCCAGCTCCTGCTGGTCCAGCAGTGGGTCAAGAAGGGGGTGGCGACGGTCATCCTGAAGGCCTTGGACCGCAAGTCGCTGGCCATCTTCTGCTTGGTGCTGCTCGTATGCGCCCTGACCGTCGCCAACGCCGTGATCGCCGACGTCCGGGCGCGCCGGACCGAGCTGGGCGTGCTGGCGTGCTTGGGATGGTCCCCCAGGGAGATCGTCGCCCTTGTCCTCGGCGAGGTCGTCGTGGTCGCCGGCTTGGCCGGGTGCATCGGAGCCGGGCTCTCCCTGGTGCTCGGCCACCTCGCAAGCACCCCAGTCGGCGTGGGCCGTGCCCTGTTGGCGATTCCTGCCGCACTGGTCGTCGCCCTGGTCGCTGGACTGGGACCGGTCTGGAGGGCGGGTCGAGCCCAGCCCATGGCTGCGATCAGGGAGTCCGTCTCGGTGCCTCGTCGGGCTCCCAGGGTCCGTTCGATCTCGGCCTTCGCCAGGGTGAACCTGACCCGCAACACGGGCCGGACCGTGCTGGGCACCTCGGGCCTGGCGGTGGCGGTGGGCGCCTCGACCTTCCTGGTCGTGATCACCCTGGGATTCAAGGGCGCAGTGGTCGGAAGCGTGCTCGGCGACGCCGTCGCCGTCCAGGTCCGGGCTGCGGACGTCGCAGCGGTGGGAGCCACGCTGCTCCTGGCACTCCTGGGTGTGGCCAACGTGATCTACCTCAACATCCGCGAGCGTGGCCACGAGCTGGCCACCCTCTCCGCGCTGGGATGGACGTCCTCCAACCTCAACCGCGCCATGCTCGGCGAGGCCCTCGGACTGGGGCTCGCCGGCACCCTGGCCGGCGTAGCCCTCGGCCTGCTGGCCTCGAGCTTCTTCCTGGCCGGCGTGTCCACCTCCGCGATGGTGACCACGGCTGTGACGTGCACCGGCATAGGGCTTCTGGTCACCCTCCTCGCAGCCGCCGCGTCGGGCCACCTCGTGCGTCGGCTCCCCCTGGCAGACCTGCTCACCGAGGAGTGACCGATGCCGACCGACCACATCACTTCGACAGGCACACCGAGCCCACGGGACCCGGCCACGCCAGGCGACCCGGAGACCATCCCCCGTCCGCTGATCGTGCTCGAGCACGTCACCAAGACATTTCCCAGCCTCGATACCGCGGTGATCGCGGTGGATGACGTGTCACTGGCCATCCCGGAAGGCACGACGACAGCCCTGACCGGTCCCTCCGGGTCGGGAAAGTCCACCCTCCTGCACCTCATCGGAGCGCTCGACACTCCCGACTCAGGGACCATCACCGTCGCGGGCCAAGAGATCACCGCGCTTGGCCGCCGACGTCTGCCCGACTACCGGCGCACCCTCGGCATCGTGTTCCAACGGTTCAACCTGCTCCCCGCCCTCACGGTGCTGGACAACGTGATGAGCCCGCTGATGCCCCGCAAGGTCGACTTCGACGTCGAGGAACGAGCGATCGAGCTGCTCGACGCCGTGGGGCTCAGCGGGCGGGAGCACACCCTGGCCACGCGACTGTCCGGCGGGCAGCAGCAGCGAGTCGCCATCGCTCGTGCCCTCATCAACGACCCCCGAGTCATCCTGGCCGACGAGCCCACCGGCAATCTCGACTCGGCAACCGGCCAGGCAACCGTCGAGCTCCTCTCCAACCTCGTCGTCACCCGAGGCGCCACCATGCTCCTCGCAACACACGACACCAGCCTCGCCGACCGATGCGACCACCGCATCAGCCTGCGCGACGGACGGATCGTCCACGACGAACCCCGGGAAGCGGGGAATGCGTCATAGCGCCCGACCACTCGGGGAGCTGCTGTTGACGCGAGAGGCTGACCGCTCCGAGTGGTAGGTCGCCGGCCATCCCGCTCCGTCCACGGGCTGCGGGAACAGCCGCGTCGACCCGGGCGCGCGGACCCATCGCGCTCAAGCGCCCGCCGAGTCTCCGGCGAGGTCGAGGTCGACGAGCCACCACTGCGGGACCGGCGGCGCACCGGCCACGGTGCGGCCGCCGGCGAGACGGCCGGCGTCCGCGCGGCCACCGGGCAGGAGCGCGGGGTCGGTCGACAGGACGACCCGTCCCGAGCCGTTGACGAGCACCTGGGGCCGTCCGAGCGTGGCCGCCCCGACCGCGGGGAGCGTCCACGCCTCGAGCCGCCGGACCGGCAGGTCCGCGGCCGCGACGGCGACGACCTCGCCGCGGTGGACGACGGGGTGGGCGAGGGTCAGGGCGTAGTCGTTGGTGCAGGCATAGTCGACGTACGGCCCGGCGACGAACGGCAGCCCGCTCCCCGTGGCCGCGGCGAACCACTCCTCGGTCACGAAGTCGTAGACGTCCGGGGCCGTCGGGTCGAGGTTGACCCGCAGCGACTCCGTCGTGCCACCCGGCCTGGACCACCACCACTCCAGGTGACGGTCCTGGTCGAGCAGCCGCCCCGATCCGACCGCGACCCCGGCCCCGATGACCAGGTCGGCGCACTCGGTGAGCAGCTGGCCGATGGGCGGGCGCAGGGTCGCGAGCGAGGCCACCCGCGGCGGCTCCTCGGACCAGAGGGGGGCGGCGGCCGTCGCGAGGTCGCGCAGGCCGGAGAACACGGTCTCCAGCGCCCTGGTCGTCACCGTCAGCAGGTCGTCCGGCACGCGACCCGTCGCGGTGTCGGCGACGGGAGAGCTGAGCGCCCTCGAGTGCGGGGCGACCGAGGAGACGGCAGCCGAGGAGTCGGCAGGCGGGGTGCCGACGGCGTGGGAGGCGGCGGCCGGGGAGTATGCGGGGACGGCCGCCGGTCCCCCGCCCGATGGGGACGAGCCGCTCACCGGCCCTCCTCCCGATAGAGCCGCAGCCGCAGCCGGACGAGGCGCTCGGTGTCGTCCGCGACCGTCCCGTCGACGACCGTGCGGGCCCGCGACCCGCTCCCGCTCTCGACGGCCGCGACGAGGCGGTGCCGCCGGCCGACGGCACTCGCGTGGTGGGCGTCGTCGCAGTCCAGCCACAGCAGGTCGCCCAGCGCGGCGTGGAGGCTCAGCTCCTCCCGCGCCAACGTCGAGGACTGGGCGGCGGCGGCGACCTCGAGGGACAGCTGGGTGTCGGCACGGCGCCGGGCGCTGCGCGTCCCGGCCGCGGCGAGGACGTCGACGCGCTGGCGCAGCCGGGACACCTCGTGCGGGAGCGCGCGCTCCGCGGCGAGCGCGGCACAGGTCCCGGAGATGGCGCGCCGATGGTCGCCGAGCTCACGCAGCTGCAGGATCGTGAAGGCCCGCAGCCGCCCGTGGAGCAGGCCGTCCCGGTCATCGGTCGGGGTGGCCGGCCGCGACCCGGCAGCCCGCACGAACGTCCCGCCGCCCCGGCCGCGACGGGTCTCCACGAGACCGCGCTCCCGGAGCGTCGCGAGCGCCTCGCGCAGGGTGACGGTGGCGGTGCCGAGCTCCTCGGCGAGCTGGCTCTCCGGGGGCAGGCGCTCGCCCTCGAGGAGGAGCCCCAGCTCGATGGCCCGGGCGAGCCGGTCGGCGACCCGGTCGGGCCGGGCGAGTGACTCCGGGACCCCGAGCACGGCGCGCGCGGCGGCGGTCATCAGCCCGACCGCCTCGGCCGCGGGCAGCGCCCCGCCCCGCCTCGACC
>JBDIAL010000094.1:0-13093 GCA_039812405.1 Nostocoides sp.
CCTCGCGACCGCGGCCGCCGATGCCGCCCGGGCCGCCGCCGAGCTGGCCGGGTCCCTGCTCGGCGGAGCCCGCCCACCCGCGGCCCCTCCCGAGCCGGTCGACGTCGGCGCCCTGCTCCGGCCGGGTCTGCCCATCGACGCCGACGTCATGAACGGGCCGGTCGGGTATGCCCGGCGCTGGGGCATGGTCGACCTCCCCCTCGCGACGGTCAAGGCGATCCGGGCCCGGCACGGGGGGACGGTCAACGACGTGATCCTCGCCGTGTGCGCCCACGCCCTGTCCTCCCTCGTCGGCTCGTTCGGCGGCTCCCCGGGGTCGCCGGCCGACGGCCGGGTGGTGCGGGCCATGGTGCCCGTCTCGCTCCGCTCCGCGGGTGGGGCAGGGGGGTCGGGAGGCTCCGCTGACGGGGGCAACAACATCGGCGCCATGGTGGTGGAGCTCCCGCTCGGGGATCTGCCGGCCGCGGCCCGCCTGGAGCGGATCCGCGAGCAGACCGAGGCCTTCAAACGCCTCAAGGAGGCGGTGCCCGCCCCGGAGATCAACCCGGGCGGCGAGCTGATGAGCCCGCTCACCCTCATGCTCGGCACCCGCCTGGCCGCATACAGCCCGACCGTCGTCAACACCGTGATCACCAACGTCCCGGGCCCGCAGACCCCGCTCTACCTCTCCGGGCGCCGGCTTCACCGCCTCGGGGCGTGCATCGCTCTGTGGACCCCCCTGCGCATCGCCGTGTCCGTCCTCTCCTACGACGGCATGGCGACGGTGGGTGTCGTCACGGACGCCGCGTCCTTCCCCGACGTCGAGCCGCTGCTGGCCGGGATCCGTTCCGGGGTGCGCGACCTGGAGGACGGCAGCGACTGATCAGCCCGCGGGCCGTCACCGGACCGCGACCCGAAGAGAGAGTGATGACGATGTCGACCAAGGTTCCCAGCTATGTCGCCGGCGCGTGGTTCACGGCCACGGACGAGGGCGTGCCGATCCTCGACGCGTCGACCGGCGAGGAGGTCGCCCGGGTCTCCTCGACCGGGGTCGACCTCGACGCGCTCGTCGCCTGGTCGCGCGAGGTCGGCGGCCCTGCCCTGCGGGCCCTCACCTTCACCGAGCGGGCCCTCGCGCTGAAGCGCCTGGCTGCGCACCTCACCGACCGTGCCCAGGAGCTCTACGACGCCTACGGCGCCTACGGCGCGACGGGGGCGGATGCCCGGGTGGACGTCCTCGGCGGCATCGGGGTCCTCACGACGTATGCCGGTGTCGGGCTCAAGGAGCTGCCCAACGACACGATGGTGGTCGAGGGGAGTCCGGAGCCGGTGGCGAGGGACACGCTCGGCCAGACGGTCTACACCTCGCGCCGCGGCCTCCTCCTCGCCATCGACGCGTTCAACTTCCCCGTGTGGGGCTTCCTCGAGAAGCTGACGACGAGCGTGCTCGCCGGCCTCCCGGTGGTCGTCAAGCCGGCCACGTCGACGGCCCCGCTGGCCGAGCTCGCGGTGCGCCAGGTCGTCGAGTCGGGGATCCTCCCGGACGGCGCGGTCCAGCTCGTGGCGGGGGGCGTCGGCGACCTCATGGACCGGCTCGGCGGCCAGGACCACATCGCCTTCACCGGGTCGGTCCGCACCGCCGCGGTGCTCCGGTCCCACCCGGCCGTCGTCGAGCGGGGGGCGCGGTTCACCGCGGAGACCGACTCGCTCAACGCGACGCTCCTCGGCCCGGACGTCGAGCCCGGCAGCCCGCTGTTCGACGCGTTCGTCAAGGGCGTGTTCCGCGAGATGACGTCGAAGACGGGTCAGAAGTGCACGGCGATCCGGCGGGTCCTCGTGCCCGCGGGTCGCGAGGAGGACGTCGTCGAGGCGCTGCGGGCCCGGCTGGCCCGGGTCGTCATCGGCGACCCGCGGGTGGAGGGCACGACGATGGGCCCCCTCGTCAGCCGCGCCCAGGTGGCGGAGGTGCGCGCCGCGGTGGAGCGGCTTGCGGAGGGCGGCCGGGTCGTCGTCGGCGACCCCGAGGCTCCCGTGACGGTCGCATCCGGGGACCCTGCGCAGGGCGCCTTCTTCGCGCCGACCGTCGTCCTCGCGACCGACGTCGGGCACGACGCGCTGCACGTCACCGAGGCGTTCGGGCCGGTCGCGACGGTGCTCCCGTATGCCGATCTCGAGGAGGCATCCGACCTCGTCCGGCGCGGTGACGGCAGCCTCGTCGCCTCCCTCGTGAGCGACGACCCGGGCGTCGTGCGCCGCGTCGTCGGCGACCTCGCGGCATACCACGGGCGCATCCTCGTCCTCGACTCCGTCAACGCCGCGACGGCCGCGCCCCACGGCGCCGTCATCCCCCAGCTCATCCACGGTGGGCCGGGCCGGGCGGGCGGCGGTGCGGAGCTCGGCGGCCTCCGCGCCGTCCTCGACCTCATGCAGGCGACGAGCATCGCCGGCTCGCCGCAGATGCTCGTCGGCGTGACGGGCTCCTGGAACACCCACGCCCCCGTCGTCACGACGGACGAGCACCCGTTCCGGCGCTACCTCGACGACCTGCAGCTCGGCGAGACCCTCTACACCGGCTCGCGGCAGATCACCCTCGAGGACATCGAGCACTTCGCCGAGTTCACGGGCGACACCTTCTACGCGCACATGAACGAGGAGGCGGCCAAGGCGAGCCCGATCTTCAAGGGCCGGGTCGCGCACGGCTACTTCGTCCTCGCCGCCGCCGCCGGGCTGTTCGTCGACCCCGAGCCGGGCCCGGTGCTGGCCAACTTCGGTCTCGAGCACCTCCGCTTCGTCCAGCCGGTCTACCCCGGCGACTCGATCACGCTGCGTCTGACGGCCAAGCACAAGGCCCGGCGCCCGGGGGCCGGGTGGGGCGAGGTGACGTGGGACGTCGAGGTGACCAACCAGCGCGACGAGGTCTGCGCGACCTACCAGCTGCTGACCATCAACGCCGCGCGCCCGGCGACCTGAGCGCGCGCCCCCGGATACCCGCTGCTCGCCGGGGTGGGGCGACGTGAGGTGGCATCCGAGCCATCTGATTGGTATAGTTAACACATCACGATCGATATGCCAATCACCATGAGGAGCTCCCCATGAACAGCGCCCAGGACCTCGTCGCCGCCGCCCAGAAGCAGGCTCTCGAGGCGATCCGCTCCAGCCAGACCGCGGCTCTCGCGGCCTTCGAGTCGTTCAGCCACGCCGCCGCCAAGGTCACGCCGGACGTCCCCGCCTTCGCCCAGGTGCCTGCCTTCGCCCAGGTCCCCGGCGTCAAGGAGTCCATCGGTGACCCGGCCGCGATCCTCGACTCGACCTACGACTTCGCCGCCCAGCTCATCGAGCTCAACAAGGAGTTCGTCCACTCCCTCATCGAGGCCGGCGCCAAGGTCTCGGACGGCTCGAAGGCCTGAGGCCCCACCTCCGGCCCGGGGCCTCGTAGCGCCCGGGCCGATCGGCCGGGCAGCCGCCCGCGGGCGGCCCGACCACTCCGGCGTGACGGGCTCCGGCAGGAGCCCGTCACGCCGGCGGTGGCGGCCACCACGGCCAGGCCACCCGTGGGCCGCCCGTCGCCGCGGGTGGCCCACGGCCGTCTCTCTCGGCAGGATGGACCCATGGCGACCGACCCGATGGCAAGCGCGTGGGAGACCCAGCGCGCCGCCATGGGCGCGTTCATCCGCTCGCAGCGGGAGATGGCCAACCTGTCGCTGCGCGAGATGTCGCGGATGACCCGGGTCTCCAACGCCTACCTCAGCCAGGTCGAGCGCGGATTGCACGACCCGACGCTGCGCGTCCTGGTCCAGATCGGCGACGCCCTGCACCTGTCGGTCGAGGAGATGCTGCGCCGCCAGTCGGAGTCGAGCGCGGGCTGCCGGTCGGAGGCGGAGCCGGGGACGGACGGGGCGGTCGCCGACGAGCTGGTCGCCGCGGGGCCGCTCGGGGTCGAGGCGGTCGCCGCGGGACCGCTCGGGGTCGAGGCGGCCATCGCCGGCGACCCCGTGCTCTCCGACCCCGAGAAGGAGGCCCTCTGCGCGGTCTACCGCAGCTACCTGCACGCCGCGGTGGAGCGCGCCCGCTCCGCCCCCGAGGGTGACACCGCAGCTCCCGCTCAGGCCCGCCCAGACCTCAGCCCGGACCACCCCTGACGTGGAGCGTGTCCCATCGCGTTCTCCGAACGCTCGAGGGGGACACGCCCTCGAGCGTTCGGAGACCTGCAGAACCGGATTCGGATACCTGCAGACCGGAGACCTTGTCAGGGCCACCGGCTGGTCACGGGCCACAGGCTGGTCAAGAGCCACCGGCTGCGTGGAGGTTACTCAGGAGTATTCGTCGGCGAGACGACGAATACTCCTGAGTAACCTCCACATTGGCGCGCCATGACTCGGGGTGAGCTCGTGGGGGTCACCTCCCGGGGCTCGGTCGTCGGCTCGGTGAGCTCGTGGGGGTCACCTCCCTCTTGGGGGGTCACCTCTCCGGGCTCGGTCGTCAGCTCGGGTCGCCGGGGGAGAGGGGTCGCGTGGCGTACTCCCGACGCAGGGCCTGCTTGTCCGTCTTGCCGACGCCCGTCTTCGGTATGCCGGGCACGCGGACCCAGTGGTCGGGCACCTGCCACCGGGCGAGCCGACCCGCGAGGTGGGCGCGCAGCTCCGCGTCGGTCGTCGCGTCGCAGCCCGCCCGGAGCTGCACGACGGCGAGCGGGCGCTCCTCCCAGGTCGGGTCGGGCACCCCGATGACGGCCGCGTCGAGCACGGCCGGATGGCTCAGCAGGTGGTCCTCGACCTCGGTCGAGGAGATCCACTCGCCACCGGACTTGATGAGGTCCTTGAGCCGGTCGGTGATCCTCATCGCCCCCGCCTCGTCGATGGTCCCGACGTCGCCCGTCCGCAGCCAGCCGTCGTGGAACCGGTCCGCGCCCGCCCCGCCGTGGTAGCCGGCCGCGACCCAGGGCCCGCGCACCTCGAGCTCCCCGGCGGACACCCCGTCGCGCGGCAGCGGCCGGCCCTCGGCGTCGATTGCCCGGACCTCGACGCCGGGCACCGGGCGGCCGGTGCGGGTCCGCCAGTACCACTCGTCGCGACCGCGGTCGGCGACCGGCGGCCGGGCGATCGCCGCGAGGGGAGAGGTCTCGGTCATCCCCCAGGCCTGGTAGAGCTCGATGCCGAGGGCCTGGAAGTCGCGCAGCAGCTGCTCGGGCACGGCGGACCCGGCGCAGGAGACGACCCGCAGCGAGGTGAGGTCGATGCCGTGCGCCACGGCGTGGTCGTGCACCCCGCGCCACACCGTCGGCACCCCACCGGACACGGTCGGCCGCTCGGCGGCGATGAGCGGGGCCAGGAGCTCGGGGTGGAGGTGCCGGTCGGGGAGGATGAGCGCCGCGCCGGCCAGCCATGCGGCATACGGGAAGCCCCACCCGTTCGCGTGGAACATCGGCACGATCTGGAGCAGCCGGTCCGACTCGCCGATCCCGAACCCTGCCGCCGTGAGGTTGGCCATCGCGTGCAGCCACACCGAGCGGTGGCTGTAGACGACGCCCTTGGGCGCCCCGGTCGTGCCGCTCGTGTAGCAGGCGAGCGCCGGCGCCCGCTCGTCGACGTCACCGAGCGCGGCCGGCTCGGCCGCCGCGAGGAGCTCCTCGTAGCCGACGACCTCGGCCGACGTCGCGGCGCGGGCGGCGGCGAGGTCGATCTCGCCGGCGACGACGACGAGCCGCACCCCGGGGGTCCGCGACAGCACCGGCGCGAGCGTCGGCCAGAGGCTCGCGTCGACGAGGAGGACCCGGTCGTCCGCCTCGTTGACGATCCAGGCGACCTGGTCGGCGAAGAGCCGGATGTTCACGGTGTGCAGGACCGCGCCCATCGAGGGCACGGCGAAGTATGCCTCGAGGTGCGGCTGGGTGTTCCACATGAAGGTCCCCACCCGGTCACCGGGACGGACACCCACCTCGTGCAGCGCCCCGGCGAGCCGCCGAACCCGTTCCAGCACAGCGGCATACGACGTCCGATGCACTGCGGGGCCGTCGAAGACGGCGAGCTCCACGGGACCGTGGAGCGCCTCGGCGTGGCGGACGATCGCCGGCACCCCGAGGGGGAAGTCGTCCTGCATGGTGGAGAGCATCAGCGGGCCGTCGGGGTCGGCCGGGGGTCGGCGGAGTCGTGGGCGGCCAGGAAGTCGAGCATGGCGCGGAGGACCTCGTCGGTGGCGTCGGTGAGCAGGATGTGCCCGGCGCCGGGCAGCAGGCGGACCGTCGCACCGGGGATGAGCCGCCCGAGCACCTCGGCATTGGCCGGCGGGACGAGTCGGTCGGCGGAGCCGTGGAGCACGAGCACGGGAAGGGCGAGCCCGGGGAGGCGGTCGCCCGTGCCGGGGTAGCGGCCGATTGCGGTGAGCTGGGCCAGGTAGCCGACGCGGCTGGTCGGCCGCGTCATCCGCAGCGCGATGTCCTCGGCGATCCGGGCCGGCGGCGTGTCCGGGGCGTAGACGATCGGCGCGGAGCGCTCGGCGGCCTCCCGGGCCGGCAGGGTCGCGAGCTCGGCGAGGTGGGCGGCGACCTCCGGGGTGAACGGCACGGCAGCGGTGCCGCCGGGGGAGGTGCAGCCGAGCACGAGGGTGCGCACGAGGTCGGGCCTGGTCAGGGCCAGCTCCTGGGCGACGAGCCCGCCCATCGACCAGCCCGCGACGTGGGCCGGGCCGAGGCCGGCCGCCTCGACGACGCCGGCCGCGTCCGCCGCGAGCTGTCCGATGGAGAGCACGTCCTCGGCGGTGGCGGGCACCGCAGGCGGCACGTCGCTGCGGCCGACCCCGCGGTTGTCGAGCTCGATGACGGTATGCCGGGCGGCCAGGCCGGGCACGATGCGGCGGTTCGCCTCGGACGGGTAGCCCAGGCCCTGGACGAGCAGCACCGGGCTGCCCGACCCGGTCGTGTCCCAGTGGATGCGCGCCCCTGGCCGGTCGAGGAACGGCATGCCTCACTCCCCGGTGAAGGTGGGCCGGCGCTTCTCGAGGAAGGCGGTGAAGCCCTCGAGGTAGTCCGCCGTCCGCGAGGCCCGGGACTGGGCGCCTGCCTCGAGCGCGAGGACCTCGGCGAGCGTCGGCGAGGACTCGCCGATCGCCCGGACGATCGCCTTGGACTCGGCGAAGGCCCGGCCGGGGCCCCGGGCGACGGCCTGGGCGTAGTCGCGGGCCGTGCCGAGCAGGTCCTCCGCGGGGACGGCTCGGGAGACGAGCCCGGCCGCGGCGGCCTCCGTGCCCGACAGGAACCGGCCCGAGTAGACGAGGTCCATCGTCACGGCGGCACCGAGCCGGCTGACGAACGCGAGGTGGGCCCCGGAGTCGAGGACCGCGCCGATCGAGCCGAACGGCGAGCCGAACCGGGCGGTCTCGGCCGCGATGACGACGTCGCAGGCGAGGGCGAGGCCGAGGCCGGTGCCCAGGCAGGCCCCCTGGACGGCGGCGATCGTCGGGATCGGCAGGTCGGCGACGGCCTGGACCATCGGGTTGAAGACCTCGGCGAGGACCTGCCCGCCGTCCTCCTCTCCCGGCCGGGCTCCGGCGATGTCGCGCCCGGCGCAGAAGCCGCGTCCCTCGGCGGTGACGAGGAGGGCGCGCGCCCCGCCGTCGCGGGCGGCCCGGATCCCGGCCAGGATCTGGCCGACCATCTCGGGGGTCATCGCGTTCAGCTGTGCCGGGCGGCTGAGCCTGATCTCGGCACAGCCCTCGGCGAGGGAGAACCGGGCGAGTGCGTCCGGCGCGGGGTCGGGTGCGGTGCGGGGGTGGGTGCTCACGGTGGGGTCCTCGGTGCGGGTCGACGGGTCAGTCGGATCGGGGGGTGCGGGCCTCGCGGCGCCGGCGGCGCTCGTCGAGGAAGGCGGTCATCCGCTCCCGCTTGTCCTCGCTCTCGAAGAGGAGCGCCTGGGCCGTCAGGTCGTAGAGCGTCGTCGCCGGGCGGTGCATCCGCAGGGCGGCCTTGGTCAGCTCGAGGGCGCGCCACGACTGCCGGGCGATCTGCTCGGCCATCGCGGTCGCGGCCTCCATGAGCTCCTCCGGCGACGTGAGCCGGTCGACGAGGCCCGCGGCGGCGGCCTGCTGGGCCGAGAGTGTCTCGCCGGTGTAGAGCATCCGGCGGGCGAGGGGGAGCCCGACGGCCTGGGCGAGGCGCCAGTTGCCGCCGGCGCCCGCGAGGATGCCGAGCCCGAGCTCGGGCTGGCCGAACCGCGAGCGGTCGGAGGCGACGCGCAGGTCGCAGGCGAGCGCCAGCTCGCAGCCGCCGCCGAGGGCGGGCCCGTCGATCGCCGCGATGGTCGGCCAGCGGCGCTCCTCGAGGCGCTCGAAGAGGGTCGCGTTGACGCCGCGCATCCCGATCTCGGCGTCGCGCTCGAGGAGCTCGGCGATGTCGGCCCCCGCGACGAAGATGCCCGGGGTCGTCGAGTGGACGACCATGACGGCCGGCTCGTTCCGCAGGGTCGCGAGCACGTCGGTGAGCTCGTCGCACAGGGCCTGGTCGAGGGCGTTGAGCTTCGCGGGGCGGTCGAGCCCGACCCGGACGACCGGGCCGTCGTGCTCGACCCGGATCAGGGACATGGCCGCCCCCTCATGCCGTCACGTCCACGATGTCCGTCACGTCCACGAGTAGAACCCCTGCCCGGTCTTCTTGCCCAACCGGCCCTCGGCGACCATGTCGCGCAGCAGCTGCGGGGGCTCGAAGCGCGGGCCGAGCTCGGCCGCGAGGTACTCGGCGATGCCGAGGCGGACGTCGTGGCCGACGAGGTCGCCGAGCCGGCACGGCCCCATGGGGTGGCGGTAGCCGAGCTCCATGGCCCGGTCGATGTCCTGCGGCGAGGCGACGCCCTCCTGGACCATGCGGACCGCCTCGAGCCCGAGGGCCACGCCGAGCCGGCTCGTGGCGAAGCCGGGGGAGTCGCGGACGACGACCGTCTCCTTGCCGAGCAGCCGGGCCACCTCCCGGACCCGGTCGAGGGCATCGTCGTCGGTCGCGTCGCTGCGGACGATCTCCACGAGCGGCTGCGCGGGGACCGGGTTGAAGAAGTGCATCCCCACGAGGCGGCCCGGTCGGCGCAGGCCCGCGCCGAGCCGGCCGAGGGACAGCGAGCTCGTGTTGCTCGCGAGGACGGCGTCGTCGTCCAGCGCCGACTCGATGCCCGAGAGGACCTCGGTCTTGAGGTCGAGGATCTCGGGGACCGCCTCGACGACGAGCCCGGCGCCCGCGAGGTCGCCCCGCTCCGTCGTCGCCACCAGCCGGCCGAGCAGCGCCTCGGGCGTCGTGGCGAGCTTGCCGCGCCGCACGGCCCCGTCGAGGCTGGCCCGGACGAGGGTCAGGGCGCGGTCCACCGCCTCGGGCGACGACTCGACGAGGACGACGTCGGCCCCGGCGGCGAGCAGGACGTGGACGACGCCGGAGCCCATCGTGCCCCCGCCGACGACCCCGACCCGGCCGAGGCCCTCCTCCCCGTCACTGTCGCCGTCGCGACCGCTCCCCGCGCCCATCAGAGCTCGTAGACGTAGTAGGTCGTGACGTTCGAGCTGCCCCGCACCTCGTGGACGCCGGTCACCTTGAAGCCCACCGACTCGGCCGTATGCCGGCCCACGGCGTTCCAGCCCGCGACGGCGGTGCGGATGACGCGGCCCTCGGCGATCGACCGGGCCCGGTCGATGACGGTCTGGGCGAAGTCCCGGCTCAGGTGCCTGCCGGTGTACTGGGGCCCGAGTCCGAGGGCGCAGTCCAGCCGACCGGTGTGGGCGGCCAGGCCGATCGGCCGGGCCGCCTCGCCGAAGCAGCAGTAGCCGATGAGCGCGCCCTCGTCGTCGCGGACCGCCCAGTAGCCCTCGTCGGGTCGCGGCGCCTCGAGGGAGTCCTGAACGGCCCACGGCCCGGGGGTGCGCCACATCGCGATGTCGAGCCCGTCCTCGATGGACAGCTCCTCCACGTGGTACGGCGCGACGGGGATCGAACGGGCTGCGGTCATGGGTCACTCCTGTCGATGGCACGGTCTGAACAGCGGACCCTGGCGCCGGGCCGGAGCGGGAGGGGCCAGCACCGTCGCCGAGGTGAACGTTCTTTCGGGAATTATGCACGTCCGGGGTGTGGGAGGCGAGACCCGCTGGCACGTCCCAGCAGCGCCTCGCCGGCCTCGACCCCTCGACCGCCCATACTGGTCCGCATGACTGACATCGGCGTCGAGCCGCGGCAGGGCAGACGCCGCCGCGGGCGACCGGGCTACGACCTGGAGAGCCTGCTGGCGGTCTCTGTGGACGTCTTCACCCGCAAGGGCTACGACGGCACGACGATGGAGGACCTGTCCGACCGGCTCGGCATCTCCAAGTCCGCGATCTACCACCACGTCACCGGCAAGGGCCACCTGCTCGAGCTGGCGCTGAGCCGTGGCCTCGACGAGCTGGAGGCCGCCGCGCAGCGGTCCGCCGACCTGCAGGACGTCGAGCCGATCGACCGGCTGGAGTACCTCCTGCGCGAGAGTGTCCGGGTCCTCATGGAGCAGAAGCCGTTCGTCACCCTCCTGCTGCGGGTCCGGGGCAACACCGCCGTCGAGCGCGCCGCCTTGGAGCGTCGGCGCGCCTTCGACCGCTACGTCGCCGAGCTCGTCCGGGAGGCCGCGGACGAGGGCTCGGTGCGCCCCGGTGTCGACCCGGGCGTGGCCGCCCGGCTCCTGTTCGGGATGGTCAACTCGCTCGTCGAGTGGGTCCGCCCCCAGCCGGGGGACGTCGACGGCACCCGCCACCTGGCCGACATGGTGTGCCTCGTCGCCTTCGACGGGCTGCGTCCGTCCGCGCCGACCGGGTGACGACGCCGTCCTGCGACGATGGGGCCCACCGGTCCCCCGGGGAGCCCCGACGGGACGCCGACGACGCAAGGAGGACACCCGTGCAGCAACGGTATGCCGACCAGTTCCCCGCGCTGAGCTTCGAGAGCTCGGTGCCAGGGATCCTCGAGGTGGTGATGAGCCGCCCGGGTCGCCTCAACGCGGCCGACCGCCGGATGCATCGCCAGCTCGCCGACGTCTGGCTCGCCATCGACCGTGACGACGAGGTCGACGTCGTCGTCGTCCGCGGGGAGGGCGGCGCCTTCTCGGCCGGTGGCGACTTCGACATGATCGACGACATCATCGGGGGGTTCGAGGACCGCGCGACGGTCTGGCGCGAGGCGCGCGACCTCGTCTACAACGTCATCAACTGCTCCAAGCCGGTCGTCTCCGCGATGGAGGGCGTGGCCGTCGGCGCCGGGCTCGTCGTCGGCCTGCTCGCCGACATCTCCGTCGCGGCCCGCAGCGCGCGGATCATCGACGGGCACACGCGGATCGGCGTCGTCGCCGGAGACCACGCGGCGATCGTCTGGCCGCTCCTGTGCGGGCTCGCCAAGAGCAAGTACCACCTCCTGCTCTGCGAGCCCATGTCGGGGGAGGAGGCCGAGCGCATCGGCCTGGTCTCCCTCGTCGTCGACGACGGGACCGCCAACGACCGGGCCATGGAGCTGGCGGCGCGCCTCCAGGCGGGGTCCGCGACCGCGATCCGCTGGTCCAAGTACGCCCTGAACAACTGGCTGCGCCTCGCCGGCCCGACCTTCGACGCCTCGCTCGCCCTGGAGTTCCTCGCCTTCACCGGCCCGGACGCCAAGGAGGGCGTCGACGCCCGGCGGGAGAAGCGGAGTCCGCGGTTCGGAAAGTCCACGGGACCGATGGACAGGTGAACGTCTGGTCGGTAATACTTCTCGGCAACGGGGGACGCATACCGTCCCCGTAGGTCCCCGCGACGCCCGGCCCCGGATGCAGCCGGGGCGTGGGAGACGACGCGGTACGAAGGAGTATCCGGATGTATGGAGCATCGTTCGATCCCGACGACGACGCGACCGCGCTCGACGTCGACGCGACCGAGGAGAAGCAGGCCCACTTCGACGAGCTGATCGAGCAGGACGCGCGGATCGAGCCCCGGGACTGGATGCCCGAGGCATACCGTCAGACCCTGGTCCGGCAGATCGCCCAGCACGCCCACTCCGAGGTCATCGGCATGCAGCCGGAGGGCAACTGGGTGACCCGGGCCCCGAGCCTGCGGCGCAAGGCGATCCTCATGGCCAAGGTGCAGGACGAGGCGGGACACGGGATGTACCTCTACTCCGCCGTCGAGACGCTCGGCGTCTCCCGTGAGGAGGTCATGGACCTCCTGCACTCCGGCAAGCACAAGTACTCCAGCATCTTCAACTACCCCGCGCTGACCTGGGCGGACATGGGCGCGATCGGCTGGCTCGTCGACGGCGCGGCCATCATGAACCAGGTGCCCCTGTGCCGCACCTCCTACGGCCCCTACGCCCGGGCGATGATCCGGGTGTGCAAGGAGGAGTCCTTCCACCAGCGCCAGGGCTACGAGATCCTCTACACCCTCGCCCACGGCACCCCGGAGCAGAAGGCGATGGCCCAGGACGCCCTCGACCGGTGGTGGTGGCCCGCCCTGATGATGTTCGGGCCCCCCGACGCCTCCTCCTCGCACACCGCCCAGTCGATGGCCTGGAAGATCAAACGGCACACCAACGACGAGCTCCGCCAGAAGTTCATCGACATGTGCGTCCCGCAGGCCGAGGTGCTCGGTCTGCGGCTGCCCGACCCGGAGCTGGCGTGGAACGAGCGCCGCGGACACTACGACTTCGGCCCGATCGACTGGGACGAGATGTTCCGCGTCGTCCGCGGCAACGGGCCGTGCAACAAGAAGCGGATGGACCATCGCAACAAGGCCCACGAGGACGGCCGGTGGGTCCGCGAGGCGGCCAACGCCTACGCGGCCAAGCAGGCCGACCGGGAGCACGAGAAGGAGACGGCGGCGTGACAGAGCACGGGACGGCGCAGGGCGACGCTGCGCCGAACGACACGGCCGCCCCTCGCCCACGGGACGGATGGGCGCTCTACGAGGTCTTCGTGCGGCCCCGCCGCGGGCTGTCGCACAACCACGTGGGGAGCGTGCACGCCCCCGACGCGGAGATGGCCCTGACCAACGCGCGCGACCTCTACACACGCCGTCAGGAGGGGGTGTCGATCTGGGTCGTCGCCTCCGCCGACATCACGGCGAGCTCGCCCGACGAGAAGGACAGCTTCTTCGAGCCGGC
>JBDIAL010000095.1:0-13012 GCA_039812405.1 Nostocoides sp.
CGGCACGCGCTGCGGGCCGGTCGGCGAGCCCCGGGCTCGCGACCCCGTCCGCAGCGAGCTCCGGGCCCGCGAGCCCGTCCGCAGCGAAGCCCTCACGCCGCCCCCCGCGGCCGGTCGCGGGCTCCCACTGGGCGGCATGCCCGTCGACCTCCTCCACCTCCCAGAACTCGCGCTCCTCCGCCGACTCCTCCTGGACCGGTCCGAGGCGGGCGGCGAGGTCGTCGACGAGGGCCACGTCGGCGACCGTCCAGGTGCCGAGCTCCAGCGTCCGGGCGAGGGACCGGGCGAGCGCGGCAGCCTCCTCCTGGGCGAGGACGCCGCGGCTCGCGGCGTAGGCGGTCTCGGTGTCGGCGAGACGCAGGAGGACCGCCCGGGGGTCGAGCTGGGGCCACCAGGCGGCGAGGAAGGCGTCGACGTCGATCGAGCCCTCCCACGCGTCGACGAACCGGGACCGGTCGCCGTGCACCGTCGCCCACGCCGCCTCGCGCAGGGCGGTCCGGGCGGCCTGGGTCGCGAGGTTGTGCGCCGTGCCGCGCAGGCCGAGCGCGCCGACCCGCCGCAGC
The DNA here is from genome assembly GCA_039812405.1 of Nostocoides sp. Classification (GTDB taxonomy): domain Bacteria; phylum Actinomycetota; class Actinomycetes; order Actinomycetales; family Dermatophilaceae; genus Nostocoides. The sequence goes on from JBDIAL010000095.1 coordinate 564, forward strand.
GCGGCCTCGTCGAGGCTGATCGCGTGGCCGGCGACGAAGGCCCGGAACCGCGTCGGGGCGCCGTCGGGCGGCGCGGCGGCGATCCGTCCGAGGACCCGGCGGATCGCGGGCGCCCCCTTGATCGTCGCGACCTCGGGCTCGTCGAGGCGGGTCGCCGTCATCCCGTCGACGAGGTCGCCCAGCGCGCGGAGGGCCACCGACTCCTCGCCGAGGCTCGGGAGCACCCGCTCGATGTAGGCGGTGTAGGCCGCCGACGGCCCGACGACGAGGATGCCCCCGCTCTCGAAGCGACGGCGCTCGGAGTAGAGGAGGTATGCCGCGCGGTGCAGCGCGACGACCGTCTTGCCGGTCCCCGGGCCTCCGGTGATCTCGGTGACCCCGCGTGAGGGGGCCCGGATCGCCTCGTCCTGGTGCTGCTGGATCGTCGCGACGATGTCCCGCATCCGCGACCCCCGGCTGCGGGTGAGGGCTGCCATGAGGGCGCCGTCCCCGACGACGACGAGGTCGTCGGGGGCCTCGGGCACCATGAGGTCGTCCTCGACGCCGATGACCCGCTCGCCGCGGCAGCGCAGGACCCGCCGGCGGATGACGCCCATCGGCTCGACCGGCGTGGCGCGGTAGAACGCCGCCGCCGCCGGCGCGCGCCAGTCGACGACGAGGGGCTCGTAGTCGTCGTCCCGGACGCCGAGCCGCCCGATGTAGCGGACCTCCCGCGACGTCTCCCGTCCGGGGCGGTCCTCGCCCGTGCCGCCGGGTCCCGGGACGGGCGTCGGGCCCGCCCGGAGGCCGGTCGGACGGCCGGTCTGGTGGCCGTCCGCGGTGCTGTCGAGGTCGAGGCGTCCGAAGACGAGGCCCTCGAACTGGTACTCGATGTCGTGGCGCCGGCGGGCCGCGGCGAAGACGAGGGCGTCGCGCTCGAAGAGCCCCGTCATCTCCTCGTCGCGGACGTCGCCGGTCCGGTCGGTCCGGCCCCGGGCGAGTCCCTCCGCCTCGACGCTGTCGGCCCGCGCGGTCGCCTTGGCGAGCTCGCGGTGGACGCGGTCGACGTGGGCCTGCTCGACGGCGATCTCGTGGGCGACGGGGTCGTAGACGGCCGAGGGGTCGTCCGGGCCCGGGTCGGCCGGGCCGGGTGCGGCGGGGGCCGTCGCGTGGGGCGTGCTCGTCACGGTGCTGGGTGCTCCTGGGGGTCCGCGGAGCCCACGAGTCTAGGCCCGTCAGATCTCAGCCCGTCAGATCTAGGCCCGTCAGATGAGGCCGGCCCGGACGGCCTGGACCCCGGTCTGGAACCGGGTCGAGGCACCGAGCTGGTCCATGAAGGTCCGGATCCGCCGCTCGACGGTCCGCTGGGAGACGCCGGCCTGCCGGGCGATGACCGCGTCCGAGGCGCCGGCCGCGAGGAGGGTGAGGATGAGGTGGTCGCGCTCGGTGAGGCCCGCGGTGCCGCCCGGCGCGGCGGCGGCGGTGGGCAGCGGCATACCGGCCTCGTGCATGACGAGGAACAGGTGGGTCAGGGTGCGGATGAGGGTGGGGTCGCGGACGAGGAGCGAGCCCGCGCACTCCGGGTCGGTGTTCGAGGTGTCGACGACGGCGCTCTCCCGGTCGACGACGAGCAGGTTGAACGGCACCGACCGGCCGACCCGGATGTCGTAGCCGGCGCCCTGGCGCCGCGCGAACTCCGGCGCCGCGTCGTCGATGGCGAAGATCGAGGCGTCGACGACCGCGAGCCGCTCGACGGGCCGTCCCGTCTCGCCCTCGGGGATGACCGAGTGGTGGCCGGCGACGATGAGCTCCATCCGCTGCCCGCCGGCGAGGGCGGCGTAGAGGCTGTGCCGGACCGACTCCTCGAGCTTCTCGACGACGCCCGTCACCTCGTCGAACGACTCGAGCCGCCGCACCAGCCCGGAGTCCTCGCCGGCGAGCGGGGTCCGGACCCGGTGGTAGGTCTGGGCGAGCCCCGCCGTCGCGAGCCGCAGCGCCCGGGCCCGGCGCTCCAGGAGGGCGGCGTAGGCGGGCAGGGAGACGTCGGGCGGCGTGACGACGATGTGCTCGGGATCCGTCGCGTCGATGACGTCGCGGACGTGGAGCACGGTGAGCGCGATGTCGAGGGTCTCCGGGTCGTGCCCGGCCGCGATGAGGCCGCTGCGCGAGGGGTGGAGGTCGGCGAGGACCGCCTCGTAGACGGCCGGCACGGTGGGGTCGGCCATGACCTCCGCGAGGTGTCGCTCGGGGAGGTCAGCAGGTGATGGCATCGTTATCAGGCCTTCGTGGCGAAAAGACGACGTTGTCGGGAAGCCGACAGTCCCGTGACTTTACATGGGGCGCATCGGTTTGGCACAGTGGGCGATGTCGACGACGTCGACCGGCCCGCGTGAGCGCCGGCACCCCTACCGAGTGCCGCGGACCGACGAGCGGCGTGCCCGGGAGCCGTGCCCCCCTGCCCCCCGGGCACGCCGCCACCTCTCCGCCGGACACCCGGCATACCGGCCCGTATGCCGGGCGCCCGGTGACCGCTCCGACCCCGCCGACTCCCTAGGCTGGGCGCCGTGAAGATCCTCGTCATCGGCGGAGGGGCCCGCGAGCACGCCCTCGTCCGGTCCCTGTCCGCCGACCCGGTCGTCGACACCGTCATCGCCGCACCGGGCAACCCGGGCATCGCGACCATCGCCCGGTGCGAGCCGCTGGCCGACGTCACCGACGCGGCCGCGGTCGTCGCGCTCGCGGACCGGTTCGCCGTCGACCTCGTCGTCGTCGGGCCGGAGGCCCCGCTCGTGGCAGGGGTCGCCGACGCCCTCCGGGAGCGGGGTCATGCCGTCTACGGGCCGTCCGCCGCGGCCGCCCGGCTCGAGGGGAGCAAGGCCTTCGCCAAGGACGTCATGGCGGCCGCCAACGTGCCGACCGCCCTGGCCCACGTCTGCACGACGGTCGCCGAGGTCGAGGGGGCGCTCGACGCGTTCGGCGCCCCGTACGTCGTCAAGGAGGACGGGCTCGCCGGGGGCAAGGGCGTCGTCGTGACCGACGACCGGGCCGCCGCCCTCGACCACGCGCGCGCCTGCCTCGCCGGCCGGTTCGACGGCCGGGTCGTCGTCGAGCAGTTCCTCGACGGGCCCGAGGTGTCGCTCTTCTGCGTCTGCGACGGCTCCGTCGCCGTGCCGCTCGCGCCGGCACAGGACTTCAAGCGGGTCGGGGACGGTGACACCGGGCCGAACACGGGCGGCATGGGCGCCTACTCCCCCCTCGACTGGGCGCCCGACACGCTGACCGAGGAGGTCCTCGAGCGGATCGCCCGCCCCGTCCTCGCCGAGCTGCGCGACCGGGGGACGCCCTTCGTCGGCACCCTCTACGTCGGCCTCGCGCTCACCGCGCTCGGCCCGCGCGTCGTGGAGTTCAACGTCCGCTTCGGCGACCCGGAGACCCAGGTCGTCCTCGCCCGGCTGCGGACCCCGCTCGGCGGCCTGCTCCGGTCCGCGGCGACGGGCCGGCTCGACGAGGCGCCGCCGCTGCGCTGGTCCGACGAGGCGGCCGTCACGGTCGTCGTCGCCGCCGAGCGCTATCCCGCCACCCCCCGCACCGGCGACGTCGTCGAGGGGCTCGACGTCGAGGACGTGCCGACCGCCTACGTCCTGCACGCGGGGACGGCGTCCGGCACCGACGGCAGCGTCGTCTCCGCGGGGGGCCGGGTGCTGTCCGTCGTCGCCCTCGGCGCGACCCTCGGCGAGGCGCGGGCGAGGGTCTACGAGGCGGTCGACCGCGTCCGGCTCGAGGGCAGCCACCATCGCACGGACATCGGCCTGCGGGCCGAGCGCGGCGAGGTCACCGTGCCCTGACGCCGGACCGGGCCCATCCATCGGCGGGGCCGGGCCCACCCCACCTGCGGGGCCCGTCATCCGCACCCTGCGAGAATCGGCGGCATGCCGTCGACCCCGCCCCCCGAGCTGCCCGGCTACGTCCACGTCTACGCCGGCAAGGTCCGCGACCTCTACACCCCGCTCGGCGCGGACGGCGCCCCGCGCATCGGGGAGCTGCTCCTCGTCGCCTCCGACCGCATCTCCGCCTTCGACCACATCCTCGACCCCCCGATCCCGGACAAGGGCGCCGTGCTGACCCAGCTGTCGCTGTGGTGGTTCGACCAGCTCGCCGACCTCGTCCCGAACCACGTCGTCTCGACCGACGTGCCCGACGCCGTGCGGGGCCGGGCCGTCCTCGTCCGCCGGCTCGACATGGTGATGGTCGAGTGCGTGGCGCGCGCCTACCTCACCGGCGGCGGCCTCCTGGAGTACCAGGCGGACGGCGCCGTCTCCGGCGTGCCCCTGCCCGAGGGGCTGCTCGACGGGTCCGAGCTGCCCGAGCCGATCTTCACCCCGTCGACCAAGGCGCCGCTCGGCCAGCACGACGAGCCGATGACGTATGCCGAGGTGGAGGACCTCGTGGGCGCCGACCTCGCCACCCGGCTGCGTGACCTCACCGTGGCCGTCCTCGTGCGGGCCAACGGGATCGCCCGGGAGCGGGGGATCATCCTCGCCGACACGAAGGTCGAGTTCGGGATCGCGCCGGACGGCGAGCTCGTCCTCGCCGACGAGGTGCTGACCCCGGACTCCTCCCGCTTCTGGCCCGCCGACGCGTGGGAGCCCGGCCACCCCCAGCCCAGCTTCGACAAGCAGTACGTCCGCGAGTGGCTCACCTCGGCCGAGAGCGGCTGGGACCGCGGCAGCGGCGAGGCCCCGCCCCCGCTGCCGGACGTCGTCGTCGCCGCGACCCGCTCCCGGTACGTCGAGGCATACGAGCGACTCACCGGCCGCCCCTTCGTCCCCGAGGGACCGTGACGGCGCCAGGAGTGAGTGTCACACCCGTCCCCTAGCCTGAATCCCATGACGGGATTCACTTCACATGTCACCTCGGTATGCTGGGACTCGTGTCCACCCAGATCTCCGTGCGTCTGCCCGACCAGCTCGTCGCCGAGCTGGACAGGCTCGTGACGTCCGGCCAGGTGGCCTCGCGCGTCGAGGTCGTCGAGTCGGCACTCGAGCGCGAGCTCCGGCGGCGACAGTACGAGCGGGATGCCCACATCTACCGCACGCAGGGAGAGGACCCCGAGGTCGAGGAGTTCCTGCGCTGGGCCAACAGCCGACCCGGGCCCGACCTGGACGAGTGATGCGAGCCATCCATATGGCGCGCCTCGAGAAGGCCAGACCTGTGCTCGTGCTGACGCGCAGCACAGTGAGCACGAGTCGACAGTGGGTCACCGTGGCACCCATCACGTCGACGATGCGTGGCCTGAGCTCGGAGGTGCCCGTCGGGCCCGTCAACGGCCTCGACCACGACTCGGTGGTGAACTGCGACGCCATCGAGACGATCCACGTCTCGGGGCTGGGACGTCAGATCGGCACCCTCCTGGACGATCAGGAGGCCGCGCTCGCCACGGCGATCCGTCACGCCTTCGACCTGAGCTGGTGACGTCACCGGACAGATAGCCTTGACTTGCACCGCACGCCGCTCTCCGGGAGTCCCTGAATGCCCTCGTCGCACGTCCCCGTGCTGACCGTCGTCGAGGGCGGCGCAGCCCTCTCGCCGTTCCGGGCGGCCGCCCTCGTCGCCCGGCTCCGCGCCGTCGCGCCCGCGGTGACCGGGGTGAGCGCCCGGTTCACCCACCTCGTCGCGAGTGACGGTGCGCTCGACGCCGCGGGCCGCGACACCGTGACCCGCCTGCTCACCTACGGCGAGCCGTATGCCGCGCCCGGGCCGGGGGAGGGGAGCGTCACCACCCTCGTCGTCGGGCCCCGCCTCGGCACCGTCTCCCCGTGGTCGTCCAAGGCGACCGACATCGCGCACACCTGCGGCGTCCCGGTCCGGCGGGTCGAGCGGCTCACGACCTATCGCGTCGCCTCCGACGCGCCCCTGTCGGACGAGGAGCGCACCGCAGTCGCCGACCTCCTCCACGACCGGATGACGGAGTCGGTCTTCGCCGACCTCGAGGCCGCGGGCGCACTCTTCGCGGAGCAGGAGGCGGCGCCCATGGAGCGTGTCGACGTCCTCGGGGAGGGGCGGGGGGCCCTGGAGCGGGCCAACACGGCATACGGCCTGGCCCTGTCCGACGACGAGATCGACTACCTCGTCGACGCGTTCGGGGGGCTCGGGCGCAACCCGACCGACGTCGAGCTCACGATGTTCGCCCAGGCCAACTCCGAGCACTGCCGGCACAAGATCTTCAACGCCGACTTCGTCGTCGACGGGGAGCCGCAGCCGCGCAGCCTGTTCGGGATGATCCGGCACACCGAGGCCGTCGCCGGCCAGGGCACCGTCGTCGCCTACACGGACAACGCGTCGGTCATGGTGGGGAGCCCCCGCCAGCGGTGGCTGCCGGAGGCTCCCGACGGGCCGAGCCGCTATGCCGGCCGGGACGGCGAGGTCCACGTCCTCATGAAGGTCGAGACCCACAACCACCCGACGGCCATCTCGCCGTTCCCGGGGGCCGCGACCGGTGCCGGCGGCGAGATCCGCGACGAGGGGGCGACGGGCCGCGGCTCCCAGCCCAAGGCCGGTCTCACCGGGTTCGCCGTGTCCAACCTGCGGTTGCCGGGGACGGCGGAGCCCTGGGAGGCCGAGGACTACGGCGCGCCCGACCACATCGCGACGCCGCTGGAGATCATGCTCGACGGGCCGATCGGGGCGGCAGCGTTCAACAACGAGTTCGGCCGGCCGGCGCTCGGGGGCTTCTTCCGGGTCTACGAGCAGACGGTGGCCGGCGTGCGCCGGGGCTACCACAAGCCGATCATGAGCGCGGGCGGCCTCGGGACGATCGATGCCGACCAGACAGCGAAGGTCGCCTTCCCCGCGGGCACCCTGCTCGTCCAGCTCGGCGGGCCGGGGATGCGGATCGGCATGGGTGGCGGGGCCGCCTCGTCGCTCGCGGCCGGGGCCAACGCCGCCGCGCTCGACTTCGACTCCGTCCAGCGCGGCAACCCCGAGATCGAGCGGCGCGCCCAGGAGGTCGTCAACCACTGCTGGTCCCTCGGGCCCGCGAACCCGATCCTCGCCATCCACGACGTCGGCGCCGGCGGGCTCTCCAACGCCTTCCCCGAGCTCGTCGACGGGGCCGGCCTCGGCGCCCGCTTCGACCTCGCCGCCGTGCCCCTGGAGGAGACCGGGCTCTCCCCGAAGGAGATCTGGTGCAACGAGAGCCAGGAGCGCTACGTCGTCGCCCTGGCGCCGGAGTCCCTCGCGCTCTTCGCCACGCTGTGCGAGCGGGAGCGCTGTCCGTATGCCGTCGTCGGCGTCGCCCGGGCCGACGGCCGGCTCGTCCTCACCGAGGAGCCGGCTGACGCGGGGCCGGACGCCGAGCCGGGCGACGGGCCTCGTGCCGAGCGGGCCGTCGACCTGCCGATGGAGATCCTGCTCGGCAAGCCACCGCGGATGACCCGGGACGTGACACACGTCGCACGCCGGTCTCCCGCATACGACCCCGCGTCGGTCGACCTGCGCGAGGCGGCCTATGCCGTGCTCCGGCACCCGACGGTCGCGAGCAAGCGCTTCCTGATCACCATCGGCGACCGCACCGTCGGGGGGCTGACCCACCGTGACCAGATGGTCGGGCCGTGGCAGGCGCCGGTGGCCGACGTCGCCGTGACCCTCGCCGACCACGTGGGGCTCGCCGGCGAGGCGATGGCGTCGGGGGAGCGGATGCCGCTGGCCGCCGTGGACGCCCCGGCGTCGGGACGGATGGCGGTCGGCGAGGCGCTGACCAACCTGCTCGCCGCACCGGTCGCCCTGCGCGGGGTCAAGCTGTCGTGCAACTGGATGGCCGCCTGCGGTGAGCCGGGGGAGGACGCCGCCCTCTACGACACGGTGCGGGCCGTCGCGCTCGAGCTATGCCCCGCGCTCGGCGTCTCCGTGCCCGTCGGGAAGGACTCGCTGTCGATGCGGACCCGGTGGACCGACCCGGCATCGGGGGAGGCGTGCCAGGTGACCTCGCCGGTGTCGCTCGTCGTCACCGCCTTCGCCTCGCTGCCCGACGTGCGCGGCACGCTGACGCCCCAGCTGCGGCCCGGCTCGGCCCTCGTCCTCGTCGACCTCGGCGCCGGCCGGGACCGGCTCGGCGGGTCGATGCTCGCCCAGGTGACGGGCGGGTTCGGCTCGCAGGTGCCCGATCTCGACGACCCGGCGCGGCTCGTCGCCCTCGTCGAGGGCGTCAACGCGCTGCGGGAGCGGGGCATCGTCACCGCCTACCACGACCGCTCCGACGGGGGGCTGTGGGCGGCGGCGTGCGAGATGGCCTTCGCCGGGGCGACCGGGCTCACGCTCGAGGTCCCGTCGGTGGCGGCCCTGTTCTCCGAGGAGCTCGGCGCCGTCCTCGGGGTGCCGGAGGACCGGGTCGAGGAGGCCCTCGCCACGCTGGCCGGGTCCGGGCTGTCCGACGTGGTGTCCGTCGTCGGCCGCACGACGACCGACCGCCGGGTGCGGGTCACCGTGGCCGGCGGCGCGGAGCCCGGCCTCGACGAGACGGTCCGCGACCTGGCCCAGGCCTGGGACGAGGTGTCGTGGCGGATCGCCCGGCTCCGGGACAACCCCGCGTGCGCCGACGAGGAGCACGCGGCCGTCGGGGCCGACGACGACACCGGGCTCGTCGTCGCGCCGGCCTTCGACCCGACCGACGACATCTCCGCGCCGTACCTCAACCGGGGTGCCCGGCCGGTCGTCGTCGTGCTCCGCGAGCAGGGGGTGAACTCCCACGTCGAGACGGCCTTCGCCTTCGACCGGGCCGGGTTCGCGGCATACGACGTCCACATGACCGACCTGCAGACCGGGCGGTTCGACCTCGCCGACGCGGTGGGACTCGTCGCCTGCGGAGGCTTCTCCTACGGCGACACGCTCGGGGCCGGTGAGGGGTGGGCCCGCTCGGTGCTGTTCAACGAGCGGCTCACGGCGGCCTTCCACGACTTCTTCCACCGGCCGGACACCTTCGGGCTGGGGATCTGCAACGGCTGCCAGATGTTCGCGGCCCTCGCCGACCTCGTGCCCGGTGCGCAGGCGTGGCCGCGGTTCACTCGCAATCGGTCCGAGCAGTACGAGGCACGGCTGTCGCAGGTGGAGGTCCTCGACTCCCCGTCGGTCCTCCTCTCCGGGATGGCGGGGTCGCTGCTGCCGATCGCCGTCGCCCACGGGGAGGGCTTCGCGGACTTCGCGGCCCGCGGCTCGCTGGCCGACGTCGTCCGCGCGGCCCGCTACGTCGACTCCGCCGGGGCGCCCGCGGTGCGCTACCCGGCCAACCCCAACGGCTCACCCGACGGGCTCACCGCCGTGACGACGCCCGACGGCCGGTTCACCGCGATGATGCCCCACCCCGAGCGGGTCCAGCGCAACGCCCAGATGTCGTGGACCTCCGGCCCGATCGAGCAGGAGAGCCCCTGGCTGCGGATGTTCCGGAACGCCCGCGCCCACCTCGGCTGACAGCCCCTTCCCCCACGACTCCGCCCACCCGCCGCCCCCGCGACTCGGCCCCTGCTCCTGCCCTGGCCCCTGGCGACCTTTATCGGGTTCCACGACAAAGGGACACCCCACCCGACAACGCTTCCCCCGCACAGTGACCGTTTATCGGGTGCAGTCACCGAGGACGACTCCCACCTCCCCACCCACCGTGACACCATGCCCGTATGCCGCCCCGTCGCCGCATCGAGACCGCCACCGGTGCCGCCGCGGTCGCCGCCTGGCGCGCCGACCACGCAGCCGAGCGACAGGTCGTGGCGACCGCCGTCCGCTACACGCTCGAGGAGCTCGGGGCGCGGGCGCCGGGTCGCAGCGTCGAGGTGCGGGTGCCGCCGTTCGGGGCCGTCCAGTGCGTCGAGGGTCCGCGCCACACCCGGGGCACTCCGCCCAACGTCGTCGAGGCCGACCCGCAGGCCTGGCTCGAGGTGGCGACCGGCGAGCGGGACTGGGCCGAGGTCGCCGGCACCGAACGCCTCCGGGTCAGCGGCACTCGGGCCGACCTCACGGCATACCTCCCGCTGATCTGACAGTTCCTCTGCTCCGACAGTCCCGCTGACCTGACAGCCCCTCCTCCGCCACCGCTCGAGTGGGCGTGTCCCCCTCTCTCCCGACGTCGAGTGGGCGTGTCCATCCCGGGATCTGGATGCGGACACGCCCAGTCGACGTCGGGAAGGCAAGGGAGCCCGCCGACTCACGAGGGGAGAGGCCAGGCGGCGACCGCGGCGGCACCGGTGGCGGTCTCGATGCGGCGACGGGGCGGCATACGGGCATGGTGTCACGGTGGGTGGGGAGGTGGGAGTCGTCCTCGGTGACTGCACCCGATAAACGGTCACTGTGCGGGGGAAGCGTTGTCGGGTGGGGTGTCCCTTTGTCGTGGAACCCGATAAAGGTCGCCGGGGCCAGGCAGGGCAGGGGCAGGGGGCGGCAGGGGCCGGCACGCGGGGAGGGAGGGGGGAGCGGACGGGTCACACCGGGGTGAAGGCCAGCGCGACGTTCTGCCCGCCGAAGGCGAAGGAGTTGCTCAGCGCCGCGCCGGCGAGGGGGCGGGGACGCGTCGCGACCTCCTGCTCGACGGCGGGGTCGAGGGTGACGAGGTTGAGGGTCGGCGGGATCGTCCGGTGCGCCACCGTGAGCGCCGTGACGACCGCCTCGACCGCCCCGGCGGCCCCGACGAGGTGGCCGAGGGCGCCCTTGGGCGCCGTGAGCACCGGGTGGGTGCCGACCGCCGCCCGGATGGACCGGGCCTCGACGACGTCCCCGACCTCGGTCGACGTCGCGTGGCAGTCCACGTGACCGATGTCGGCCGGCTCGAGCCCGGCGCGTCGCAGGGCGAGCGTCATGGCGCGCGCCTGCCCCTCGCCGCTGGGGTCGGGAGCGGTGATGTGGAATGCGTCGGAGGTCACGCCGTAGCCCGCGAGCCGGGCGTATGCCGTGGCGCCGCGGGCCCGCGCGTCGCCGGCCCGGTCGAGCAGCGCCACGGCGGCGCCCTCGCCGAGGACGAACCCGTCCCGGTCCGTGTCGAACGGCCGTGACGCCTCCGCGGGCACGTCGCCGCGCCGGCACAGCGCCCCCGCCCGGGCGAAGGCGGCGATCGTCAGGGGCAGCAGCGCGGCGTCGGCCCCGCCGACGATGACGGTGTCCGCCTCGTCGGCGGCGAGCAGGCGGGCCCCGGCGACGAAGGCCTCGGCGCCCGAGGAGCACGCCGAGACCGGCGTGTAGCAGCCGGCCCTCGCGCCGTAGGCGATGCCGACCTGGGAGGCCCCGGCGTTCGCCATGAGCATGGGCACGGCTCGGGGGTTGACCCGACGCGGCCCGCCCGTCTCGAGGACGTGCTGCTGCTCGAGCAGGGTCGTGATGCCTCCGACACCGGTCGCCATGACGACGGCGAGCCGGTCGGACGGGACTTCGGGGGCTCCCGCGTCCCGCCACGCCTCGGCCGCCGCGACCAGGGCCGCCTGCTGCACCCGGTCGAGCCGTCGCGCGGCCACCCGGTCGAGACCGTCGGCGGGGTCGACGGCCATCGGCGCGCCGATCGTGACCGGCAGCGAGGGGTCCCCGAGCCGGTCGCCGAGGTCGCACACCCCCGAGCGGCCGGACAGCAGACCGTCCCACAGCGCGCCCGCCGAACCACCCAGCGGCGTGATGGCGCCCACTCCCGTCACGACGACGTCCATTCCCGACTCCTCTGCTCTCGACTGCTCGGGCGGCTCCAGAGGCTCCTGAGGCTCTCGGGCGGCCCCCCGACCCGGATGCGTCCCGATCCCGACCGGTCGAGATCGGGACGGACGCTACTTGTATGGCATACAAGTTTGTACAGCATACAATGCCATCCATGGTGCCGTCGACCAGCCAGCCCGCGGGACGCAGCCGGAGCCGGGGTCAGGCGACCCGCCGGGCGATCGTCGAGGCGACGGTGCGCCTGACCGCTGCCGCACCGGGTCAGGAGGTGAGCGTCGCGCGGATCGCGGCCGAGGCCGGGGTCTACCCCAACCAGATCACCTACTACTTCGGGTCCAAGGACGCCCTCGTCGTCGAGGCGGCCTTCGTCGCCGTGCTGCGCGACGCCCGCCGCCTCGAGCGCGTCGGCGACGCCGCCCGGACACCGGAGGCGTTCCGCCGCGCCATCGCCCGGGTCGGCCTCGCGATGCCGTCGACCCGCCAGCTCGTCCAGGCGCTCGCGCTCGCGAGCCGGTCCGACGACCTCGACCGGCTCATCACCCGGCAGACCGGCCTCCTCTTCCGGCAGACCGAGCGGTATGTCGAGGGGCTGGCCCGGCGCCGGGGCTGGACGACGCGGCACGGCGTCGAGATCGAGGTGCGGCACTTCTGGACGGTCGTCCTCGGCGCCGGTCTCATCACCGGCGCGGGGTTCCCCGGGACGGCGGCGGACATCGACCTCTCCGGGATCCTCACGATGACCGCCGGAGACCCTCCCGGATGAGCGCCGGCGGGGCCGTCGGGCGTCAGTCCCG
>JBDIAL010000096.1:0-12988 GCA_039812405.1 Nostocoides sp.
ACCCCCGCCCGGACCTTTATCGGGTTCCACGACAAAGGGTCACCGTGCGGGGGAAGCGTCCTCGGGTGAGGTGACCGTTTCTCGGGTGAGGCTGTATGCGAGGCTGCATGCGAGGCCCAGAGCGACCCGGTATGCGGCCCGTCGGCCATCTCACTCCCAGGGCGCCCGGCCCTCCCAGTCGACGACCTGGAGGGGCACGACGATGACGGGGCGGTGCTGGCGATGGGCCAGCTGGACCGACACCGAGCCGTTGAGGAAGTCCCTCAGGTGGTGATGGTGGCCGATGTGCGCGGCGACGATGATGGCCGCGGCGTCGACGGCCCGGGCGAGGTGGGTCAGCGACCGGTCGACGCGGCCGGCGAGATATCTGAACTGCCACGAGATGTCCTGCTCGCGCATGGCCGCCGCGACCGACGCGGTGAGGCTGGCGGCGGTCGCCTCCCACTCGGTGTCGACGATGTCGGGGTCGATGGAGGCGTGTCGGACCGTGCCGTCCGGGTGCTCCTCGACGGTGTAGCGCGAGGTGTCGACGTAGGCGAAGTAGAGCGTCGGGGACCGGATGGCCCGGCCGAGCGAGGCCGCGGTGAGCGCCACGAGCTCGGGCTGGTGCGGGAGCATGGACACGACGAGGGGATGGCCGGCGAAGTCGGTGAGGCGCGAGGGGTGCGGCTGGGGCGGGACGTGGGCCATCGGCGTGCCTTTCGGTTAGGAGATCGCGGCGACGAGGGCGATCGCGGCGACGAGGACGACGAGCAGGTAGGCGGCGTATGCGTCCAGGTGCCCGGACTGGAGCCGGGTCGCGAGCCGGGCGGCGGCCTGGAGAGCCCGGTAGGCGGGCTGGTAGAGGTAGCGGGCGACGACCTCGGTGACGTCGACGCGGTATGCGAGGGCGTTGCCCGGGTCGGGCCGCGGCACCTCCGCGGGGTGCGTCGCCGTCCGTCGCTCGGCCGCCGAGATCTCCTGGAGCTGCCCGCGGGTCAGCAGGAGGTTGGCGAGGACCCTGCGCATCGGGTTGGCATACCCGAACGAGGTGTAGCCGATCCCGCGGTCGACGCCCGGTGACGCGGAGGACCAGGCGGGGACGCGCCGCAGGGTGCGCAGCCGGTGCCCCGGGAGCGCCAGGACGACGACGAGGAGGACGAGGGCGTAGCCGGGGATGACGAGCCAGAGGCGGGAGGGGGAGAGGGAGGAGAAGCCCGGGTAGACCGGCTGGATGTCCCACGTCGAGGCCCGGGCCCCTGCCGCGGCGTCGCCGACGACCGGGCGCAGGCCCGCGGTGATGAGGCGCATCTCGGCGGGCGCCGCCAGCGCGGCACCGAGGCACCCGGCGACGAGGAGGCCGACGGCTACCTTGACGGCCAGGGGCGCCGGGCGGCGGGGGACCCGGGGCCCGCCGCCGAAGGCGGTGAGGGCGACGAGGCGAACGAAGGTGACGCCGGCGATGCCGACCGACAGGGCGACGAGGGCCCCGGCGACGGCCGAGGCGAGCTGCATCCCGAGCTCGTCGATGCGGAACTGCTGCATGAGCGACTCGAGGGTGAGCCACTCGGAGGCGAAGCCGGCGGTGAGCGGGAGCCCGGCGAGGGTGAGCGCCCCGACGACGAGCCCGGCGCCGACCCACGGCTGCGACCGGGTGACGTCCCGGAGCGTGTCGAGGTCGGTGCTGCCGCGGGCCTGCTCGACCTCGCGGACGGTCACGAAGAGCAGGCTCTTGCCGAGGGCGTGGGCGATGACCTGGGCGGTCGCGGCGAGCAGCCCGGCGGCCACGAGCCGCTCGTCGCCGACGCGGGAGCCGATGAGCGCCACGCCGTACCCCGCGCCGATGACCCCCGCGTTCTCCACGCTCGACCAGGCCACGAGGCCGCGCAGGTCCGGGTGGACCGCCCCGTGGGCGATGCCGAGGGCGGCCGTCACGCCCGCGGCCACGAGGACGACGATGACGAGCCAGGCGGGCGGGGGCCCGAGCAGCTCGAGGGTGCGCCACAGGCCGTAGAAGCCGATGTTGACGGCCGATCCGGCCATGACGGCGCGCGCCGGTCCGGGGGCGGCGGCATACGTCGGGGGCAGCCAGATCTGGACCGGGACGACACCCACCTTGATCGCGAAGCCGAGCACGAGCAGCGCGAACGCGACGTCGCCGCGGGCTCCGTGGAGATGACCGAGGTCGGCGAAGGACAGGCCCCCGGGACGCGCGGCCAGCAGCCCGCCGAGGAGCACCGCGGCCCCGCTCGCCTTGCCGAACGTCGCCGCCGACAGCGCCGCCGGTGCGCTCTCGGGGCGGCTCCGCTCGAGCCCGGTGAGGAGGAAGAAGCTCAGCGTGACGCCCTCCCAGCCGAGCAGGAGGAGGAAGAGGTGCTGCGCGGTGAGGACGACGAGCACCGACGCGAGGCACGCGGCGACGGCGGCGGAGGTCCGCGGCGGCCCCGCGGACGGGGCACGGAGGCCGGTCACGCAGGCGGGGAGCGCCACCCCGAAGGTGACGACCGCGAACAGGCCGGAGAGCCGGTCGAGCCCGGCGGTCGCCGTGCCGAGCCCGGTTCCCAGGTCGCCGAGGACGCCGAGCGGCAGGGAGACGACGGCACCGGTCAGGGCCCGGGCCGCGGCCCAGACGGCGAGGCCGCAGCCGACGGCGTCGGCGAGCCAGGCGAGGGCCGACGAGGCCGGCCAGCGGCGGCCGCCGACCACGCCGACGAGGCCGGCGACGGCGAACGCGACGAGGGCGAGGACGAGGATCATCGAGGGCCTCCGGCGGAGCGCGCGGCCCGGGCGGGGAGCCGGTCGAGGGCGAGGAGGAGCCCATGGAGGATGGCGAAGGGCGAGGCCGGCGAGCCCGGCACCCACACGTCGACGTCGAGGAGGCCGCCTACGCCGCCCGAGCTGCCGTAGCCGGCGCGGAACAGCCCCCCGCTCACCGCGTCGGTGCCGACGGCGACGACGACGACGGGATCGGGCATCGCCTCCCGGGTGCGGCGCAGCGGCGCCTGCATGCCCGGGGCCCCGATCCCCGTGACGAGGAGGACGTCCGCGTGGCGCGGGCTCGCCGTGAAGAAGATGCCGAGCCGGTGGATGTCGTAGACCGGGTTGAGCAGCGCGTGGATCTCCCACTCGTCGCTGCCGTCGGACCCGGTGTCGACGTGGCGGATGTGCACGGAGCGGCGCAGGGTCCGGACCCGCTCGGCGAGGTCGCGGCGGACGACGGCCAGCTCCTCGTCGGTCTCCGCGCTCTCGGGCACGACGAGCGCGGCCCGGGTGAGGGCGGCCGTGTCGGCGCCCGCCCGCCAGCCGAACAGGCGGGGGTATGCGGTGACGCACCGCCCGCAGGCGATGCAGGCGCCGCGGTCGACCCGGGCTCGGTCGTCCGCACCCTGCGCGGCCCGGAGCGCGCCGGTGGGACAGACGGCGTCGAGGTCCTCCTGCGTGGGCGTGGGGGCCTGCGGGCCCGGGTCGGGGAGGCTCTCGACGGTCGCGGGGAAGGTGTCGAGGTAGCCGTCGGCGCGCCGCGGCCAGGGGGTCGTCAGGGTGCCGTCGCGGAGGCCGCGCAGGGCCCAGGGCAGAGGCATCAGCGCCCTCCGATCGGGGTGCGGGGGGCTCGGGCGGTTCGACGGGTCCCGGCGGGGGCGCTCACATCGCCACCCCCGCATACCCGAGGCCGAAGCTCGCCTCGATGAACGCCAGGTCGGTGAAGACGTCGCCGACGAACACGTCGTGGAACAGCACGAGGTCGTGGAGCGAGGCCGACCGGGCGAAGCAGCGCCGGACGATGCCGTCGGAGGTCTCGACGGCGTGGACGACCTCGCCCTGGGCGGACTCGGCCGACCCCAGCCCGAGCCCGTCCGGGACGACCGCCGCACCGGGCTCCGCCGGGGCGACGGTCGTCGCGCCGAGGATGTCGAGTGCCTCGAGGACGAGCTCGACCGAGACGACGAGCTCCTCCCAGCGCACCCGCATCCGCCCCAGCGCGTCACCCGACCGGGCCTGGGGCGTCGGGACGGGGCCGAGGTCGCGGTAGCCGTCGTAGGGGCGCACCCGGCGGACGTCGTTGTCGACGCTGCTCGCCCGGCCGATGGGGCCGACCGCCCCCTGCCGCACGGCTCGGCCGTGGGCCAGCGAGCCGGTGCCGCGGAGCCGGTCGAGGAAGGAGGCGGAGGCCTCGAGCGCGGCGATGTCGGAGCGGACCCGGGACCCGAGGCGTCGCACGTCGGCCGACAGGGCCGCCGCGTCGAGGTCGATGCCGCGGCTCAGCCCGCCGATCCCGATCGCGCCGCGGCCGAACCGGTTGCCGCACAGGCCGGACACGGTCCGCAGGACGGTCTCCTTGTGCCAGCCGAACCGGCTCGTGGCGACGGCGAGGCCCGCGGCGTCCGTCGCACGCAGCGTCGCGTCGAGGTGGTTGGCCATCCGCTCGAGCTCGGCGAGCACCACCCGGACGAGCCCGGCGTCGCGGGGGACCGTCGTGCCCGTGAGGTCCTCGACGGCGTGGCAGAAGGCGAGGGCGTGGGCGACCGAGCTGATCCCCTCGACCCGCTCGGCGACGAGCAGCGCGTCCGCCGGGCGCCGGCCCTCGAACTGCTTGGCGACGCCGCGGTGCTTGTAGTGGGGTCGCACGTTGAGGTGCGGGATGTCCTCCCCCGGGGTCTCGAGGAGGAGCTCGATGGACTCGAACACGCCGGAGCGCACCGGCCCGAGCGGCAGGGTGAACATGCCGTGTCCCGCGACGTCGACCGGGCCGCGGTGCTCGCCGGCGACCGGGTCGGCGAGGGAGTGGGCCGGTGCCCCGGGCCGCGGCGCGGGCGAGCCGCCGGCCCGGTCGAGCAGGAGCGGGTCGAGCCGCGGGTGTCCCTCCGGGACGACGCCGGACAGGTCGTGCAGGGCCCGTTCGTACCAGAAGGCCGCGGGCACGGTGGGGCTCAGCGAGGGATAGCGGGCCGTCCCGTCGGGGCCGCGAGGGACGACGGTGCTCGTCGCCGTGAGCCGGCCCCGGTCGGCGAGCAGGGCGGTGATGCGGCATCCGTCGTCCTGCTCGGAGCCGTAGAGGCCGACGAGCCGGGCGCCTTCCTCGACATGGCGCCGGAGGGTCCGGCCCCAGTCGTCGAGCTCGAGGGTGGGGAGGGCGGCTCGCGGGGACGGCGTCACGTGGTCACCGTCCCCCGAGCTGGTCGGCGGCCGCCGTCAGGAGCGTCGTGAGGTCCGCCGGGGGGTGGAGTCCGAGGACGAGGAGGACGAGCACCCCGGCGACGACGGGGAGCACCATCCACGCGCTCGGCTCGTGCGCCACGGCGCCGCCGGGCGAGGCATCCGGCACGCCCGGCGCCGGGGTGGTGAGGACGAGCCGGGTCGTCGCGCCGAGCAGCCCGAGGAAGGCGATCGTCACGAGGAGCAGGAGGACGGCGGTCGCCACGGTCCAGCCCTGGTCGACGCCGCCGGCCACGATGAGCAGCTCGCTGCGGAACAGCCCGAAGGGCGGCATGGCACACAAGGCGAGGACGGAGACGAGGAACAGCGGTCCGGTCCACCGCAGCCGGTCCATCGCGCCGCGGATGCCGGCGAGGGACTTCGTGCCGAAGGCCCGGACGATGACGCCGGCGCCCATGAAGGCGTTGCCCTTCGCCGCCGCGTGGGCGAGCACGTGGAGGAGCACCCCGAGGAGGGCGAGCGGGGTCCCGAACGAGGCGCCGATCGCGAGGATCCCCATGTGCTCGACGCTGGAGTAGGCGAGGAGCCGCTTGAGGTCGTGCTGCTGGAGCAGGCTCAGCGCGGCGAGCAGGAGCGACAGGAGCCCGAAGGCGAGCAGCATCCGCCCGGGGAAGGCGTCGCCGACCGCGACCCGGGCCACCTGGTCGTAGCGCAGGATCGCGTAGAAGCTGACGGCGAGGAGCGATCCGGACAGCAGGGCCGACACCGGTGTCGGCGCCTCGGCGTGGGCGTCGGGGAGCCAGGTGTGCATCGGCACGAGACCGACCTTCGTGCCGAAGCCGACGACGGCCAGGGCGAAGGCGAGACGGACGGGCGTATGCGGCAGCTGCGCCGCGTGGGCGACGAGCGGCCCGAGGGCCAGGTCGTAGGACTGGCCCATCACCTGGGCTCCCGCGTAGTACATGACGATCGTCGCGAGCAGCCCGATGCCGAGGCCGCACGAGGCGAGGAGGACGTACTTCCACGCGGCCTCGGTCGCGCGCTCGGTGTTGTCGAGGGCGACGAGCAGCGCCGACACGACGGTCGTCACCTCGATCGCGATCCACAGCAGGGCGAGGCCGTCGGCCATCGGGGCGCACAGCATGGACCACGCGAAGGCGTTGAAGCCGGCGTGGAACAGCCTGCTGTAGCGGCGGAAGAGCCGTGCGCCGTCGGAGCCGTGGGCCGTCGCCCGGCGGGCCTCGTCGCCGAGGTAGCCGATCGAGAAGGCGGCGGCCGCCGCATACAGGAACCCGGTCGGGAGGAGGAACACCTCCGACAGGGCGTCGACGCGCAGGAACCCGGTGGACACCACCCCGCCCGCGGCTCCGGGCACGAGGCCGACGACCGCGGCGAGGCAGAGGAGCGCGGAGACGAGGGTGAGGGTCGCGGCGGACCGATGGGGGAGGACGAGACAGGCGAGGGCGACGAGGGCGGGCAGGACCGCGAGCAGCACGAGCGAGACGGACTCCACCGCCCTCACCCCCGCAGCCTGGTCAGCGCCGCCGTCGACAGGGTGCGCGACCGGCCGTGGTGGACCCGCATGAGGACGCCGAACACGACGACGGCGACGAGGAGGTCGAAGAGGAAGGCGACCTCGAGGATGAGCGGCATGCCGGCGGCGACGACGAGGCTGACCATGGACACGCCGTTCTCGAGGGAGAAGAAGCCGACCGCCTGGCTCACGACGTCGCGCCGCACGATGATGAGGATGAACGCGACGAGGACGACCGCGAAGGCCAGCCCCATCGAGGTCGAGGGCAGCACGGGGGAGTGGATGGCCATCCGTCCGACGGTGAAGAAGCCGAAGGCCGCCACGAGGATCGCCAGGAGGATCTCGCTCGCGACGCTCAGGGCGCCGCTCCCGGCGATCTCCGCCGACGCGTCGCGCATGAGCCGCAGGATGAGCCAGGGCACGATGACGACCTTGAGGAGGAAGGACACGAGGGCCAGGGCGTAGAGGTCGGGCACGTCACGACCGGCCGCGACGACCGCGGCGAGGGCCGACACGACGAGCGACTGCAGCGCATACAGCCGGACCTGGGCCCGCAGCATCGCCGACCGCAGCATGAGGAACTCGATGAGGAGGACACCGACGGCCACCGTGTTGGCGATGCCGTCGAACAGGCTCGGCGCAGCGGTCGTCGACATCATCCGCCTCCCAGGTAGAGGGTGAAGATCGCGAAGGTGGCGAGGAGGAAGGCCGCTGCGACGAACTCGGTGATCTTGAACAGGCGCAGCTTGGCGAAGGAGTCGTCGATGACGGCGATGACGACGCCGAGGACGCAGGACTTGAGCAGGAGGAGGAGGACCGCCACGGCGACCTCCGCGACACCGCGCCCGGCTGCCATGCCCCACGGGGCGACGAAGACGTTGAGGAGGATGGTGAACAGGATGAGCTGCTTGGCCATCGAGCCCCACATGAGCAGGGCGTAGTACGGGCCCGAGTGCTCGAAGGGACGGGCTCCCTCGATCATCCCGAGCTCGATCGTCCCGTTGTGCGACTCGATGGGGATGCGGCCGGTCTCGAAGAGGATGACCATGAACAGGGCCGCCGAGGCCAGCAGGTGGGCGGGCCGGATGATCTGCTCCGGGCTGCTGCGCACCGTCGCCCCGAGGACGTAGGGCAGGTCGGTCGCCGTCACGATGGCGACGGTGAACACGACGAGGAGGACGACCGGCTCGGTGATGGCGCCGAAGGTCTTGGTCCGGCTCGACCCGAGCTGGGCGTAGCTGTCGCCCGTCTCGGCGGCGGCGACGGCGACGACGAAGCTGGCGAGGGCGAGGATGAACCCGCCGCCGAGGATGTCGCCCATGTCGCCACCGGGGAGGGGGTAGCTGGTGAGGACCGGGATGAGCAGCGGCACCGTGAGGTAGCAGGCCATCGCGACGAACGGCGCGGCGAGGAAGAACGGGCCGGCCCCCTCGGGCGCGAGGGACTCCTTGCGGAACAGCTTGCCGAGGTCGGAGTAGGGCTGCAGGAGCCGGGGGCCGTGCCGTCCCTGCAGCATCGCCTCGACGCGGGCGATGACGCCGCTGATGAGCGGCGCCCCGGCGGCGACCGTGACGACCTGCGCCGCCTGGATGACCGGCGGTGCGAGCTGGGCGGCGACCACGGCGGTCT
The DNA here is from genome assembly GCA_039812405.1 of Nostocoides sp. Classification (GTDB taxonomy): domain Bacteria; phylum Actinomycetota; class Actinomycetes; order Actinomycetales; family Dermatophilaceae; genus Nostocoides. The sequence goes on from JBDIAL010000096.1 coordinate 8,297, forward strand.
CAGGCGGTCACTGCGCCGGGGAAGATCGCGCGGTAGACGTCCTCGCCGAAGCTCGTCGGCAGCGGTGGCGCCGGCTCGAGGTGGTAGCTGCGGGACCCGTCGTCGGCGCGCTCGGCACGCAGGAACACCGTCCCGTCGTCGGCCTCCTCCTCGTAGCGGTGGGCGAGGTCGTACATATGCGTGACGAGGGTGACGCGGATGCCGGCGTCCCGGAGGGCGGCGATGACCTCGACGGCGATGTCGGATCCCTCGCGCTCGTTCGTCGCGCCGAACGACTCGTTGCACAGCAGGACCGACCCGGGGCGCAGCTGGTCGGCGATGCGGCTCATCCGGGCCAGCTCCTCGTCGAACTTGCCGCTGCTCATCGAGGCGTCCTCCTCGCGACGGAAGTGGGTGAAGACCTCGTGGGCGACACCCGCCTCGAACCGTTCGGCCGCGACGAACAGCCCCGCCCGGGTCATGAGGTGGGCCAGGCCGAGACTGCGCAGGAAGGTCGACTTGCCACCCTGGTTGGCGCCCGTCACGACGACGAGCCGGGCGTTGCCGGCGTCGACGTCGTTGCCGGTGACCCGGCCGTCGACGTGCAGGGCGAGACACGGGTCGACGAGCCCGGTCACCCGCAGAGCGAGGTCCTCCTCCGCGAGGGGCGTCGGGAGGACCGTCGGGACGCCGAGGGCGCGCAGCCGGTCGTGGAGGGTGAGCGCGCCGACGTAGAACCCGATCTCGGTGCGCAGCGCCTTGACGTAGGACAGGACGTGGTCGGCCGCCTGGGCGAGGTCGTCCGCGACGATGTCGAGACCGCGGTCGCGCAGCTCCCCGAGGGCGTGGAAGCTCGACTCGTCCCGGTCGGGGATGGTGAAGCCGTAGGTCGGCTTCTTGAGGATCTGCTTGGTGAACAGGCCGGTGCGGTTCTCGGGGTTCGGCTCCCGCAGGACGTATGCCGTGCCCTGGTTGCCGAGGCCGAGCCGGGCGCTGAGGACGAACCCGTCGCGGAAGCGCAGCGTCGCCAGATGCCGTTCCACCTCGGCGAAGTAGGCATCGTCGAGCTGGTCGCGCAGCTCGGCGAACAGGCGGGTGAACCCGTCGGAGCGGAACCGGCCGGCATGCTCCTCGCTCATCCAGCGCAGCTCGCGCAGCCGCTCCAGGAGCATGTCGACGACCTGGACGGACCGGGTCAGCAGCCCCTCGCCGTGGTCGCTGAAGATGCCGCGGTAGATCTGCTTCTCGCCCTCGAGGGCGCGGCAGGCCGTGGCATACAGGTCCCGGACGACGCCGGGGTGGGCGAGGCAGTCGGCGAGCACGGCCTGCCGGTAGCGGATCTGCTCGACGGTCAGCGGCTCGGCGAGCATCGCGGCGCGGACGGCGAGCAGGACGACCTCGTCCCCTCCGGCCATGGCGTCCCAGAGGGATCCGAGGTCGAGGTCGGACGCGAGGTCCTCGACGACCGGGTCGGCGTGCCAGCGCAGCAGGTCGAGTGCCGCCTGGCGGTTGCGGGGGAGGTCGATCGCCCGGACGTCGCGGTCGGCGAACATGAGACGCACCCTCATGACCGCACCCTCCCGCTCAGCTGCCGGTAGGTCAGGCCGTACTTCTCGGCCACCGCCCGGGCGTAGGCGCGGCCGTCGGCGTTGCGGCGCACGACCTTGAAGGTCCGTCGCGCGGGGTCGTCCGGGTCGACCGAGCTCACCATGCTGACGGTCGCCGCGTCGTAGGTGGCCAGCTCGTCGAGGAAGGTGACGCAGACCCCGAGCGCGTCGAGGTCGCGGACCCGCCGGAGCATCGCCCGGGACAGGAAGAGGGCGTCCTGGACGGTCGTCGAGCTGAACATCTCGTTCATGACGACGAGGCTCGACCCGGTCGCCCGCGCGAAGTCGTCCGCGAACCGCTGCAGCTCCTCCTGGAGCTTGCCGGCCAGGGCCGTCGGGTCCTCGCGCCGCTCGAAGTGGGTGTAGATGGCGTCGCAGAGGAAGAGCCGGGTGCTCCGGCCCGGGACGGGCACCCCGAGGGCGGCGAGGTGGTGCAGCTGCCCGACGGTCCGTGCCGTCGTCGTCTTGCCGCCGTTGTTGGGCCCGGTCACGACGAGGACCCGCTCGGGGCCATCGAGCCGGATGTCGTTGGTCACCAGCGGTTTCCGGTCACCCACCTGTCGAGCGGCCAGGGCCAGGTCGAAGGTGTCGGTGGCGTTCTCGGTCTTGTCGGTCGTGCTGACCTCGGGAAGGCTGAAGGCGAGGCCGGCGCGACGCAGCGGCTCCGTGAGGTCGAGGTAGGCGAGGTAGAAGCGGATCTCCCGGTCGAAGGCCCTGATCACCGGGTCCCTGAACTCCGCGAAGGTGCGGCAGAAGGCGTCGAGGTCCTTGAAGGCGTCGGGGAAGACCTTGGCGACCTGGTCGAGGATGCGGGCCTCGACCGGGTCGAGGTCCCCGCCGGACCAGTCGTGCTCGGTCGTCGGGTCGACCGGGTGCTGCTGGAAGCGGGCGAAGGTGCGGGCGACCGCGAGGCTGTAGTTGCGTTCCTCGTCGTAGGGCCCGACGGTGACCCGGGCACCGTGCAGCCAGACGTCGTAACGGATCCCGTCGAGCGACGCGTGGACGCGGGCCGCCTCCTCGCGCATCCGGACGAACCGGTCCGACGCCGAGTAGCCGACGGCGTAGGTGAGGAGGCCGCGCAGCGCCCGCGAGTCGGGATGGGCGTCGTCGAGGTCGGCGATGAGCCGGGCCATCGCCTCCGCGTAGTAGCACGCGGCGTCGAGGAACCACCGCGCCTTCTCGTGGTGGTGGAAGCGGCGTGCCGCCCGGGTGAGTCGGCGACGCACCTCCTCCATCGCCGTCGTGAAGTCGGTGACGGTGCTTCGGACCGCGTCCCGCTCCAGGTCCTCGAAGACCTCGTGCCGCAGTCGGACGGTGTCGACGTCGTGGAGCGGCGTCCGGAAGAACCCCTCGAGGTGGTACTCCGCCCGCCCGGACACGAGCGTCGTCTCGACCTGGTCGAGGTTGAGGTCGCCGAAGTAGGCCGGCGGCGGGGTGAGGTCGATCTCCGCGGGGGCGTCGTGCGCGCCGAACAGCACGCTGCGGAAGGACGACCCGAGGTCCGCCCCCGCGGCTCGGGCCCGCGGGGGCCGCGGGCCCCGCGCGGTCGTCGTGGCGGCGTCACTCATCGGCGGCCACCTCGCGCTCGAACACCTCGTAGAGCTCGACCACGTCGTCCTGCTCCCGTTCCTCGGGGCTGTCGGGCCGCCACAGGTTGCCCAGGTATGCCGCGCCCTCACCGGCGCGATGATGGGCCAGGCCGCGCAGGTGACCGGCGAGCGGAGGGCGCAGCCGCAGGGAGCCGAGCTCGTCGAGCGGGACGAACTGGGCGTGGCGGAAGGGCTCCATCGTCCGTGGCGCGTCGCCCCCGATGACGGTGCCGGAGAACACGAGCTCGACGGTCCGCCGGGGGTCGGGGGGTGCCGAGGTCACCTCGAGGACGAAGAGGCACCGTCCGATGTGCACCTCGAGTCCGGTCTCCTCCCGCGCCTCGCGGCGTGCGCAGGCAGCGGTGCCCTCGGTGGGACGCGGGCTGCCGCCCGGCAGCACCCAGTCACCGTGGGTGGGGTCGTGGTCGCGCCACGAGCGGTGGAGCAGGAGGACCGACTGGTCCTGGATGATGACGACCGAGCAGCGCAGCTCGGCAGCCGTGCGGTCGGGGACTCTCGTGGCGGTGGCAGGCAGTCGTGACATAGGGACTCCTCGACGAGATCGTCGTAGGAGCCATTAGCAGTGCTGCGGTTCGGGCCACGTCGCCCCAGGTGGGTTCCATCACCTGCTGTGTGCTGTTTCGCTCTCTTGAGTCTATCAAGTCAACCCCGGACCCCGGCACGGCGTCAAGCCGACACCCCGCGCCCCTGGGTGCGCAGGAGGCGGCCGGAGGCGAGGAGGGCGACGGCCATCCAGGCGGTCGCGTAGCCGAAGGCGACCCCCGCCCCGGCGAGCGACCACAGCAGCCCGGCGACCACCGTCGCCCCGAGGTCGCCGACGGCCTGCACCAGGCCGAGAAGCCCGAAGGCATTGGCCCGCAACGACTCTGGAGCTGCCTCCGCGACCAGGACGGAGGCCGCGGTCTCGCCGTAGCCGATGCCGCACCCGGCGAGCACGAAGGCCGCGACGAGGAGCGGGACCCCACCGCCGCGGGCGAGGAGCAGATAGGCGACGACGTATGCGGTGGCCGCGGCGACGAGGGCCAGGCCCGGCCCGCGGGCGTCGGACAGCCGTCCGGCGAAGGGCGCGACGCCGGCGGCCACGGCGTTGTGGAGGGCGTAGAGCAGCACGGCGACCGTCGCCGCCCGGCTCGTGGACCAGCCGGCGCCGGTGACGAGGGCCCGCTCCGCGCGGAGGATGAGCAGGGTGCTCGCGAGGTTGCCCAGCTCGAAGCAGGCGATCGGCACGAGGACGCGGCCGAGTCCCGCCCGGCGCAGGTCGCCGAGCCGGAGGGAGACGCGGCGCCGGGCCGCGGGCTCGCCGAGGACGGAGCGCGCCTCCCGGGCGGCGACCGTGATGGCCACCGCTGCGAGCAGCCCCGGCACGATGGACAGGAGGATGGTGTGCCGGACGCCGAGCACGCCGACGAGCACGGCGGCCAGCGCCGGGCCGAGCACGGCGCCGAGGTCGTCGCCGGCCCGCTCGACGCCGAAGGCCCTGCCCCGGGCACCCTGGC
>JBDIAL010000097.1:0-12966 GCA_039812405.1 Nostocoides sp.
GCGGGGCGCGGTTGGCCGAGGCGCGACTGGCCGGTGCCCGGCGCGTCGCGGGTCGCTTGGACCCCGTGCGCTTGCGGGTCGTCGAGGACGTGCGGGTCGCCATGATCGCACCTTAGGCCAAAGTCACCCCCGACTCACGTGTCACACGCGCCTCTCGCCCACCTTCTGCCCACTCCCCGCCCCCCGCGGACTCGCTCCCCCATCCCGGACTCATTCCCACCCCCCGACTCGCCACCTCACTCCTCGCCCGCCGGACCTTTATCGGGTTCCACCACAAACGTGCACCTCGCGGGGGAAGCGTTCTCGGGTGAGCTGCCTCTTTATCGGGTTCCACGACAAAGGAGCAGCGGTGGGCCCACGGAGTCAACGAAGCCGTCGGGCCACGACGACGGGTGGGCCCACGGAGTCAACGAAGCCGTCAGGCCACGACGACGGGTGGGCCCACGGAGTCAACGAAGCCGTCGGGCCACGACGACGGGTGGGCCCACGGAGTCAACGAAGCCGTCAGGCTTCGATGACGACGGGGATGATCATCGGCCGACGACGGATCTTGCCGCCGACCCAGCTGCCGACCGTGCGGCGGATCACCTGCTGCAGCTGGTATGCGTCGGTGATCCCGCCGCGCGTCGCGTCCTCGAGGGCCGTGACGATCCTGGGGCGGATCGCCTCGAAGACCTCGTCGTCCTCGGCGAACCCGCGAGCGGTGATCTCGGGGCCCGCGACGATCTTCCCGTTCACCGAGTCCATGACGACGATGATCGAGACGAACCCCTCGTCGCGCAGGATGGCCCGGTCGCGCAGCAGCGTCTCCGTCGTGCCGCCGACCGAGGAGCCGTCGACGTAGACGTACCCGCAGGGCACCGCACCGCTGATGCGAGCCTGCCCCGCCCGCAGGTCGACGGTGACCCCGTCCTCGACGACGACGACGTTGTCGGCGGGCACCCCCGTCGCCCGGGCCAGCTCGGCGTTGGCGACCAGGTGCCGCCACTCCCCGTGGACGGGCATGACGTTGCGGGGCTGGACGATGTTGTACATGTAGAGCAGCTCGCCGGCGGACGCGTGCCCCGACACGTGGACCTTCGCGTTGCCCTTGTGGACGACGGTCGCGCCGAGACGCATGAGCCCGTTGATGACGCGGTAGACGGCGTTCTCGTTGCCCGGGATGAGCGACGAGGCGAGCAGGACGGTGTCACCCGGTCCGACCTCGATCCGGTGGTCCCGGTTGGCCATCCGCGACAGCGCGGCCATCGGCTCGCCCTGCGACCCGGTGCAGACGAGGACGATCCGGTCGTCGGGCAGGTCACCGAGCTTCTTGAAGTCGACGAGGATGCCGTCCGGCACGTGGAGGTAGCCGAGGTCGGCGGCGATCCCCATGTTCCGGATCATCGAGCGCCCGACGAGGGAGACCTTGCGGCCGGCCTTCTCCGCGGCGTCGAGCACCTGCTGCACCCGGTGCACGTGGCTGGAGAAGCAGGCGACGATGATCCGTCGCTCGGCGTGCCGGAACACCTTGTCGATGGCCGGCGCGATCTCGCGCTCCGTCGTCGTGAAGCCGGGCACCTCGGCGTTCGTCGAGTCGGTGAGGAAGAGGTCGACCCCCTCCTCGCCGAGCCGGGCGAAGGCCCGCAGGTCGGTGAGTCTCCCGTCGAGCGGCAGCTGGTCCATCTTGAAGTCGCCCGTATGCAGGATGGTCCCGGCCGGTGTCCGGATGAAGACCGCGAGGGCGTCGGGGATCGAGTGGTTGACCGCGACGAACTCGCAGTCGAACACTCCGAGCCGCTCCCGGCCGCCCTCGCGGACCCCGAGCGTGTAGGGCGTGATCCGGTGCTCGCGCAGCTTGGCCTCGACGAGCGCGAGCGTGAGCATCGAACCGACGACGGGGATGTCAGGCTTGAGCCGCAGCAGGTAGGGCACCGCGCCGATGTGGTCCTCGTGGCCGTGGGTGAGGACGATGGCCTGGACGTCGTCGAGGCGGTCGGCGATGCTCTCGAAGTCGGGAAGGATGAGGTCGACCCCCGGATGGGTCTCCTCCGGGAAGAGCACCCCGCAGTCGACGACGAGCAGCTGTCCCGCATGCTCGATGACCGTCATGTTGCGGCCGACCTCCCCGAGCCCGCCGAGCGGGACGACCCGGAGGGCGTCCTCGGGGAGCGGCGCGGGCAGGGTCAGCTCGGGGTGCGGGTGGCTCACAGGAGGCCGGCCTCCTTCAGACCCCTCCGCAGGATCTCGAGGTGCTCCGGTGGCGACTCGACGAGCGGCAGCCGGACGGTCGCGTGCTCGATGACGCCGAGCTCGACGAGGGCCGCCTTGGCCATGATGGCGCCCTGGGAGGTCGCCATGACGGCGTCGACGGCGGGGATGAGCCGCCGGTGGATGTCGCGTGCGGCACCGATGTCGCCCCGGTCCACGGCGGCGACCATCGCGGCATACTCCTCCCCCGCCACGTGGCCGACGACGCTCACGACGCCCACCGCGCCCTGGACGAGCATCGGGAGGTTCACCTCGTCGGCGCCGGAATAGTAGAGCAGGTCGGTCGCCGCCATGACCTTCGTCGAGGCCCACTGGTCGCCCTTGGCGTCCTTGACGGCCCGGATGAGGGGGTGCTCGGCGAGCTGGAGGAGCGTCTCCGACGTGAAGGGTATGCCGGTGCGCCCGGGGATGTCGTAGAGCATGATCGGGAGGTCGGTCGCCTCGGCCACCGCGTGGCAGTGCGCGACGAGACCGGCCTGGGTCGGCTTGTTGTAGTAGGGCGAGACGAGCAGCAGACCCGTCGCGCCGGCGTCCTTGGCACGAGCGGCCATCTCGACGGAGTGGGCCGTGTTGTTGGACCCGACTCCGGCGACGACGGCGACCCGGCCGCCCACCGCCTCGGCGACGAGCGCGACCATCTCGATGCTCTCGTCGGCGCTCAGCGTGGCAGACTCCCCCGTCGTGCCGTTGACGACGAGTCCGTCGTGGCCGTGGTCGGCGAGGTGGCGGGCCAGGGCCTGGGCCCCCTCGGCGTCGAGCGAGCCGTCGGGGTGCATCGGGGAGACCATGGCCGTGAGGACCCGGCCGAAAGGGGTGACAACAGGCATACGGGCAGGCTATCGCGCACCCCGGACGGCTCCGGTGGAGCGACATGGGGGTGAGACGGAGGCTCGGCGGCCCGGATCGACGCAGCGGGCCGGCGGCGCGTGACGGGTCGGCGGCGCGTGACGGGTCGGCGCTGTCCGCGGGCGGTGTTACCTTCCTTGCCGTGCGCGCGTATCTCGATCTCCTCGACCACGTCCTCACGAGCGGCGTCGAGAAGTCCGACCGCACCGGGACGGGGACGCGGAGCGTGTTCGGCTACCAGATGCGGTTCGACCTCGCCGAGGGGTTCCCCGTCGTCACGACGAAGCGACTCCACCTGCGCTCGATCATCGGTGAGCTGCTGTGGTTCCTGCGGGGCGAAACCAACGTCCGGTGGCTCCAGGAGCGGGGCATCACGATCTGGGACGAGTGGGCCGACGCCAACGGTGACCTCGGGCCGGTCTACGGCTACCAGTGGAGGTCCTGGCCGGCGCCCGACGGGCGGCACATCGACCAGATCGCGAAGGTCGTCGCCTCGATCCGCACGAACCCCGACAGCCGCCGCCACATCGTCTCCGCGTGGAACGTCGCCGACGTCGACGACATGGCCCTCCCCCCCTGCCACGCCCTCTTCCAGTTCTATGTCGCACCGGGCGTCGACGGGGGCCGCGGGCGGCTGTCCTGCCAGCTCTACCAGCGCTCGGCCGACATCTTCCTGGGCGTCCCGTTCAACATCGCCTCCTACGCGCTGCTCACGATGATCGTCGCCCAGCTGACCGACCTCGAGCCCGGCGAGCTCGTCCACACCCTCGGCGACGCCCACCTCTACCTCAACCACCTCGACCAGGCCCGTGAGCAGCTGGGCCGCGAGCCGTTCCCCCTCCCCACGATGCGCATCGCGCCCAAGCCCGCGATCGACGCCTTCGACCTCGACGACTTCGAGCTCGTCGGCTACCGCGCGCATCCGTCGATCAAGGCGCCGATCGCGGTCTGAGCCGACAGGGCGGGCCCAGGGGCCTGTGTCCAGGTCCAGGCCCCTGCATACAGACCGGCAATGGCTGTGACGGCGGGCCGGTGGTAGCGACGGGTCAATCCCCTCCCACCTGCACACCGACCGGCACGACCGCCCGATAACGCCTCCACTGTCTGCTCCCCTCCCCTTCCGCTTACACACCGACCGGCAATGGACACCGACGGCGGGGCGCCGGACCGTGATCCGTGCTCAACGGCATACCCCGAAAGAGGGCCACATCACCGATTGCCGGTCCGGCTGTCGGTGAGGTGACATGGCGACTGCGCCACGAGACTCGGCACCGCCCCTCAACGGCTACCTCGCCGAGCGATGACCTGCCGGGCGGCGCCATGTCGGACCAGACCCCGCATCTCTGCCTGGTCGATGAGCGGCGCCGGCACCGGACCACCAGTCGGTCATCAGGCCTCGGCACGACGTCCTGGGTCCGGTTCGGCTACCGGGTGACCCGCCCCAAACCGCGCCGACCTCGACCTCACCGCGTGACCAGCCGGTTCGTGGCGGTCGCGACCCGGAGATTCGTCACCGGTTCGTCAGCCAGGTCAACGACCGTGTCGATCGGCTCCCAGCCCTGCCCGTTGATCCGGACCTGCCCGGTCAGGCGGGCATCCACCTTGACCGGTACGGTGCCCGCCCGTGTATAGATATGCACGATCGACCCATTCGGATACCTACCGCCCACATCCTTGGTCGCCGCCGAGCTGGTCCCGTCCCCATAGCGGTAGGTATATGAGTACGCCTCGATCCGGAACTGGATCCTCCAACCCAGCAACATGATCGGATCGCTGTCCTCACCCGCAGACAGCCCGGCGGCTGGCCACCTGACCTCGTAGTACGTCGGCAGATTGACCAGCGTCTTGTTCCCCTCGGGCTGAATGTGCACCGACGGCTTCCCGAACGGCAGATTCCGGAACGCGGTCTGGATCTGCGCCCACGTCGGAGCAACCGGCACTGCCGGCGCACCTGGCAGCGTCTCCGGGTTGCACGTCGTCCCCACGAACTCCCAAGCCCCACCGCTGGCTGGACGGCGATAAACACTCATCAACGGCGTCGTCGACGGAGGCTCCCTGTACGCACACGCAATCAACGCTCCATAACACCCACTGGTCGGTTGATACCCCTCTGCATCCACACCCGTCTTCTCACAGGCGAGCTCAGACCGATACTCGTAGAGGCTCCCTGCTCCTATCGAGGCATTCTGACCCCCACCGCCATTACACCCTCCGCCCGTGGATGCGTCTCCTACGGTGGCCTCGGCCCCCGAGGTATCGAAGGTCCCCGTCGCCGAGGTGGAAGATGTGTCGCCCGAAGGACCACAGCTGCTTGCCGTGGCACGACTCCCCATGGGGCCGACGGAGACCACCAGCAAGGCGAGGACGATCACTGCAGCATGTCTTATCAAGGGGCTTCGCACCTTCACAGGTTCACCCGACCCGCCTGATCGATTAGGAATTGATCAGCTCGCCAAGAAAGAAGTACTCTAAGAGTCCACTTTTCTCTCTTCGTGCGCTCTACCACCGTCCCATGGGAGTCAATTATAGGAACGCGGAACGAGTCGATTAGCAGTTCCACAACATATTGGCCATGCTGATTCGTTGGAACGGGCCGAGGAAGCACGGCTGACACAGCGAGCCCTTTGCCTTTCTGGCGATGACCTTGCGATCTGTTATTGCCTACATTCTTAATGATCCCTTGACAGCTCACACACTTCTTACTGGAGATCGCTTCGATCGTTGAGGTGTCGTTCGTCTGAAAGGCGGCATCAGACGCATCTGCAAAGTAACTGGCCATAGCCTCGGCACCGGCGCGGGAATGCTCCCGCGCCTTGGCTGGCACGTCAGCCGGCAGGTCGGAACCAGTTGTGGTGGCACTCGTCGGAGTCGGCGAGCTCGGCACCGAACTCGTCGACCCCACCGACGACGTCGGAGACGGTGACGGATCCGACCCAGTGCACCCCGAGAGAACCAGGGCGCACCCGAGCACCACCCCGGCGATCATGCGACGTCTCATCACGAACCCCTCTGCGAACCACCCACGGACCCGCATGCCACGCGAGCCTAGCCATCCACCCACCCGAACCCCCGAAGTTATCCACAGGCGACCGCTGACTGACACCTGGAACCCACCGGGGGCGTGCCGGCAATGTAGGGGGCAATCGCGGACGACGGCAACCGCGTCGTCCCGCCCGGTGAGACGAACGGCCTGCCAGCGGCTGCATCGCCCTCCGCCCTCGTCATCCCCATCACACACTCATCACCCCCCATCACACCCGTCACCCTTGTCATGCCGTGCAGCGCTCGAAGGGCACCACGGCACGACGAACGGCATACGGTGTGGGTCATGACGCGGATCACCCTCATCGCCGCCCTCGGACGGAACCTGGCGATCGGACGAGACGGGGAGATGCCGTGGCATCTCCCCGAGGACCTGCGTCACTTCAAGGAGACCACCATGGGCCACCCGCTCATCATGGGACGACTCACCTTCGACGCGATCGGACGCCCCCTGCCCGGACGGCGGACGATCGTCGTCACCCGGTCGCTCGCGTGGCATCACGCCGAGGTCGAGTCGGCCCACTCCTTTCCCGAGGCCCTGGCCCTCGCGGGCCCGGCCGACGAGGTGTTCGTCGTCGGCGGGGGTCAGATCTACCGTGAGGCCATGCCGTATGCCACGCGGATGGTCCTCACCGAGGTCGACGCGGCGCCCGCGGCCGACACCTTCTTCCCCGAGTGGGTCGTCGACGACTGGCGCGAGACGCATCGGGTCGAGCACGAGGGCTTCGCGATCGCGACGTACGACCGCGTCATCTGACCGGTGCCGAGCCCGGCCGCCGACCGGTATGCCATGTCCGGCCGCCGACCGGTATGCCGTCTCCGGCCGCCCGTCGAGCCGGAGCGCGCGATCGCATGGCATACCTCTCACCATAATGAAGGTATGCCTTTCATAACTAAGTAATGAAGGTATCCTCTTCACATGGACGAAGTGAGGCACCTGGCTGTCGGCGCCGTCATCGGTGACGTCGTCGGCTCGCGGACCGCCACCGACCGGGGCACGCTGCACGCACGGCTGACCGACGCCCTGACGGCCACGACGCCGGTCGACCGGGTGCGCCCCGGCTGCCTCGAGCCGTTCGGCGTGACGGTGGGCGACGAGTTCCAGGGCACGTTCGACACGGTGGGCGCCGCCCTCGACGCCTGCCTCGCCGTGCGATTGCGTCTCCTGCCGGAGGTCGACGTCCGGTTCGGCGTGGGCTGGGGCCCGGTGACCGTGCTCGACGCCGAGAGGGGGACCCAGGACGGACCGGGCTGGTGGGCGGCCCGGGCCGCCATCGACGCCGTGCGACGCAGCGAGCGGACCGCGGCGACCCGCCTCGTGCGCACCGCCTACCGCCGGGCCGACGACATCGAGGGCCCGCCCGAGCCGGCCGTCGCTGCCGCCCTGCTCTGTCGGGACCACCTGCTTGGATCGTTGGACGACCGATCGCGAGAGGTGGTGACGGGGCTCATGGCCGGACGCACCCAGTCCGAGATCGCCGAGACGCTCGGCATCTCCGGATCCGCCGTGTCCCAACGGGTCCGGACCGACGGGCTCGGCATCCTCATCCGGGCGTGCGAGCAGCTCCGGGAGGTCCGGTGAGCATCGTCGCCGTCCTCCTCCTCGCCGTCGGTGTCGCCGACCTCGTGCGTGGCGACCCCGCGGCGGCGACGCGGCGCCGGCTGGCCGCGGGCGCTGCCGGGCTCGTCGTGCTCCTCGCCCTGGCACTGCTCGGCGCCCTGACGTCGGCCATCGACGCACTGCTCCTCGTCGTCGCCGCCCTGACCCTCCTCGCCTGGCTCGTGCTGTCCGGGCGGGCCGCCGCGGCCCTCGGCCCCGCCACCGACCGGACCGGACCGGCCCTCGCGCTCGGTGTCCCCGCGCTCGGCATCGGCGTACTGCTGGCCTCCTCCGGCCTCCCCTCGCCGGTGGGCGGCCCGTTGCAGCGCTGGCTCCACGGCCTCGCCCTGCCGTCGGTCAGCGACGGCTCGGCGACCCACGCGCTGCTCGTGGGCGGGCTGCTGCTCGTCCAGTTCGCCACGGCCAACGTCGCCGTCCGGCTCGTCCTCGCGGGCGTCGGTGCCATCAAGCCCCAGGGACAGCCTCAGCCCTCCGACCAGCTGCGCGGCGGCCGGCTCCTCGGCCCGATGGAGCGGGTCGTGATCCTCGGCCTCGGGCTCGCCGGCCAGGTCACGGCGGCGGGCGTCGTCATCGCGGCCAAGGGACTCATCCGGTGGCCCGAGCTACAGGCCCGGGCGCACGCCCGCGACCGGCCGAGCATCGACGAGGTGACCGAGTACTTCCTCGTCGGCAGCTTCGTCAGCTGGCTGGTGGCCCTGGCCTCGTTGTGGCTCGCGCAGACCTGAGGCCGTCGTGCTCGTCCGTCGGAGGCGTCCAGAACACCTCGCGGTGCACGCGGGCCGGGTCGACACCGTCCGCGCGGAGCACGTCCTCGGCCGTCTCGACGAGCCCGGCCGGCCCGCAGAGGTACCACGCGTCGACCTCCCCGCCCGCGGCATACCGGTCGAGAAGGGCGGGGAGCCGCTCCGCGTCGATCCGGCCGCTGCGCAGCGCGTCCTCCCCCGGCTCGCGCGAGCGGACATGGACCACCTCGAGCCGGTCGGGATGCCGCCGCGCCAGCGTCGCGAGCTCCTCGGCGAACATCGTCGTCGCGGCGGTCCGGTTGCCGTAGAGCAGGGTCACCCGCGAGGCGGGCTCCTCCTCGAGGACGGACGTGACGAGGGACAGGACGGGGGTGATCCCGGACCCGCCGGCGATCGCCACGTGGTGCCGCCGCGCCCCGGCGGCGGTCGGCTCGGTGAGCTCGCCGAGTGCCGGCAGCACGTCGAGCACGTCGCCGGGCCGCACGACGGTGTTGAGCCAGGTCGACATCCGCCCCCCCGGCACCCGTGCAGAGGCGATCCGCAAGGTGTTCGTGGCCCGGGCGGCGCCCCGCGACATGGCGATCGAATAGGACTGGCGCACCTCCTCGCCGTCGATCTCGGCGCGGAGGGTGAGGTGCTGTCCGGGCTGGAACCGCAGATACTCGCCGGCCAGCTCGTCCGGCACCCCGAGGGTCACCGCGACCGCGCCGTCCGCGACCGACTCGACGGCGACGACCGGCAGCGGGTGGAACCTCGGGTGAGGTCGGCGAGCCGGACTCGAGAGCAGTCCCGGGGGCGGCGCCATGCATCCAGTATGCCGACCCGCCCACCTGACAGGATGGGCCGGTGACCCCCACGACACCCGACCCGCGTCAGGCCGACGCCTCCCCCGCCGGCGTCCCCCACGCCGACGTCTCGGTGCGCGAGGCGGTCCCCGAGGACGGCACCGCCGTCGGCGAGGTGCAGGCGGCGGTGTGGCGGGCGGCATACGAGGGGATCGTCCCCGAGGAGGTGCTCTCGGCCTTCGTGCCGGAGGCCTTCGCCGCCTCGTGGCGCGTGTCGCTCGAGGCCCCGCCGGCCGGAGCGTTCGCCCTTCTCGTGGCCCGGTCGGGCCCACGGACCGTCGGCTTCGCCTCGGTCGGGCCGACGCAGGACCCCGACGCCGACGACGAGACGGGCGAGCTGCTCGCGCTCGCCGTCCACCCCGACGCGCGCCGCGCCGGCCACGGCTCCCGCCTCGTCAACGCCGCCGTCGCCCACCTCACGGACGCCGGCGCGCGCCACGTCCACGTCTGGCTGCTCGCCGGCGACGAGGCGACCCGGGCCTTCCTCACCGGCGCCGGGTTCGCCCCCGACGGGGCCTTCCGCGACCGGATCGTCGGCCCGTCCGGCGAGACCGCCCGCGAGGTGCGGCTGGTCACCGACACCCCCGAGCCCGCACCCGCGTGACGACCGGAGCGGCGCAGGCCGGTCCCGGAACCGGTCGCCGGGACGTCGTGCGGCAGTCGTGGTCGGTCGGCGTCGCGACGGGTGCCTACGGCATCAGCTTCGGCGCGCTCGCCGTCGCGGCGGGCCTCAACGTCTGGCAGGCCCAGGCGCTGTCGGCCCTCATGTTCACCGGCGGCTCGCAGTTCGCCTTCGTCGGCATCATCGGCTCGGGCGGCCTCGCCGCCGCGCCCGCGGCCATCGCGACGGCCGCCATGCTCGGGGTGCGCAACGGCCTGTATGCCCTGCAGACCTCCCGCATCCTGCAGGTCCGGGGCCACCGCCGGGTCGCCGCCGCCCATCTGACCATCGACGAGTCGACGGCGGTGAGCCTGGCCCAGGCCGAGCCCACGCTGCGCCGGGTCGGCTTCTGGCACACCGGGATCGCCGTCTTCACCCTGTGGAACCTCGCGACCCTCGTCGGCGCCCTGCTCGGCAACGCGCTCGGCGACCCGCGCCGCTACGGCTTCGACGCCGCCGCCTCGGCGGCCTTCTGCGCCCTCCTCTGGCCGCGACTGCGCACCGGCGAGGCGCGGCTCACCGCCGCCCTGGCGATCCTCGTCGCACTCGTCGCCTCCCCCAGGGTGCCGGCCGGCGTCCCCGTGCTCCTCGCCGCGGCGGCCGCCCTCGTCGTCGGCGCCCTGACGGCCCGCCGCGCGGAGGTAGAGGACACCGAGGAGATCGAGGAGACCGCGTCATGACCCTGTGGGGTGCCGTCCTGCTCGCCTGCGCCGCGTGCTTCGTCCTCAAGGCGGCCGGCTACGTCGTGCCGGCCCGCTGGCTCGCCGGTCCCCTGGTCTCCCGGGTCACGACCCTGCTGCCGGTCGCGCTGCTCGCCGCGCTCGTCGCCGTCCAGTCCGTCACGACCGGCGGCCGGATCGTCGTCGACGCGCGGCTCGCAGGGGTGGCCGTCGCGGTCGTCCTGCTGTGGCGGCGGGCCAACTTCGTCGTCGTGGTGCTCGCGGCCGCCGCCGTCGCGGCCCTCCTGCGGGCACTCGGCTGGGCGTCCTAGTGCGGTGAGAGCCTCACGTGACGAGTGATTCCCGGTTGATTCCCGGTGGAGTGGGTGGCCGCGCGCGGTCCGGAGGTGCCGAACCCTGGTTGGGGAGGATGACCCGGCTCCCATCCGGTGGAGGTATTCGGACACCATCGCAGGTGCATCGCATACCTCCACCCGGCCCGACCCCCAGCCGGTGGAGGTATCCGGACACCAGCCCGCCTCAGAGGTCCAGGATCTGCTCCAGGCCGACGGTGACCCCCGGGTGGTCGCCCACGGCCCGCACCGCGGCGAGGACACCGGGCATGAACGAGACCCGGTCGAAGGAGTCGTGCCGGAGGGTCAGGCCCTCCCCCTCGGCGCCGAAGAGGATCTCCTCGTGCGCGACGAGGCCCCGCAGCCGCACCGCATGGACCGGTATGCCGTCGACCCGGGCGCCGCGAGCGCCCTCGGGGTCGTCGGTCGTCGCGTCGGGAACCGGCCCGAGACCCGCCTCGGCACGCGCTGCCGCGAGCATCCGCGCGGTCCGGGCCGCGGTGCCCGAGGGGGCGTCCACCTTGTTCGGGTGGTGCAGCTCGATGACCTCGACGGACTCGTAGAAGCGGGCCGCCTGCTGGGCGAACCGGAGCATGAGCACGGCGCCGATCGCGAAGTTCGGCGCGATGAGGACACCGACGTCGTGGCCGCTCTCGGCGACCTGCCGCTCGAGCCGGGCGAGCCACTCGTCGTCCCACCCCGTCGTCCCGACGACGACGTCGACCCCGTGGGCGACGCAGTGCGCGACGTTGCCGGGCGAGGCCGAGGGCACGGCGAACTCGACGGCGACATCGGCCCCGGCGAGATCCCCGAGGTCGTCCCCGACGTCGAACCGCCCGACGAGCTCGAGGTCGTCCGCCGCCTCGACGACCTGGCACACCTGGGAGCCCATGCGGCCCGCCGCCCCGATGACGGCGACCCGGATCGGACTGTCCATGCCGACGCGCTCCATGCCGACGAGCCTAGACGTCAGTGCCGACGGCTCTGGTATGCCAGCCGCGCGGCTCCGACGATGCCCGCCTTGTTGAGCAGCTTGGCGGGGATGATCGGGACCTTGAGGTCGAGCAGCGGCAGGAACTGGTCGGACTCCTTGCTCACCCCGCCGCCGACGACGAACAGGTCGGGCGAGAGGAGGAACTCCAAGGTCGAGTAGTAGGTCTGGAGACGCTCGGCCCAGTCGGCCCAGGACAGGCTCTCGCGCTCGCGCGCGGAGTTGGCGGCCCGCGTCTCGATGTCGACGCCCCCGATCTCGAGGTGGCCGAGCTCGGCGTTGGGGAAGAGCACCCCGTCGCAGATGAGGGCCGTGCCGATGCCCGTCCCCAGCGTCGTGACGACGACGACGCCGTCCTGGTCGGCCGCCGCGCCGTAGGCGTCCTCGCCGACCCCCGCCGCGTCGGCGTCGTTGACGACGTGCACCGGGCGGCCGAGGAGCTTCTCGAGGTGGGACTGGGCGTCGAAGCCGGCCCACTCCGGGCTGAGGTTGACGGCGAGCTGCACGACCCCGCGCTTGACGGGGCCGGGGATCGTGACGCCGACGGGGGCGTGGTGCGGCAGCGACCCGAAGGACTCGACGACCTCGGCGATCGTGGCGCAGACCGCCTCGGGGGTCGCGGGCCGGGGCGTGTCGATCCGCTTGCGCTTCTCGGCGAACTCACCCTTGCGCAGATCGACCGGGGCGCCCTTCACGCCGGAGCCTCCGACGTCGACCCCCAGGGCGATCTTGTGCTTCGACCTCATTGACTCAGCTCCCTCGCGCACGTGGACGTCCACCGACGACTCGATTCCGACGCGACCGCACTGTAACGCATGGGACGACCCGCGCTCCTGCGACGCGACGCGGCTCGGCCCGGTCCCCGGAGGGAGCCGGGCCGAGCCGGTGAGGTGGCGGGCCGGGTGTCAGCCCTCGGCGGACCCGCCGCCGTCGCCGTGGCCGCGGTTGCCGCCAC
>JBDIAL010000098.1:0-12913 GCA_039812405.1 Nostocoides sp.
CGGTCCGCGACCCCGGTCCGACGGGCGGTGGGGGCGCGGCGGGCGGCCGGTCGGTGACGCCTCGCGCCGGCGCGGCGGGGTCACCAGCGCACCTGCTCGGCGATCTCGTCGAGGGCGTCGACCTCGGGCAGGTAGGGCGCGAGGGCCGGCAGGTCGTCGAGGCTGTCGACGCCGAGCCGCTCGAGGAAGTAGTCCGTCGTGCCGTAGAGGGTCGCCGTGGACTCCTCGTCCTGGCCCACCTCGGCGATGAGCCCCCGGGACAGCAGGGTCCGCACGACGCCGTCGACGTTGACCCCCCGCACGGCCCCCACCCGGGAGCGCGAGATGGGCTGCCGGTATGCGATGACGGCGAGGGTCTCCAGGGACGCCTGGGACAGCTTGGCCTGCTGCCCGTCGAGGAGGAACGCCGCGACGACGGCGGCGTAGTCGGACCGGCTGTAGACCCGCCAGCCCCCCGCGACGCTGCGCACGGTGAACCCGCGCCCGGCCGCGGCATACTCCTCCTCCAAGGCCCGCAGCGTGGACTCGACGTCCTCGACGGTCTGCTCGAGCGCCGAGGCGAGCAGCACGCTCGGGACGGGCTGGTCGACGACCATGAGCACCGCCTCGAGCGCCCCGCGCAGGCCGCCGGGCAGCTCCTCGACGGTCGGGGCGAGCCGCCCCTCGGGGGCCGCGCTCCCCTCGGCCGGGTCCTCGACGCGGGTCGCGTCCGGGTCGCTCACTCCTGCTCCTCCCACTCGTGCGGTTCGTCGTCGTCGAACTCCTCGCCCACGTCGACCTCGCCCTCGTCGGCGCCGGTCCAGCGGATCGTCAGCTCGCCGAGGGCCTCGGCCTGCTCGACGGCCACCGAGGCGTCGCGGTAGAGCTCGAGGACGGCGAGGAACCGGGCGACGACGACGAGCGTGCTCTCGGCGTCGGCGACGAGGGCGCGGAAGGAGGAGACCCGGCGCCGGCGCAGCCGGTCGACGAGGAGGACGGCCTGCTCCCGCACGCTGACGGTCGGCGCGTGGAGGTGGTCGAGCCCGACGGTGGGGACCGGCTTGGGGGTCATGACCCGGGCCGCGATCCGGGCGAGCTGCTCGGGGGTCCTGCCGATGACGAGTTCGGGCAGCAGCGCGGCGAGGTCAGGCTCGAGCCCGGCCAGCCGTGGCGTCATCCGCAGCATGCCGTTCATCCGCTCGCCGAAGGTCGCGGCGATGTCCTTGAAGGCGCGGTACTGCAGGAGCCGGGCGAAGAGCAGGTCACGGGCCTCGATGAGGGCGAGGTCCTCCTCGTCGGCCGGGCCGGTGGTCGGCAGCAGCCGGGCCGCCTTGAGGTCGAGGAGGGTCGCCGCGACGAGGAGGAACTCCGAGGTCTGCGACAGGTCCCAGTCGGCGCCGCTCGCCTGCTGCGCCTTGAGGTGGGCGACGAACTCGTCGGTGACCTGGGCCAGCGCCACCTCGGTGATGTCGAGCTGGTGCTTGCTGATGAGGCCGAGGAGCAGGTCGAAGGGGCCTTCGAAGTTGACCAGGTGCACGGAGAACTCGGCCTCCGGCGCCCGCCGGGTGAGGACGCCCCCCGGAGTGGCCGGGTCGCTCGTCACCGGGGTCAGGCCGCGCCGCCGCGGGCGACCAGCTCGCGGGCCAGCTGGCGGTAGGCGTTCGCGCCGGAGTGTCCCGTGGCATACGACGTGATGGGCTCCGCGGCGAGGGTCGCGTCGGGGAACTTGACCGTCCGGCTGATGACGGTGTGGAAGACCTGGTCGCCGAAGTGCTCCACGACGCTCGCGACGACCTCGCGGCTGTGCAGGGTCCGCCCGTCGTACATCGTCGCGAGGATGCCGTCGACCTGCAGGCGCGGGTTGAGCCGGTCGGTGATCTTGTCGATCGTCTCGATGAGCAGCGCGACGCCGCGCATGGCGAAGAACTCGGTCTCCAGGGGGATGACGACCCCGTGGGAGGCGGTGAGCGCGTTGACGGTGAGCAGGCCGAGCGAGGGCTGGCAGTCGATGAGGACGACGTCGTAGTCGTCGAGGACCGGGCGCAGCACCCGGGACAGGACCTGCTCGCGGGCCACCTCGCCGACGAGCTGGACCTCGGCCGCGGACAGGTCGATGTTGGCCGGCACGATGTCGAGGTTCGGGGTCTCGGTGTGCTGGACGATGTCGCGGATCGTGTGCCCGCGCTCGACGAGGAGGTTGTAGATCGTCACGTCGAGGGTGTGGACGGGCACGCCGAGCCCGACGGAGAGGGCGCCCTGGGGGTCGAAGTCGACGAGGAGCACCTTGCGGCCGTACTCCGCGAGGGCCGCGCCGAGGTTGATCGTCGTCGTCGTCTTGCCGACGCCGCCCTTCTGGTTGCACATCGCGATGACCCGGGCCGGGCCGTGGCTCGTGAGCGGCGGGGGGACGGGGAAGTCCGGGAGCGGGCGCCCGGTCGGGCCGAGCTGGCCGGTCATCGCGTCCTCCGTCCCCGGGAGCGTCTCGTCGTCGCCCGTCCAGGTGTGCGCTTCGGACGTCATCGCCTCGGAGTCCATCTCTCTCATCGGGTGGTGCGGCCCCGGTCAGCATCTCGCTGATCGCCACCGTCCTGACGGGTCCCGACCCTATCAGCGCGCGCGGGGGTGGCTCTGGGCGTAGACCTCGCGCAGCCGCTGGACGGTGACGAGGGTGTAGATCTGCGTCGTCGTCACCGAGGCGTGCCCGAGCAGCTCCTGGACGACCCGGACGTCGGCGCCCCCGTCGAGCAGGTGGGTCGCGAAGGAGTGCCGCATGGTGTGCGGCGACACCCGGCCGCCGAGCCCGGCGCGGTCGGCGGCCGCCTGGACGATCCCCCACGCCCCCTGCCGGGTGAGCCGGCCGCCCCGCTGGTTGAGGAAGACCGCCGGCGTGCCCCGTCCCGCGGCCGCGAAGGTGGGTCGCGCCCGGACGAGGTATGCCGTGAGGGCCTCCCGGGCATACGAGCCGAGGGGGACGAGCCGCTCCTTGCCGCCCTTGCCGAGCAGCCGGACGACCCCCTCCTCGAGGTCGACGTCGTCGACGTCGAGCCCGACGGACTCCGAGATCCGGGCGCCCGCGCCGTAGAGGACCTCGAGCAGCGCCCGGTCCCGCAGCGCGGCCGGGGTGTCGCCGGCCGAGGCGGCCTGCAGGATCCGCTCGACCTCGTCGACGGCGATCGCCTTGGGCAGTCGGAGCGGGGCCCGGGGCGGCGCGACGCCGGCCGCCGGGTCGGTCGGGGTGTCCCCCTCGAGGGCGAGGAAGCGGTGGAGGCCGCGGACCGCGACGAGAGTCCGGCCCGCCGAGGTCGCGGCGAGCGGCCGGTGCTCGGTGTCCCCGGTGCGCAGGTGGGCGAGGAACCCCGTGACGTGGGCCTCGGTCACCTCCTCCGGCCGGTCGACGCCGGCGGCGTGCAGGTATGCGGTGTAGCGGCGCAGGTCGCGACCGTACGACGCGAGGGTGTTGGGCGAGGCGCCGCGCTCGACGTCGAGGTGGGCCAGCCAGCCCGCGACCGCCCGCTCCACCGGGGTGGGGCGGGCGGTCGGGACGGACGGCACCGGGATGAGGACCGGGTCTGGACCGGCGTCAGGCCAGCGCGTCCCCGACGGGGACGGAGTCCATGCCGAAGGCCTCGGCGACCGGGGCGCAGGTGACCTGCCCGGCATACGTGTTGAGACCGAGGGCGAGGGCGGGGTCACGGCGCATGGCGTCCTCCCAGCCCAGGTTGGCGAGCCGGACGGCATACGGCAGGGTCGCGTTGGTCAGCGCCCAGGTGGAGGTGTTGGGGACCGCCCCGGGCATGTTGGCCACGCAGTACATCGTCGAGCCGTGGACGGGGAAGACCGGGTCGGCGTGCGTCGTCGGCCGCGAGTCCTCGAAGCAGCCGCCCTGGTCGATGGCGATGTCGACGAGGACCGAGCCCTCCTTCATCTGGGAGACCAGCTCGTTGGTCACGAGCTTGGGGGCCTTGGCGCCGGGGATGAGGACGGCCCCGATGACCATGTCGGCGGCCATGACCTGGCGGCGGATCTCCAGCGTCGAGGAGGCCAGGCCGTGGACCTGGTTGTCGTAGCGCCAGAACGACATCCGCAGCTTGTCGAGGTCGGTGTCGAGAAGGGTGACGTCGGCGCCTAGGCCGAGGGCGATGTTCGCGGCGTTCTGCCCGGACACGCCGGCCCCGATGATGACGACCTTGGCGTTGGCCACGCCGCCGACGCCGCCCATGAGGACGCCGCGGCCGCCCTGGGCGCGCATGAGGAAGTAGGCCCCGACCTGCGGTGCGAGGCAGCCGGCCACCTCGCTCATCGGGTAGAGCAGCGGCAGCCCGCCGGACGGCAGCTGGACGGTCTCGTAGGCGATGCCCGTCGTGCCCGTCCGCACGAGCTCGCGGGTGAGCGGCTCGTCGGCGGCGAGGTGGAGGTAGGTGAAGAGGGTGAGGTCGTCGCGGAGCCGGTGGTACTCCTCCGCGATCGGCTCCTTGACCTTGATGACCATGTCGGACTCGCCCCACACCTCGTCGGCCGTGGGCAGGATCGTCGCGCCCTGGGCGACGAACTCCTCGTCGGTGATCGCGGAGCCGAGCCCCGCTCCCTCCTCGAGGTAGACCTCGTGGCCGTTGATGACCAGCTCGTGAACCCCGACAGGGGTGATGCCGACCCGGAACTCGTTGTTCTTGACTTCCTTGGGGATGCCGACCTTCACGGATATCTGTTTCCTTGTCTGCGGACTCGGCCGCGGATCTTCGCGACGCGGGCGCCGTTGCCCGCGATCGTGCGGCAGCCGGGTGGCTGCGCCCGCGAGTCTAGTGCCCGGGGGCGGACCGGGTCAGCCGCCGAGCAGGTCAGCCGCCGAGCGGGTCGGGGACGAGGAGCGCCGGGCGCAGGTCCGGCGCGGGCGGCATCCACTGGGTCGCGTCGGCCGGGACCTGCTCGCCGCTGCGGATGTCCTTCACCTCGTCGCCGGCCCCCTCCACGCCGGGGAACCAGACGTAGGGGATCCCCCGGCGGTCGGCATACCGGATCTGCCGGCCGAACCGGGCGGCCGCGGGAGCCACCTCGACGGGTATGCCGCGGGACCGGAGCGCGGCCGCGGTCCGCATCGCCGCGGGCCGGGAGCCCTCCTCGGCCAGGGCGACGAGGACGCACGTCGGCGTCGACCGGGAGGCGGTGACGCCCCAGGAGCCGACGACGAGGCCGAGCAGGCGGGAGACCCCGATGGAGATGCCGACCCCGGGGTAGGTCGTCCGCCCGTCGGAGGCCAGCGTGTCGTAGCGGCCGCCGGAGCACACCGAGCCGTAGTCCTCGTGTCCGACGAGCTGGGTCTCGTAGACGGTGCCGGTGTAGTAGTCGAGCCCGCGGGCGATCCGCAGGTCGGCGACGAGGGTGCCGGGCGCGAGGTCGAGGCCGGTCCGGATGACGGCGGCGAGCGCGTCGAGGCCGGCGTCGAGCGTGGGGTGCTCGACCCCGAGGGCCCGGACCGCCTCGACGAAGGACAGGTCCTCCGAGCGGATGCCCGCGAGGGCGAGGACCTGGTCGGCCTGGGCCGGCGAGAGCCCGGACTCCAGGAGCAGGCCCGCCGTCCGCTCGGGGCCGATCTTGTCCAGCTTGTCGACGATCCGCAGCGTCGCGACGACGTCGGTGACGCCGATGCCGAGGTAGAAGCCCTCGGGGATGCGGCGGTTGTTGACCTGGATCCGGAAGTCCCCGACGGGCAGCCGGCGGAAGACCTCGGCGATGACGAGGGGCAGCTCGGCCTCGTAGTGCGGCGCGAGCTCGCCGACGTCGACGACGTCGATGTCGGCCTGGGTGAACTCCCGGTAGCGCCCCTCCTGGGGTCGCTCCCCGCGCCACACCTTCTGGATCTGGTAGCGGCGGAAGGGGAAGGTGAGCCGCCCGGCGTGCTCCAGGACGTAGCGGGCGAAGGGCACGGTGAGGTCGAAGTGCAGACCGAGCTCGTCGGCGGTGCCTGCCGACCCGGCCGTGCCGCCGGATCCGGCGCGCTCCTCGGCCCGGGCCGCGAGCCGGTGGACGCCGTAGATCTCCTTGTCGGCGTCCTCCCCCGAGCCGAGCAGCCGCGACACCGGCTCGACGGCCCGGGTCTCGATCGAGGCGAACCCGTGCAGCTCGAAGGTGCGGCGGATGACGTCGAGGACGTGCTGCTCGGCGATCCGGTCGGCGGGGAGGAACTCGGGGAACCCCGACAGCGGGGTCACCTTCTCGGCGCGCGGTCTCGGCGTCGGCTGGTCGGTCTGGGTCACGTCACAATCCTTGCAAGAAGGGGTTGCTCGCCCGCTCGCGGCCCATCGCGGTGGCGGGACCGTGGCCGGGCAGGACGAGCGTGGTGTCGGGCAGCGGGAGGACGACGTCGCGCAGCGAGCGGAGCATCGCGGCATGGTCGCCACCGGGGAGGTCGGTCCGGCCGATGGACCCGGCGAACAGGACGTCGCCGGACAGCACGGTCGACTCGAGGGGCACGTCGGAGGCGACCGCGTCGGGCAGCCCGGGGAGGGCGAACATCACCGATCCCTCGGTATGCCCCGGCGCGTGGAGGACGTCGACGTCGAGGCCCGCGAGGGTGAGGTGCTCCCGGTCGGTGATCTCGACGACCTCCTCCGGCTCGGCCCAGGTCGCGCTGCGTCCGAACTGCTGCTCGAGCATGGCGACGAGCCCGGGCTCGAGCGTCGAGACGGGGTCGGCGAGGCGGTAGCGGTCGTCGTGGTGGATGTATGCGGCGGTGCCCGTCCCGCATACCGGCGTCACCGAGTAGACGTGGTCGAGGTGTCCGTGGGTGAGCAGGACGGCGGCGGGCCGCAGCCGATGCTCGGCGAGGACGTCGCGGAGGGTGTCGAGGACCCCGATGCCCGGGTCGACGACGAGGCACTCCTCCCCGGCCCCGGGCGCGAGGACGTAGCAGTTCGTGCCGAAGGCGGCGGCGGGGAAGGCGACGGCGAGCACCCGGCGAGCCTACCGACGTCCCCTTCGGGCCCCCGGTGCCTCCCATTGCCTAGACTGGCCGCCGGACGGGCCTCCCGTGGGTCCGTGCTCCCTGCCCCTGTCCCCCGCACGACTGCCCGTCAGTCCGACCGTCAGACCGACCCCGAGGTACCCCACCCGTGACGAAGGCCCAGGAGCGCGCTCGCGCGCGTCGCCGCTACGAGAAGCGCGAGGCGGCGCGTCTCGCCAAGCAGGCGCGGCTCCGGCGCAACCGGGTCGTCGCGGCGGTCGTCGTCGGGGTGCTCGTCGTCGTGCTGGGCTCCGTCCTCGTCGCGCGCCGGCTCGCCGGGGGCGGGTCGACGCAGTCGGCGACCTCGACGGCCTCGGCGCCGACGACGACCGTCACCGGATGCCAGATCCCGCCGTCCTCGCTCGGGACGGGGGCCGAGCTGAAGCTCCCGTCCAAGAAGTCGGCGGAGGGCAGGACGTTCGTCGCGACGGTCACGACGAACTGCGGTGACCTCCAGTTCGAGCTGCTCGGCACGAAGGCGCCGCAGGCGGTCGCCTCCTTCATCTTCCTGGCCCAGCAGAACTACTACCTCAACGCCCCCTGCCACCGGCTCACGACCTCGGGCCTCTACGTCCTCCAGTGCGGCGACCCGACGGGCACCGGGCAGGGCACGCCCGGCTACGGCTTCGGGGTGGAGAACGCCCCGAAGGACGGCACGTACCCCCGCGGCACCCTCGCCATGGCCCGGACCAGCGACGTCAAGAAGGGCAACGGGAGCCAGTTCTTCATCGTCTACAAGGACACCGTGCTGCCGGGTGGCTACACCATCTTCGGCACCGTGACCAAGGGGATGGATATCGTCGACAAGATCGCGGCCGCCGGGGTGTCCGGCGGCGGCACCGACGGCACACCCGCAGCGCCGATCAGCATCCTGCGGGTCTCTGTCACCGAGAAGAAGGGCTGACGTGAGCGAGCTGCACCCTGACGAGGCGACCTCCCCGCCGGCCGCACCCGAGCCGTCGGTCCCGGAGGACCCGACCCCCACCGACACCCCCGACGCTGCCGACACCGTGTCGGAGGCAGCGCCCGAGGCGTCTCCCGAGCCCCAGCCCGAGTCGGCCGGGGAGCCGCAGGCGACCGTCGACGCCGAGCCGCAGGCGACGCCCGAGGTACCAGAGGCGCCTGAAGCACAGGAGGCATCCGAGACGCGAGAGGCGACCGAGGCGCCCGAGGTGCAGGAGATGCAAGAGGCACCTGAGATGCATGAGGCACCCGAGGCAGTGGAGGCATCCGAGGTACCCGAGGTGGTGGAGGCCCCCGAGACGCCGGAGGCGCCGGCGGTCGTCGTCCCCAAGCCCGGGCCGCCGCGCATCCCGACGCCGGCGGCGATCGCCAAGCGGGTGCACCCCGGCCCTGTGGTCCCCGCCCCCGCACACTCCGACTCGGCCCGCTTCGGGCGGGTCGACGCGGCGACGGGGACCGTCTTCGTCACCGACGGCGACGCCGAGCGCGAGGTCGGGGCCTACCCGGGTGCGACACCCGACGAGGCGCTGCAGTACTTCGCGCGCAAGTACGACGAGCTCGCCGCCATCGTCGAGCTGCTCCACCAGCGGCTCACCTCGACCGACGTGAGCGCCAAGGACGCAGCCGAGGCGTTCGCCGTCATCCGGGAGCAGACGGCCGAGCCGGCCGTGGTGGGAGACCTGTCGGCCCTGCATACGAGAGTGGCGGAGGTCGAGACGCTCGTCACCCGGCGCCGGGAGGCCGAGTCGTCCGAGCGGGCGGCGGCCCGGGCGGCCGCGGTGACCGAGCGGGAGGCGCTCGTCGCCGAGGCGGAGCAGATCGCGGCCCAGCCCGTCGAGCGGGTCCAGTGGCGGCAGAGCAGCGAGCGGATGCGGGCCCTGCTCGACCAGTGGAAGCACCACCAGCGGTCCGGTCCGAAGATCGACAAGCCGACCGAGAGCGCGCTGTGGCAGCGGTTCAGCCACGCCCGGAACGCCTTCGACAAGGCGCGCCGCACCCACTTCGCCCAGCTCGAGACGACCCAGGGCAGCGCGAAACGGGCCAAGGAGTCCCTCGTCGCGGAGGCCGAGCAGCTCGCGACGAGCAAGGACTGGGCCCCGACGGCCCGCGCGTTCAAGCAGCTCATGGACCGCTGGCGGCAGGCCGGCCGGGCCGCCCGCAGCGACGACGACGCGCTGTGGCAGCGGTTCAAGGCGGCGCAGGACGCGTTCTTCGCGGCGAAGGACGAGGTGTCGGCCGCCGAGGACGCCGAGTTCCGCGCCAACCTCGCCGTCAAGGAGGGGCTGCTCGCCGAGGCGCAGGCACTCCTCCCGGTCCGCGACCTCGATGCGGCGAAGACCGCGCTGCGCACCATCCAGGACAAGTGGGAGAAGGCCGGGAAGGTCCCCCGTGGCGACGTCGACCGGATGGAGCGCGGTATGCGGTCGGTCGAGTCCGCGGTCCGCGACGCCGAGGAGGCCCGCTGGAAGCGCTCCAACCCCGAGGTCGAGGCCCGCGCGAGCTCGATGGTCACCCAGCTCGAGGCCTCGCTGGCCACATTGCGTGACGATCTCGCGGCGGCCCGGTCCGCCGGGAACGAGCGCCGGATCGCCGACATCACCGCGAAGGTCGAGGCCCAGGAGGCCTGGCTCACCCAGGCGCGCCGGGCCCTGTCCTGATCCCCCGCCCAGTCGAGCGGACGGACCGCGTGGCGGGGCTCAGCCGGAGTGCTGGCGGCCGCCGGTGATGCGGTAGACGTCGAAGACGGCGTCGATCTTGCGCACCGCGTTGATGACGTGGTCGAGGTGCGTCGTGTCGCCCATCTCGAAGGTGAAGCGTGAGATGGCGACCCGGTTGCGGGAGGTCTGGACGGAGGCCGAGAGGATGTTGACCCCCGCGTCGGACAGCACCCGGGTCACGTCGGACAGCAGCCGGGAGCGGTCGAGGGCCTCGACCTGGAGCTGGACGAGGAAGACCGAGGCCGTCGACGGGGCCCACTCGACCTCGACGACACGGTCCGGCTGGGAGAGGAGGTTCTCGGCGTTGGTGCAGTCGCGGCGGTGGACCGAGACGCCGTCGCCGCGGGTGACGAACCCGATGATGTCGTCGCCGGGGACGGGGGTGCAGCAGCGCGCGAGCTTGACCCAGACGTCGGACAGGCCCCTGACGACGACGCCGGGGTCACCCGAGCGGGCCCGGACGACCCGACGGCCCTCCTGGGGGATCGTCGCCTCGGCGAGGTCCTCCGAGGCGCCCTCCTCGCCGCCGAGCTGGGCGAGCAGCCGCTCGACGACGTGCTGGGGCGACACGTGGGACTCCCCCACCGCGGCATACAGCCCGTCGACGTCCTGGTAGCGCAGCTGCTGGACGACGGCCGCGAGGTTCTCCGGGGACATGAGGCGCTGCAGCGGCAGGCTCTGCTTGCGCATCGTCTTGGCGATGGCGTCCTTGCCGCGCTCGATGGCCTCCTCACGCCGCTCCTTGGAGAACCACTGCCGGATCTTGTTCCGGGCCCGCGCCGAGGCGACGAACGACAGCCAGTCGCGGGAGGGCCCGGCCCCGTCGGCCTTGGAGGTGAGGACCTCGACGATGTCGCCGTTCTCGAGCCGGGACTCCAGGGGCACGAGCCGGCCGTTGACCCGCGCGCCGATGCAGTGGTGGCCGACCTCGGTGTGCACCGCGTAGGCGAAGTCGACGGGCGTCGAGCCCGCCGGGAGGTCGATGACCGCGCCCTGGGGGGTGTAGACGTAGACGGCGTTGGCCGTGATCTCGAACCGCAGCGACTCGAGGAACTCCATGGGGTCGGTCGTCTCGCGCTGCCAGTCCATGAGCTGGCGCACCCAGGCCATGTCGTGCCCGGGCTGGCCGCCCCGCCCGGCGGGGGCGCCGTTCTTGGCCGCCGGGCCGTCCTCCTTGTACTTCCAGTGCGCCGCGACGCCGTACTCCGCCCGCCGGTGCATGGCGTGGGTGCGGATCTGGATCTCGACGACCTTGCCCTCCGGACCGACGACCGTCGTGTGGAGGGACTGGTACATGTTGAACTTCGGCTTGGCGATGTAGTCCTTGAACCGGCCGGGCACCGGGTTCCACCGGGCGTGCAGGGCCCCGAGCGCGGCGTAGCAGTCGCGCACCGTGTCGACGAGCACCCGGACGGCGATGAGGTCGTGGATGTCGTCGAAGTCGCGGCCGCCGACGATCATCTTCTGGTAGACGGAGTAGTAGTGCTTGGGCCGCCCGGTCACGACGGCCTTGATCTTGGCCGCCTTGAGGTCGGCCGTCACCTGCTCGCGGACCTGCGCCAGCGACTGCTCCCGGGCCGGGGCGCGCTCGGCGACGAGCCGGACGATCTCGTCGTAGACCTTGGGGTAGAGGGTCTGGAACGACAGGTCCTCCAGCTCCCACTTGATCGTGTTCATGCCGAGCCGGTGGGCCAGCGGGGCATAGATCTCCAGGGTCTCGCGCGCCTTGCGCTGTGCCGACTCGCGGGAGACGTAGCGCCACGTGCGGGCGTTGTGGAGCCGGTCGGCGAGCTTGATGAGCAGCACCCGGATGTCCTGGCTCATCGCGACGATCATCTTGCGGACCGTCTCGGCCTCGGCCGCCTCGCCGTAGGTCACCCGGTCGAGCTTGGTCACCCCGTCGACGAGGCGCGCGATCTCCTTGCCGAAGTCGCGCTCGAGCTGCTCCAGGCTGTATGCGGTGTCCTCGACCGTGTCGTGGAGCAGGGCGGCCGCGAGGGTCGGGCCGGTCATGCCCAGCTCGGCGAGGATCGTCGTCACGGCGAGCGGGTGGGTGATGTAGGCGTCGCCGCTGCGGCGCTTCTGGCCGGCGTGCGCCCGCTCGGCGACGGCATACGCCCGCTCGACGATCGACAGGTCCTCCTTGGGGTGGTTGGCCCGGACCGTCGACAGGAGCGGGACGAGGACCGGGTCGGTCGACGGCTCGCGGGAGCCGATCCGGGCCAGCCGGGCCCGGGCGCGAGCCCGGCTGGAGACCGTGCCCTCGCTCGTGCCCTCGCTCATGGGGCGAGTCTAGTTCGCTGTGACGCGCGCCTCGTCGCCCCGCCGGGGGTCGGCTGGGTCGAGGTATCCGGTGTCCCTGCGGTGGTCCCCGCATACCTCGACTCGCTGGGGGTTGGGCTGGGTGGAGGTATGTGGTGTCCCTGCGGTGGTCTCCGCATACCTCGACCGGCTGGGGCTTCAGGGCCCCCCGCCTCTGGCCCCTCCGCCTACCCCCGCCGGGAACGGCTCGGCTACTCGACGGTGAGGAGGGCGTCGACGACGTGCCCGTCGAGCGCCGCGCGGCCCGCGAGGAAGGCGAGCTCGACGACGACGACGAAGGCGGTGAGGCTCGCGCCCGTCGCCTCGAGGAGGCGGCAGGTGGCCCGGGCCGTGCCGCCCGTCGCGAGCACGTCGTCGACGACGAGGACCCGGTCGCCGGGGCCGATGGCGTCGGTGTGGACCTCGATCGTCGCGCTGCCGTACTCGAGCTCGTAGGAGACCTGGTGGGTCGACCCGGGCAGCTTGCCGGCCTTGCGGACCGGCACGAACCCCACGCCGAGGGCCAGCGCCAGCGGCGCCCCGAACATGAAGCCGCGCGCCTCGATGCCTGCGACGACGTCGACCTGCCCGCGGAAGCGCCGGGCCCACTCCCCCACGACGTCGCCGAAGACGTCGGGCTCGCGCAGCAGCGGGGTGATGTCCTTGAAGAGGACCCCGGGCTGGGGGAAGTCGGGCACGTCGTGGACGGTCGCCGCGATGCGGGCGGCGAGGGCGGCGTCCGTCATCGCCGGGACCTCGGTGCGCGCTTGGGCTGGTTGCGCGGACCACTGGACTGGGCGTAGCGGTGCACCTTGCGGCCGGTGAGCGTCTCGGCCCCCTCGCCGGGCTCGCCGGAGGGCTCCTCGGCGGACTGGTCGGTGGACTGGTCGGCCGCCGGGGACTCCGGCCCGGCGACCGCGGCACCCGCGCCCGCCCCGACCCCGGCGGTCACCGG
>JBDIAL010000099.1:0-12855 GCA_039812405.1 Nostocoides sp.
CGGGGGCAGGATTTGAACCTGCGACCTCCGGGTTATGAGCCCGGCGAGCTACCGAGCTGCTCCACCCCGCGTCGGCTTGTCCACTGTATGCCAGCACCGGTGCCTCGGCCAAATCGCAGCCGGCACCCCTGAGCCTCCTCCGCACCAACGCGACGCGTCTCGTCTGGACCGGGCGGCCCGAGCGGGGCCGATCCCACGCCGGCGTGACCTGGAGTGGGCGTGTCCCTATCCAGATCCGGAGATCCCGATAGGGACACGCCCCGTCGAGCCGAGGGTGGCGCCAGCGACACGCCCAGTCGAGCCGGGGCTGGGCAACGTCACGGCGAGACCCGGCCGAGGCCCGGCGAGGAAGCTCAGCCTGCCGACGTCGTCGCGCCGGCCGTCGACGTGGTCGTCGACGTGGCCGACGACTTCGACGTCTTCGCCGACGAGGACTTCGCCGAGGACTTCGTCGGCGAGGACGACGGGACCGCCGCCTCGGCCCGCTCGATGGCCTCCTGCAGCTTCTTCTGGGCCTCCCCGTAGGCCGCGAAGTCGCCCTTCTTCAGGGCGGCCTGCCCCTCGTCGTAGGCGTCCTGGATGTCCTGGATCGCCTGGGCGAGGGCCGAGGTGTCGGCACCGGAGGACCCCGAGCCGGACCCTGACCCCGAGCCGGTCGACGGCTTGGAGGGGCTCTCCCCCGCGTCGCCCGCGGAGGCGCCGGAGTTGCCGCCGAAGACCCCGTCGAGGGCCTGGTCGAGCGTGTCGCCCCAGCCGACCTTCTTGCCGAACACGGCGACCGTCGCCTTGATCTGCGGGAAGGAGCCCGCCTCCTTGGAGGCCTGGACGTACATCGGCTGGACGTAGAGCAGACCACCGCCGACGGGCAGGGTGAGCAGGTTGCCGAAGGTCAGCGTCTTGCCGGTCTGCCGGTTGTTGGCGATCCACTGGGACAGGTTGAGGTTCTGCCCCTCGGCCTCGGAGGCGGCCGTGGAGTTCTCGATCTGGTTCTGGACCTGGCCGGGGCCGTCGACGCTGGAGTCCCGTGGCAGCTCGAGCAGGCGCAGCTGTCCGTAGCCGCTCGCCTTCTGGCCCGCGACGTCCCCGGCGTCGGAGTCGGCCGCCATGAACCCGCGCAGGATCTCCCGCCCGGTGCCCGTCGGGACGAACGTCGTCGTCAGCGAGAACGCCGGCGACTTCTGGTCGGGCATGGCGAGCGACTGGTAGTAGACCGGCTGGTCCTGCGTCGAGTGCGTCGGGTCCTTCGGCACCCGCCAGAAGTCACCGCCGCCGTAGAAGCTGTCGGCGTCGGTCACGTGGTACTGCGCGAACACCTGGCGCTGGACCTTCATGAGGTCCTGCGGGTAGCGCAGGTGGCTCATCAGCTGGCCGTCGATCTGCGAGAGCGGCTTGACGGTGTCCTTGAAGGCCCGGCTCCACGCCCGGAGGATGGGGTCGGAGGCGTCCCAGGCATACAGGGTGACGGTGCCGTCGTAGGCGTCGACGGTCGCCTTGACCGAGTTGCGGATGTAGTTGACCTGGCCGCCGGAGAAGGCCCGCACGGCCGAGGAGGTCGAGGTGACCGAGTCCGACGTCGCGTCCTGCAGGTCGACGAGCTTGGAGTTGGGGTACTTCGCCGTCGTCGTGTAGCCGTCGAGGATCCACGTGACCCGCCCGTCGACGATGGCCGGGTAGGCGTTGCCGTCGAGGGTGAGCCACGGGGCGACGCGCTGGACCCGCTCGGTGGGGGTCCGGTGGTCGAGGATGCGGGAGTCGGAGTTCACCGCGTCGGAGAGGAGGAACTTCGGCTCGCGGTACTTCAGGGCATACGCCGCCCGCCGCAGGAACGACCCGATCCGCACGCCGCCGTCACCGGCGTACGTGTTCTGCTTCTGCCCCCCGCTCGCGTCGTCGGGGAAGTCGAACTCGCGCGGCTTGGAGCCGGACGGGCCGCCGACGATCGAGTAGTCCGGCGAGCCCTCCCCGAAGTAGATCCGCGGCTCGTACGGCTTGCCGTTCGGGTCCTTGGTGGAGAACCCGGACTCGAAGAACACCGGGTCGCCCTCGGAGGTCCGCCGGTTGCCGTATGCCGCGACGAACCCGAACCCGTGGGTGTAGACGGTGTGGTCGTTGACCCAGTTGCGCTGGGCGTTCGGGATGCCGTCGAGGTTGAGCTCGCGGACGGCGACGACGGCGTCCTGGCTCCGGTCGTCGATGGTGTAGCGGTCGACGTCGAGGATGTCGGGGAAGGCGTAGTACTGCCGCAGGCCCTCGTACTGCCGGAAGGTCGGCGAGACGACGTTGGGGTCGATGAGCCGGATGCCCGGGATCGTCGCCGCGTCCTGGCGCAGCTGGCCGGCGGAGACGTCGGTCGTCGCCGGGTAGACCGTCGTCTTCACGTCGTCGAGGCCGTATGCCGCGCGCGTGGCATCGATGTTGCGTTGGATGAACGGGGACTCCAGGGACTTCTCGGACGGCTTGACCTTGATGGACTGGATGAGCGCGGGGTAGATCCCGCCGACGACGACGGCGAGGACGACGAGCAGCGCGACCGCGACGAGCGGCAGCCGCCACGTCTGGGTCCAGATCGCCATGAGGAACAGGACGGCGCAGATGATCGACGCGACGGCGAGGATCGCCTTGGCGGGCAGCACGGCGTGGGCCGTCGTGTAGCGGATGCCGGTGAGCAGCGGGGAGTCCTGGGAGGACTCGGCATACCGACCGAACCAGTAGGCGGCGCCGCGGACGACGAACAGGGCCGCCCCGAGCACCCCGAGGTGGATGAAGGCCGCCCGGGTCGTCGGGCCGCGGCCGGGCAGCTGGATGCCGCCGTAGACGTACTGGACGAACACGCCGGCGAGCAGGGCCATGACGAGCGCCATCGTGAGGAAGCCGATGACGAGCTGGATCCACGGCAGGGTGAAGACGAAGAACCCGACGTCCTTGCCGAACTGGGGGTCCTTCACCCCGAACGAGCCGCCGTTGCGCCAGAGGAGGTATGCCTTCCAGTTCCCCGCGAGGGTGAGGCCGGCGAGGATCCCGAGGATGAGGGGGATGGCGATCATCGCGGCCCGGCGGACCGGCTCGATGGCCCGGCGGTACTGCTCGAGGCTCTGCTGCCCGGGCGTCGTCGGGATGTAGAAGGGCCGGGTCCGGTAGCCGACGACGACGCTCGCCGCGACGAGCCCGCCGGCGACGACCGCACCGCCGACGAGGAGGAGGACCTGCGTCCACAGGCGGGTCGTGAAGACGGTCGTCGCGTCGACCGACTGGTACCACAGCAGGTCGGTCCAGAAGTTCGCGAGGAGGGTGAGGACGATGGCGACGACGATGAGGACGAGGAGCGTCGGCACGAGGGGCCCGGCAGGCCGCCGGGGGTGGGCGCTGCCCCGGCGCGGAGGAGGTCCGGCCGGTCCGGCTCCGGCGGGCTGGGGGTCATCCCCCTCGTGCCACGGGGACTGACTCACCGATCGACCACCCTCACGCTGACGGTGCGAGGGCCCCGGGGCGGGCCCTCGCCGTTACCGGCACAACTTACCGACCACCGCTGTGGGTTCCCCGCGGCGTGGTCACGGTTCGGCAACGCTCCGCCCGGGTGGGACGGCGCGGCGGTATGCGAGCCGGCACGGGATGATGGGCGGGTGACCCAGGCCGCCCTCCCCGTGACCGACCCGCTGTCCATCGTCGCCCTCGACACCGAGCGGCACGTCGCGCAGGCCGGGTGGGACCAGAACCCGCGGCTCTTCGCGCTCGTCCCCACCGCCGACCTCGCGGCGGCGGAGCCGTCCTTCGCGGCCGGGCTGGGCGGCGCGGACCTCGCCCCGGGGGCGCTGACCGCCGTCGAGCAGGAGGGGATGCCCGCGACGTCGCACCTGGAGTCCCTGCTCGGCCGGATCGCCTGGCCCGACACCGTCGGGGGGTGCGCCCTCGCCGTCGAGCGGGTCGTCGTGCCGCCGGACGCCGAGCACGACCTCCCCGAGGACCCCGAGGAGGCCGTCGCCGCGCTCCAGGGCCACCCCGCGCGGCGGGACGTCCGGCTCCTCGTCGCCGTCCTGCGGGACGGGAGCCACCGCTGCCTGCTGCGCCAGCGGGCCCACGACAGCGACGACCGGGTGGCGACCGGCGAGGAGATCGCCCCGGGCCTGGTCCAGGCCCTCCTCGCGACCTTCGCCGACTGAGCGGCGCCCCCTGGCCGCCGAGCGGTCGGGCAGTGTCGGACGCTGAGCCGGTCAGATGCCGGGGGCAGAGCCGGTCAGATGCCGGGCGGCCAGGTGCTGAGCCGACGAGGCAGAGCCGGTCAGGTGCAGGTCGGCAGGTGGGCGGTGTCGTGCCGCGCGATGTCGTCGACGGCGGTGCGCGCCTCGGTGAACGTCGAGACCCGCACGACGTGCAGCCCGCTCGGCACGTGACCGACGACCTCGTTGCAGTTGCTCGCCGGGGCGATGAACCACGACGCGGCCGCCCGCCGGGCCCCGAGCATCTTCTGCTGGATACCGCCGATGGCCCCGACGTCGCCCTTGTAGTCGATGGTCCCCGTCCCGGCGATGCGCTGGCCTCCGGTCATCGCGCCCGGGGTCAGCGTGTCGTAGACGCCGAGGCTGAACATCATCCCGGCCGACGGCCCCCCGACGTCACCGGCGTTGATCGTCACCGTGAACGGGAAGTGGAAGGACAGCGCGAGGTAGACCCCGAGGGTCGCCGTCCCGTCGTTGTCCGTCGTCACGACGTCGATCGTCCGGGTCGCCCCGTCCCGGAGCACCTCGACGTGCTCGGTCGACCCCGGCTTCCGCGCGATGACCGCGGGCCGCACGTCGTCGATCGTCGTGATCCGGGTGCCGTCGACGGCGACGATCTGGTCGCCCGTGCGCATCCCGGCCCGCTGGGCGGCGGAGTCCTGGGGGAAGCCGGCGACCGTCACCTTCTGGGTGACCGTCGCCCCCACCGCGGTGAGGGCGACGGCGATGGCCTCCTGCTGGGAGTCGGTCATCGCGGCGGCGTTCTCGTCCTGGACCTGCTGGTTCGTCGTCCCCTTCGGGAAGTACTCGGCCTGCGGGTAGATCTCCTGCCCGGGCCGGACGAGGGCCCCGAGCACCTCGAGGGCGCTCGGCTGGTTCTCGGGGCCCCCGCGCATCGAGATCGTCGTGAAGTCCAGGGTGCCCGAGGACGGGTAGGTGGGGTGGCCGGTGACGCTGATGATCGGCTTGCCCCCCGACGAGCCGAGGATGTTGGTCACCGGCCCGGGACCGAGGATGACGTAGGGGACGGGGACGAAGGCGGCGACGGCCGGCACGAGGATGACGAGCACGGCGAGGGTGAAGACCACCTTGGCGAGGCGACCGGCTCGCTCCGGGTGGTCGGTCGTCTCGTCCGAGGGGTCCTCGGCGGCTCCGCCGGGCGCCGCGTCGCTCACGCGCTGCCCACCCACTCGTCCTCGCCGTCGACGAACCGCTGGTGCTTCCAGATGGGCACCTCGTGCTTGAGCCGGTCGATGAGCTCGCGGCACGCGGTGAAGGCCTCGGACCGGTGCGGGGCCGCCACGGCGACGACCACCGCGATGTCGCCGACGCCCAGCTCGGCGACCCGGTGGACGGCGGCGAGGCGGGTCGCCGGGTGCTCCTCGGCGACGGCCAGGCATACCGACCGCAGGGTGTCGGCAGCGCTCGGGTGGGCCGAGTAGTCGAGCCGCACGACGTCCCGCCCGTGGTCGTGGTCGCGCACGACCCCGACGAAGGTGACGACTCCCCCGCACTCCGGGCCGCGCACGGCCCGGAGGACCTCGTCGACCGACAGCGGCTCGGCCCGCACGTCGGCCAGCGGCACCCGGGTGCTCGACGTCGTGGTCATGGAGGTCCTTCTCAGGTCGTGCGGTCGCCCGCCATCATGTCAGGGCGTTCCGCTGTGCGCGCAGGGAGCACGCCGGGCCTCCCGCGGGAACCAATCCGGTGCGAGCATGGTTCTTCCTGGGAGAGGCCAGCCGCCCCGGCCCCGCCCACCGCTTCGGCCTCCGAAGGAGCACCCCGTGTCCGACCATCCCCTCCAGCCGTCCGGCCCCTCCGGGGAGGACCCCTTCGAGGGCCTGCCGCCGGAGCTCGTCGAGGTGCTTCGTGGGCTGACCGGCGGTCAGCTGGACCCCCAGATGGCGGCCATGCTCAAGGACATGGGCCTGGACCAGGTCGACCCTGCCATGCTGCAGATGGTGGGGGCCCAGGTGCGCTCGATGTTCGCCGCGGCCGGCGACGGGCCGGTCCAGCAGGACGCTGCGACCGACGTGGCCCGCAAGGCGGTCGCGGCGTCCGGTGACCCCTCGCTCGGGAGCGCCGCCTCCCGCCCGGTGGTCGAGGCGGCCGACCTCGCGCGGCTCTGGCTCGACGCGGTGACCGACTTCGCCGCCCACGAGGTCGGCGCCGCCGCCTGGAGCCGGGCCGAGTGGGTCGAGGCGACGATGCCCGTGTGGTGCGACCTCGTCGAGCCGGTCGCCTCCGGGGTGTCGGGAGCCATCTCCGAGGCGATGCAGGGCCAGCTGGAGGAGCTGAGCGAGCGCGGTATGCCGGAGGGTCTCCTGCCGCCCGGGACGGACCCGGCCGAGGTCGTCGGCCCGATGATGACCCGGATGAGCTCGATGATGTTCTCCCTCCAGCTCGGCATGGCGGTCGGCGGACTCGCCGGGGACGTCCTGTCGGGCACCGAGGTCGCCCTGCCCCTCGTGCCCGGGCGCACGGTCGTCCTCCTCCCGACGAACATCGCCGCCTTCGCCGAGGGGCTCGGGGTCGACGCGGACGAGGTGCGTCTCTACCTCGCCGTCCGGGAGAGCGCGCGGGTGCGGCTCTTCGGGGCCGTCCCGTGGCTCGGCGCCGCCCTGACCGCCGCAGTCCGCGACTACGCGCGCGACATCCGCATCGACACCGACCGGATCGAGGCCGGGCTCGCGGGCATCGACCTGACCAACCCCGAGGCCATCCAGACCGCCCTCCAGGACAGCCTGTTCTCCCCCGACCCGAGCGCGGCCCAGCGCGCGGCGCTCGGTCGCCTCGAGACCCTCCTCGCCCTCGTCGAGGGCTGGGTCGACCTCGTGACCGACCGGGCGACGAGCGGGAAGCTCCCGCACGCGGACGCCCTCGGGGAGGCCGTCCGGCGTCGACGGGCGTCGGGGGGACCCGCCGAGCGGACCTTCTCCTCCCTCGTCGGCCTCGAGCTGCGGCCCCGGCGGCTGCGGGACGCCGCGAACCTCTGGGCCGCCCTCGAGGACCGGCTCGGCGCGGCCGGCCGGGACGGTGCCTGGGCGGTCCCCGACCTCGCGCCGACGACCGCCGACCTCGACGACCCGCTGGGCTACGTGGAGCGGGCCGCCTCGGGTGCGCCGCGCGACGAGATGGACGCCGCCCTCGACGCCCTCCTCGCCGAGAGCGACGGCGACGGGCCGGGCCAGGGGACTCCCCCCACCCCTCGCTGAGTCGTTCCCGCTGAGGTGACCCGCTGGGTCGAGGTATCCGATGTCCCTGCGGTAGCCCTGGCATACCTCGACCGGCGAGGGCCTGGGCCGGGTCGAGGTATCCGGACTCGTCGAGGTATCCGGTGCCCCTGCGGTAGCCCTGGCATACCTCGACCGGCGGCGGGCTCGTCTCTCGAGGCTGCCCTCCCACCGGGAACGAGCTCGTCTACCTAGCCCACGTGGTCGCCGGTGTCGCCCTGATCGGAGTCGTCCGGGTCGGGGTCCCCGTCGTCGACGTCGTCGTCCTCGTCGGCGATGCCGAGACCCGCGGCCGTGGACACCCCGTCGAGGAATCCCCTGGCTCGCTCCAGCCGGGGATAGGAGGCCAGGAGCTCCCAGAAGCGCGGCCCGTGCCCCGGCACGAGCAGGTGGGCCAGCTCGTGGAGCAGGACGTAGTCGACGACGTAGGCCGGCATCTCGCGGAGCCGGTCGCTCAGCCGGATCGTCCCGGTCGAGGGGGTGCAGGAGCCCCACCGGCCGTTCTGGTTGCCCACCCAGCGCACCGACGTCGGGGTGGCGACCCCGCCGAGGTGGGCCGCGGAGAGTCTGCGGGCCGCGGCCTCGAGGTCGGGGTCGGTCCGGGGGCGACGGCGTCCGGCTCGCTCCAGGCGCGCGACCATGGTGCGGACCCAGTGCTCCTCCTCGGCCCGACTCAGGGCCGCGGGGACCATGACGACGATGCGGTCACCCTCGCGGCGGGCCGAGACGGTGCGCCGCCGGCGGGCGCTGCGGCGCACCTCGACCGTCGTCGCCTCCATGTCCGAAGGCTAGGGCACCACGGCACCGGTGTCCGGGTGGCGCGGCCGGACCCGGCCTGCCGGGGCGGTGTCCGGGGCTGGTCTAGGGTGAACGGTGGTCCCGCCGCGACAGCGGCCCCCATCGACAAGGAGACAGCTGCAATGGCAGACGAGACCTATCAGGGCGAGTTCTACTGCGTGAAGTGCAAGGAGAAGCGCGAAGCCGAGGGGCGCGTCGTGGTGTCCGAGAACGGCCGGCGGATGGCGAAGGCCACCTGCCCGGTCTGCGGCACCAACCTCAACCGCATCCTCGGCAAGGCCTGACCCGGATCCTCAGCCCGACGGGCCCGCCGGACCATCACG
Organism: Nostocoides sp.; assembly: GCA_039812405.1. Classification (GTDB taxonomy): domain Bacteria; phylum Actinomycetota; class Actinomycetes; order Actinomycetales; family Dermatophilaceae; genus Nostocoides. The sequence continues at coordinate 8,569 of JBDIAL010000099.1, forward strand.
GTCCGACGGGCCCGTCGGTCGTGTGGGTGGGCTCCCCGGCCGGCGGACTTGACCCCACGGGCTGGCCCCGCGGATTGAGCCCTGCGACCCGCCCCGCGAACCGGGCCCTGCGACCCCGCCCTGCGAACCGGGCCCTGCGACTCGTCCCGCGGATTCAGCCCTGCGACCCGCCCCGCGAACCGGGCCCTGCGGACCCGTCCCCCGAACCGGCCCTGTGGATGACGGGCCCGGAGTCCGCGGACGGTATGCCATGGTTCGGCAGGAGGCCGGAGGACCCGATGGAGGTGGACCGTGGGGCTCGGACCGAGCCGGGCGTGGAGCCGGGTCGTCGTCGACGGCACCGGACGGCTCACGCGTGACCTCGCCGACGACCTGCGCACGGCCGGGGTCGGCCAGGTCAGGGCCGGCCTGTTCGCCCTCGACGCCGAGCTGCGTCTGGGCCACCACAGCCCTGACCTCGTCGTCCTCGTCGGCCCGGGCTCGCTCCGGTCCGGGACCACGGCGCCCCTCATGGCCCGCGGCATACCCCACCTGCCCGTCACGCTCGACGAGCTGGACGGCGTCGTCGGGCCCCTCGTCCTGCCCGGCCGCTCGCCCTGCCTGACCTGCGTGTCGCTGGCCCGCCGGCCCGATCCGGTGACCCGGGCGGCCTCCGGAGACCACACTGCATACCCGCCGGTTGTCGTGGGGCTCCCGACGGCCGCTCGCGCCGACCCCGGGCTGCACGCCCTGACCCGGGCCACCGCGGTCATGACGGTCTGCGCCGCGCTGGACGACCAGTGCCCGCCCGGGGTGAGCCTCGAGCTCGCCCTGCCCTGGCCGCGGACCGTCCAGCGGGTGTGGCGACGCCACCCGGCCTGTGACTGCCGGGCTCCTGACACGTCGGGCCGGGTCGCCGGGAGACAATGGTCGGCGTGAGCGACCTTCCCCGCAGCGCCGTGGCGCGCACGGCCAAGCTGGCCACGCTGCCGCTCGGCGTCGCCGGCCGGACCGCCCTGGGGATCGGCAAGCGGATCGGCGGCAAGCCCGCCGAGGCCGTCGCCGCGGAGCTGCAGGCTCGCACCGCGGCCCAGCTGTTCGCCGTCCTCGGGGAGCTCAAGGGCGGGGCGATGAAGGTCGGGCAGGCTCTGTCCATCATGGAGGCGGCGCTGCCCGAGGAGCTCGCCGCGCCCTACCGGGCCACCCTCACCCGGCTCCAGGATGCCGCGCCGCCCATGCCGGCCGACACGGTCCACGCGGTGCTCGCCGACCAGCTCGGGCCCCGCTGGCGGACGAGCAAGTTCCTCGCGTTCGACGACACGCCCGCCGCGGCCGCCTCGATCGGGCAGGTGCACTGGGCGGTGTGGCGCGACGGACGCGAGGTGGCCGTGAAGATCCAGTACCCCGGGGCCGGCGAGGCCCTGATGAGCGACCTGACCCAGCTGTCCCGGGTCGCGCGGGTCGCGACGGCCTGGATCCCGGGCCTCGACGTCAAGCCGATCACCGAGGAGCTGCGCGCCCGGATGGGCGAGGAGCTCGACTACGACCTCGAGGCGCGCAACCAGCGGGCCTTCGTCCGCGGGTTCCGCGACGACCCCGAGGTCGTCGTCCCCGACGTCCTCGTCCACTCCGAGCACGTCATCGTCTCCGAGTGGCTCGACGGGACGCCCCTGTCGGCGATCATCGCCCACGGCACCCAGGAGGAGCGCGACCGGGCCGCGGCGCTCTACCTCCGCTTCCAGGTCGTGGCCCCTGCCCGGGCCGGCATCCTGCACGCCGACCCGCACCCGGGCAACTTCCGCATCACGGCCGACGGCCGGCTCGCGGTCCTCGACTACGGCCTGGTCAACCGGCTTCCCCACGGGATGCCGCCCTCCATCGGCCGGCTCGTCTCGTATGCCCTGTCCGGCGACGCGGGGACGATGGCCCGGGGGCTGCGTGACGAGGGGTTCATCAAGTCGACGGTGACCATCCGCGACGAGGACCTCCTCGCCTACCTCGAGCCGTTCATCGACCCGTTCCGCTACGAGGAGTTCACCTTCACCCGGCCCTGGCTGCGGGGCATGGCCGCCCGGGTGCAGGACCTGCGACGCCCGGAGTTCCACGTCGGCGTCAAGCTGAACCTCCCGCCCGACTACGTCCTCATCCACAAGGTCTGGCTCGGCGGGATCGGCGTGCTGTGCCAGATCGGCGGCACCGTGCCGGCCCGGGACCTCGTCCTCGGCAACCTGCCGGGGGTCGAGTGGGACCTCATCCCCCTACTTCCGCGTCCATGACGTGCCGTTCCAGTGCAGGACGATCCCCGAGACGACCAGGTGGCCGGTGATCGTCGACCGCGAGCCGACCGCCCAGGCGTCGGTGCTGCCGTCGGCGCTCACCGCGGCGAGGCCGCTCGGGGCGCCGCCGGCCGCGCCCGGACTCGGGGCGGCGACGCGGCGCCACACGGTGCCGTTCCAGTGCAGGACGAGCGTGTGGTCGCCGTTGCCGCCGGAGGACAGCTTCTTCAAGAAGTTGCCGACCGCCCAGGCGTCGGTCGCCGAGACGGCGCTCACGCCCAGCAGCTCGCTGGCGTCGGCGCTCGGGCTGGGGCTGAAGACGCGCGTCCACTTCGTGCCGTTCCAGTGCAGGATCAGGGTCCGATAGGACGGCCTCGACCGATACCACTGGCCGACGGCCCAGACGTCCTGGCTGGACACCGCGCTCACGGCGGTCAGGAGGTTCTCGCCGTCCGTGCTCGGGTTGGGGCTCGGGACCTGGCTCCACGCCGTGCCGTTCCAGTGCAGGACGAGGCTCCTGTCCTCGTTCCCGGCCATCCCACCGGCCGCCTGACCCACCGCCCAGGCGTCCGTCGGCCCGTCGGCGCTCACGCCGTTGAGCACGATGCTCGTCCCCGGGCTCGGGCTGCTCACGCGGGTCCAGCTGCTGCCGTCCCAGTGCAGGACGAGCGTCTCGTCGACCCCGGTGGTCATGTCGTGGTCGATCCCGACGGCCCAGGCGTCGGTGCTCGAGTCCGCGCTCACCGCGTTGAGCTGGCTCAGATCCGGCGTGAGGCTCGGGCTCGGCACCTGCGTCCACTGCGTCCCGTCCCAGTGCAGGATCAGCGTCTGAGGGGTGCCCGAGGCGTCGTCGTCCTGGCCCACCGCCCACACGTCGTCGCTCGAGACGGCGCTGACCCCGGCCAGCGTGTTGCTGGTCGCGCTCGGGTCGGGGGTGGCCACGCTCGACCACGAGGTGCCGTTCCAGTGCATGGCGAGCGACCGCTTGGTGTGGTTGACGACGCTGTAGCCCACGGACCAGGCGTCGGTGGTGCTGATCGCGCTCACCGCCGAGAGCGGGCCGGCGGGCGAGGTGACGTCCGGTCTGCTCGTCGCCCGGTCGCCGGCCGAGCCGGCAGCCGTGGCGGGCGCCGCTGCCGCTCCGGCCAGCGCGAGGGCCGCGATCGTCCCGCCGGTCGCGGACATGAGGGATGAGTCGATCCGCCGCATGGTCTCCCCTTCGTAGGTCGCACCTGAAGGTCAGCGCTGCCGGCTGGGGACCGCTTCGGGGGGAGAAGCCCCCGGGAGGAGACTCGGTCGGTCACGCATCCGAATGGTCTGCCTCGATGTAACCACCAACGCTCGCCCACCGCCAGGGGTTGGCACGCGCGAGGTCGGGTGGGTCGGCCGCAACAGCGACGCGGCAGGCCCCGGGGTTGGTCAGTACGGGGGCAGGTCCCCCTCGCCGGGCGTCACGCGCAGGTCCGCCTCGTCGATGGCGACGTCGTTGATCGACGCCTCGCGTCGGGCCATGTAGCCCAGCGCGTCGAACTCCCACAGCTCGTTGCCGTAGGACCGCCACCACTGCCCGCTCGCGTCGCGCGACTCGTACTGGAACCGCACGGCGATCCGGTTGCCCTCGAAGGCCCAGAGGTTCTTGCGGAGCCGGTAGTCCAGCTCGCGCTCCCACTTGCGGGTGAGGAAGGTGACGACCTCCTCACGGCCACGGACGTGCTCGTCCCGGTTCCGCCACACCGTGTCGAGGCTGTAGGCGCCGGCGACGCGCTCGGGGTCGCGGGTGTTCCAGGCGTCCTCGGCGGCCTGCACCTTGGCGCGGGCGGTCTCCTCGGTGAACGGCGGGAGCGGGGGTCGGGGGTCCATGGGGAGTTCCTCTCGTCGGTCCGGTCGGGTGCTGGTGCCGGCCCGGATCACCACCAGGCGGAGTCGAGCTTGCCCTCGATGCTGCGCAGGTGCCGACGGCTGCACGTGTCGCAGGTCCAGACCTCCCGGCCGTGCTCCGTGCCGCGGGTCCAGGTGAGCCGGGCGAGGGCCG
>JBDIAL010000100.1:0-12854 GCA_039812405.1 Nostocoides sp.
GCGCGGGCCGCGGCCCGGGCCCGCCGGCGCGCCGTGGGCAGGTCGTCGCGCATGAGCGCGCACATCGCGAGGTCGAGGGCGATGTCGCCCTCGTCGAGCCGCAGCCGCTCCCGCCGGGCCGTCGCGAGGGCCTCGGTGAGCATCGCCTCGGCCCGCTCGAGGAGGCCGGCGTCGAGGAGGACGAGCGCGTGGTCGAGCCGGGCCCGGGCCCGGCTCACGTCGACGTCCATGGCGTCGGCCGCCTCCATGAGCCGCAGCGCCTCGGGCAGGTGGCCGGCGAAGTACTCGAGGCAGCCGAGGTTGTGCCGGGCCTTGAACTGCTCGCCGGCCAGTCCGTTGGCGCGGGCCAGGTCGAGCGCCGCCTCCAGGTCGCGGCGGCCCGCCTCGAGGTGGAGGACCGACAGGTTGCCGTAGCCCCGGTTGAGCAGGGCCGCGCAGGCCTGGGACGGCGTGAGCGTCGGGAGACCGGCGTCGATGTCGGCCAGGGCGGCCAGGGCGCTCTCCCAGTCCCCCGACACGAGGTGGATCGCGCTCTCCTGGACGTAGGTCAGGGTCGTCGCGCGGAGGGAGCCCGCGATGGTGGACGCCTCCCGGGCCTCCCCGAGCACGCGCAGCGCGCCCGGTCGACCCGTCGTCGCGAGGACGGACAGCGACAGGGTCGTGAGGAGCCGGGCCCGCAGCTCGGCGGTCGCCGGGTCGCCGTCCGGGTCGCCGCCCGGGGCATCGAGGCGGCGCAGGGCTCGCCGGAGGGTGCGCTGGGCCCGGGCATACCGGCCCGCCGTGTTGTCGGCGATGCCCTCCTCGAGCAGTCGCGTCACCTCTGCCTGGACGCCCTCGATGCCCTGTATGCCGACGGGGACCGACCTCCTAGACCTCGATCGCCGGCGTGATGACCGGCTGGGCGCCGGGGTCGTCCAGCGACCGGAGGACGAAGTGGACGAGCCCGCGCTCGACGGACTCGAAGACGAACCGTCCCTCGGAGTCGGTGCGCGTCACCCGGGTCCGCGACCGCTCCCGCAGCTCGACCTCGACCCGGACGTCGGTGACCCAGCCCGAGATGCGGCACCGGCTGCCCCGGCCGTTCTCGATGGACACCATGGCGGACAGGTTGTCGCTGGCGAAGGTGACCGTCGAGGCCCGGTTGTAGTCGGTCGAGCGGAGGCCGGCGAGCGCGTCGGCCGCGACGATGGAGGCGACCTCGGCCTCGAGGGCGGCGACGGTCATGGCGAACTTGGAGCGCTCGGCGAGGTCGGCGGGCACCGGGTCGTTCTCCTCGAAGACGTCCCGCAGGACGGCGAGGACGGAGGCGTCGGTCGCGTCGAGCGGCAGGTCGGAGCCCGGCTCGGGACGCAGGTCGGGACGCTCGTCGGACGGTGCCATCTCAGGCCTCCTTCCACGCGGGGTCGGCGCAGAGCGCCGCGCGCAGCTTGGCCAGACAGCGGCCGCGGGTCGGGCCGATCGAGCCCACCGGCATACCGAGTGCCTCGGCGACCCGCGCGTAGTCGGGCCGCTCCGCGAGGGCGATGACGCGCAGCAGGGCCCGGCACCGCTCGGGCAGGGTGCTGTAGTGCCGCCACACGACCTGCTGCGTCTCCCCGCGGAGCAGCAGGTCCTCGGGCCCGGGTGACGGCTCCTCGACCGCGGCGTCGAGCACGTCGGTCGGGTCGACGAGATCCACCCGACGGACCCGCTTGCCGACGACCCACGCCTCCCGGCGGGTCGTCGTGATGAGCCACTTGAGGATGGCCTGCGGGTCGTCGATGCGGTCGACGTGCTGGACGAGCCGCAGCCAGGTCGTCTGCACGACGTCCTCGGCCTCCGCGGTCGTCAGGCCCTGGGCGCGGGCCGTATGCCACAGGAGCGCGGTCGCGAGGTCGACGAGCTCGGACATCCCTGTCGGGTCGCCCGACCGGTAGGACTCGAAGGCCGTCGCCGCCCGGAGCGCCAGCCCTCCCGCGCTGGCCCCGGCCTGCATCATGACGTCCTCTCCAGGACGGCCGCGACCGCTCGGCCCGCCTGGGCGACCCGCTCGGTGCTCGACGTCGTCCCGGGGCGGGGACCGAGCACGCTCGCCACCTCCCCGGCGATGGCCGGAGCGGCGAACGACGTCCCGCCCCAGACCCCGAAGCCGCACGAGTAGTTGTCGGGGTCCTGTCCGCCCCGGGCGGGGTAGCCCGGCGCCGACACCGGACAGCCGGTGTAGGTCAGCCCCTGGAGGCTGCCGTTGAGCGTCGTCGGCATCGTGCTCACGACGGCCGTCGCGGGACGGTAGGTCGTCACCCACGAGCCGGTGTTGGAGAAGGCCGCGACGACCGAGCCGCCGGTCGTGTCGGCCCCGACCGCGACGATGGGCGCCTGGTTGTCGCCGACCCGGGAGAAGCCCGCGGGGTAGAACGGGGTGTCGGTCGCGCTGTTGCCGGCCGCGGCGACGACCACGACGCCGAGGCTGGTCAGCGCGGTGAGCGCCTGCGCGAGGCCGGACTCGTCGGTGAACGCCCCCGGTGTCTCGTGGTAGTAGCCGAGTGACAGCGAGACGACGTCGACGGTGCGGTCCGCGGCCCCGGCCTGGAGCGCGAGCAGCTGGCGCAGGTAGAGCGCGGACAGCGCGTCGATGACGTCGACCTCGTCGGCCGCGCCGTCGCCGTACATGACGGGCACCGAGAGGACGTCGGCACCGGGGCAGCGCTGCCGGACGATCCCGGTGACGAAGGTGCCGTGCCCGGCGACCGGGTCGAGCTCGCCCCCGATCGGGTCCACCGTGCGACCCGTCAGCTCGGGGTCGACGGAGGGCTCGAAGCGCAGCCCGATGCGCGGCCCGCCCGGCGCGACGAGGACGTCGCGGTCGACGCCCGCGGCATACCACGGGTGCGTGCCCGTGCCCGTGTCAAGCACCGCGACGACCGGGCCGGAGCCCGTGGCGGCCGCCGTCCGCGGGTCGGGTCCGCCCCACACGACGGGGATCCGGCCGCCGCCGGGGTCCGCTCCGACGCCCTGCGCGTAGCCCACGCCCTGGGCATACCCGACCCCCTGCGCGTAGCCCACCCCCTGGGCATACCCGACCCCCTGGGCATACCCCACGCCCTGCGCGTAGCCGGAGACCATGCAGACGTGGCTCAGCCCCACCCCGGTGAGCACCTCGGCGTTGTCGCCGATGGCCCGGGATCGCTGCAGCAGCTCCCAGGCGTCGAGCGGCGCCTGGACGCGACCGGGCACCGGCTCGATGACGACCGTCGTCGAGGCCGCCCGGTCGAGCAGCGTGATCCAGTTGTCCGGCACCGCGCCCCGCAGGAACGCGCGCTGGGCGAAGCGCCGCACCGCCGACCCGGCGTCGCCGCCGCGAGGGGTCCGCAGGAAGGCCGGGGGGACGATCTGGAGGGTGTATGCCTTCTCGTCCATGCCACTGCGCAGCGCCGCGACGGCGGCGTCCGCGCGCCCTCCGGGGAGCCCCGGCACGACGAGCCGGTCCTGCCGGTAGACCGTCGGCTCGAGCGGCTGGTCACCCGCCCATACCGCGGTGCTCGGGTCCAGCACGACCGCGCCGAGCCGGCGCACCGCGGTCGGCGGCACGAAGAACCGCGCCGGCGCGCTCAGGCCGGGGACGGAGGGCTGCGGGGGCTCGCCTGCCATGGTCTCTCCTCGAGATGCCGGCCGGAGGACCAGGGGGCGATCCTCGGTGACCAGCGTAGTGACGGGGTCCGGTGCCGTGTGCGCACGCGGCGCCGATATCTGTGAGGAGGCCGGTCACCCGACGCTGATACGACGACCCACCTCCCTAAATAACACAAGATATATTGCACAAAATTATTTGTGTATGCTCTCGACATGCCTTCTCCTGAGCCCTTGCCCACGCCCGCCACGTCAGGACCGAGCGCCCCTCCCACTGCGGACGCGCTGGAGGCCCTGCGCGTGATCGCCCATCCCGCCAGGGTCGCGCTCTACGAACTGCTCGTGCTCCACGGACCGGCCACCGTCTCCCAACTGGCCGCGGGTGCGGGTCTCGCCGTGGGTTCAGCCAGCTACCACCTCAAGCAGCTCCATGCGGCCGGATACGTGGAGGATGCCTCGGCCGGGCAGGTCGACGGTCGGACGCAGTGGTGGCGCGCGGTGCGCGGCGGGCTCCGATGGGAGCCGGTGGACTTCATCGGCAGCGCGGCCGGGCGCGAGGTGTCGTCGACCGCCCAGCGCGTCCTGTGGGCCCGACGGCTGGAGCGTCTCACGTCGTGGCTGGAGACATGGCACACGTTCGAGCGGCCCTGGGTCGAGGCTGCCCTCGAGTCGGACGTCTACCTGCGGCTGACCCCTGCAGAGCTGGCGGAGCTGGGTGAGCAGCTGACCGCCCTCACCCGACACTGGGCCGAGCGGTCGGAGCAGACCGCGACGACCGACCCCGACTCTCGGCCCGTCCTCGTGATGATGAGTGCCTTCCCGGTCGGGCATGACATGTAGGACGCCCGCGGGGCCGACGGCCCGTCGGCTCCTTCCCTACCTGTGTGGTCTCTTCGCTGACCTCACGGGTGACCAGGCCTGGTTCGTCGCGCTCGCGTGGAGTGCATCCCAGGCCGGCGGCGACGCCCGAGCCGGAGTCATCGTCGCCCTGGGCACCGCTCCGCGCCTCGTCGCCCTGCTGCCGGCCGGAGGTCTTGTCGACCGGGTAGGAGCCCTCCGTGCCGCACAGGGCGCTCAGGCGGCCCGGATCGTCGTCATGTGCGCAGCCCTCGGTGTCGGAATGCGCTCTCCTCACGACCCGGTCCTCCTGGGAGCCCTGGCCATGATGTTCGGGCTTGCCGACGCCCTCCGACTGCCCGCTGCAGGGGCGTTGCTTCCGGCCATCGTGTCGCCGGAGTCTCTGACGAGGAGCCAGGGACTCGTGTCGGCCGTCAACCGAGCGGCTGTCGTCGCCGCGGGGCCGGCCGCCGGGCTGGCCCTCGCAGCCGGTGGTCTGCGTGCCGTGGCGGCGGTCAACGTCCTCCTGTTCGGCTTGGCCATGACCCTGTTCGGGTTCCTGCGGCGGCACGCGCCCTCGGGACCACGCGTCGGCACGCCAGGACACCATCACATCGCGGAGGGCTTGCGCTCCGTGCTGCGCCACCCACGCCTGCTGGCGATGCTGCTGACGGCGACGGCACTCAACCTGGCGCTCTCGGGTCCGCTCGACCTCGGCCTCGTCCTTCGGGTGGAGCACGAGGGATGGAGCCCACGGACGCTGGGAGCCCTCCTGGCGGTGTTCGGCGCTGCTGCCACCCTCGGCGCGCTGTCACTGTGGGTCTACCAGCCTCGCTGTCATCGCGCACTGGCGGGATACCTGTGGTCCGCCCTCGCGGGAGCCGGCCTTGCAGTCGCCGGATCCGCACCCACCCTTCGCGCCACAGCCATCGGGCTCGGCGTCTCGGGCTTCGCGCTGGGTCCGGCCGGAGCACTGCTGCTCGGAACGGTTCAGTCCGAGACGGCACCGGAGCTGATGGGTCGGATGATGGGTCTGGTGACTCTGGCCTCCGTCGGAGTGACGCCGGTCGGGCTCGTCGGATTCGGCCTGCTCGCCGGTGCCACGAGCGCCACGACCGCGTTCGTCGTCTCGTCGGGGCTCGTCATGGCGATCTCAGTCGGCTGCGCCTGCGCGCCCCGGCTGCGGGCCCCCATGCTCCCGGGCGACGAACCGTGAGACCCGGCGAGAAAAGTTCTTCGTCCGGGATGTATCTGGCCGGCGGGCTGCCCCTCCTACTGGGTGTCGGCACGCGACAGGGACGCGGACCGACCGGACGTCGGAGCAAGGGGCGGCTTCGTCGCTCGACGCCGTAACAGGTGAGAAGGCCCCGGTTCGGAAGGGATACCCGGTCCGCGCCGAACCGCGGCACACCTGATCGGCATGGCAGCCGTCCGTCGTCGGTCCTGCTCCTGCAGGGGGGAGCGGGACCGACGACGAGCGGCCGCCCACCACGACCCCCTCCGACCGGCTGCCGTCGCACCGAGCGCACCCAGGTGACACACGGAAAACACTCAGGTGTCGCGCATACCCGACCCAGCGCTCGGGACTACGGTGGAGGACGCGGGCCACGGACGGTTCGTGACGGCGCTGGAGGCCAGCTCGGCTGACACCTACGTCGCCCCGACGAAGCACGGGAGCGTCAACGCAGATGGACAGGATCACCACCCGGGGCAGCATCGTCGTCGGCACCGACGGCTCATCCATCAGCAACGCTGCCCTCGACTGGGCCGCGCGTCGCGCGTCGGCCGGGGGTGGCATACCGATCGTCGTCGTCCACGCCTTCGCCGCCGACCTGCCGATGCTCGGATTCGGCGCGCTCCGTGACGACGACGCCATCCGCTTCGAGGGCGAGACCCTCCTCACGGCCGCGAAGGCCCGCATCCACGCCATCGACCCCGACCTGCGCGTCGCGACGGCCTGCGTGCCCGGCTTCGCGGCCCCCGCCCTGCTGCGCGCCTCCGACGGGGCCCAGATGCTCGTCGTCGGCGCCGTCGGCCGCGGGGTCCTCTCCCGGCTCACTCTCGGCGCCGTCATGCAGCAGGTCGTCTCGTATGCCGCGTGCCCCGTCGTCATCGTCGGCCGCGACCCGCGGACGACGGCTCCCTACGGCCGCGTCGTCGTCGGCGTCGACGGGTCCGCGTCCAGCCTCGCGGCGGCCCGGTTCGCCTTCGCCCACGCCGCGGCCACCGGTGCCCAGGACGTCGACATCGTCACGACCTGGCAGGCGCGGGGCCGCACCGACCCGAACCTCGAGCAGGGGTCGGACTGGGCCGCCTACGTCGCCTCCACCCAGGACACCGCGAAGCAGGCGCTCGCCGACCTCGTCCGCGCGCACCCCGAGGTCAAGGTGCACCACGAGGTGGTCCAGGGCGACCCGCTGGAGGTGCTCGTCGAGCGCAGCCAGGACGCCGACCTCATCGTCGTCGGCAACCGCGGGGTCGGCGGGTTCGAGGGACTCAAGCTGGGCTCCATCGCCCGCGGGCTCCTCGGTCACACCCCATGCCCCGTCGTCATCTCCCACATCCCCGGACGATCCGGCCAGCACTGACCCCGACAGGCCCACCTGGAGTCGGGTGAGCCGAGCAGACGGACCGGTCCCAGGACAGCCGGACCGGCAATGGCCCTCGCTCCGTCGCCGACCCGGGGCTCGCCACGCCTGGCCGCTCCGGCATACGGCGGGTGCCGCGACCCATTGCCGGTCGGTCTGTCGGAAGCCAGGGCTGGGGGACCCCGACCGACGGTGGGACCGTTGTCGGGTCACCCGATAAAGGGACACCTCGCGGGGGAAGCGTCCTCGGGTGAGGTGCCCGTTTCCGGTGGAACCCGATAAAGGGGCAGAGCCGGGACCGGCGGCCGGGTGGGAAGGCCGGGACCGGCGGCCGGGTGGGAGGCGGGCAAGCGGCCGGGTGGGAGGGCGGGGACAAGGAGGCCGGGCAAGGACGGCCGACCGGGCCTGCTCAGCCGCCGAGGACGGCAGCGGCAGCCGCGCGGCCGGTGCGGACGGCGCCCTCGAGGTAGCCGGCGACCCACTGATCGGACCCGCAGACGTAGAACGGCGGCTCGTGGGTGCCGTGCAGCGGGCCGACGGCCACGACGTCGCCGGGCCGCCAGTTCGTGACGTACCCCTGCGTCCACGGGTCGGTCCCCCACATCCGGGTCCACGTCGCGAGCGGGTCGAGCGCGTGGTCGCCGAACAGGCGGGACAGCTGCGCCAGGGCGTCACCGGTCCGGGTGACGGGATCGCTCGCGGCGAACGCGGCATACCGCTCGGGGGGCACGAGCGCGGAGAGGACGCCCTCGTGCTGCGGCCAGGTCGACCCGAGGACCCCCTCGCTCTCGGACAGCCCGCTCTGCCCCCGGGCCCGCCAGAACGGCTCGTCGTAGGCCGCGACGAACTTGGCGGCCCACGCGTGCCGCTGCCGTCGCAGCGACCGCAGCCGCGCCTCGCTCACCCCGGTGATCCCGATGTCCCGCGCCGGGCCGGACGGCACGGCGAGGACGACCGCATCGCCCCGCACCTCCTCCCCGGCGAAGGTCGTCACGACGCACCCTGCGGGTCGCACGGCGATCCGGGCCACCGGTGTGCCGAGCCGCACGTCGGCGAGGGTCTGCGCCATCCGGAGCGCGACGGTGGCCGACCCCTCGGCGACCCGCTGGTTCTCCCACTCCTCGACGTCGTAGGCCGCGGTGCCGCCCCCGACCGCGATCTTGCGGGCGTAGGCGAACAGGCTGGTCCGCTCGGTCGACCCGTCGGACAGGCTGAGGTGCACGAGTTCGAAGGCGCGCGTCACGGCGGGGGTTCCCCCCGCGTCCCGGACGAAGTCGGCGACGCTGAGCCGGTCGAGCCGCTCCAGGTCCGGGCACGACCAGGGGTCGTCCGGGTCGATCTGCCGGACCACCCGCTCGAGCGCCGACTCGACGGCCCCGTGGGCGACGACGTCCGCCGCGGTGAACCACGACGGCCACTCCCCCACGTCGACCGACTCCGGCACCTCCCGGGTGATCTCGCCGGGCTCGGCGACGTAGGAGGGCACGAGGGTGAGTCCCAGCTCGGCGACGAGCCGCAGGTATGCCGTGTGCCGGGTCCCGACGACCTCGCCCCCGAGCTGGACGATCCGGCCGTCGGGCAGCTCGGTCTGCTCGACACGGCCTCCGACCCGGTCGCGGGCCTCGAGGACGGTCACCGTCGCCCCGGCCCGCTCCAGGTCGCGGGCCGCCGACAGCCCGGCGAGCCCGGCACCGACGACGACGACGTCGCGGCGCTCGCTCATGTCAGGACGCGCATCGCGGGTCGTTCAGGTCAGGGGCGCTCATGCCAGGAGGACTCATGTCAGGGCGCTCATCGCAGGACGACGGTGTGCTCGGGCAGCCAGCCGATCTCGACGCGCGAGCCCGGGGTCCAGCGGTCCTCCGGGCTCATCCGTGGGAGGTTCTGCTCGAGGACGGTCAGCGTGACCTCGGGCGCCACCTCGACGACGTACTGCGTCGTCGCCCCGTGGTAGCTCGACGAGACGACCGTCCCCGGCACCCGGACCATGTCGGAGGTCAGCTCGCTGAGCCAGATCTTCTCCGGCCGGACCGCGACGCTCACCCGCTCGCCGCCGCGCAGCCCGTGCCCGTCGGGCAGCGGTACGTCGAGTCCCTTGCACACGTGGACGGCGCCGTCGGCATACGAGCCGGGCATGAGGTTGCTCGTGCCGATGAAGCCGGCCGCGAAGACCGAGGCCGGGCTCTCGTAGACGTCCTCGGGGCGGCCGCACTGCTCGATGACGCCGGCGTTCATGATGGCGATCCGGTCGCTCATCGAGAGCGCCTCGTCCTGGTCGTGGGTGACGAAGAGGAAGGTGATGCCGACCTCGCGCTGGATCGCCTTGAGCTCCAGCTGCATCGCGCGGCGCAGCTTGAGGTCGAGCGCGGCGAGCGGCTCGTCGAGGAGGAGCACCTGGGGACGGTTCACGAGGGCACGGGCGAGGGCGACGCGCTGCCGCTGGCCGCCGGAGAGCTCGGCCGGTCGCGCCGACGCCTTGTCGGACAGCTGGACCAGCTCGAGGGCCGCGCCGACCCGCTGGGTGAGGGACCGACGGTCGATCCCCTTGCGTCGCAGGCCGAAGCCGACGTTGCCCGAGACGTCGAGGTGCTCGAAGAGGGCGTAGCTCTGGAACACCGTGTTGACGTCGCGCCGGTGGGGTGGGGTCGAGGTGACGTTCTTGCCGCCGACGAGGATCTGCCCCTCGGTGGGGTCGCTGAAGCCGGCGATCATCCGCAGCGTCGTCGTCTTCCCGCACCCCGACGGCCCGAGCAGGGAGAAGAACTCGCCGGTGCCGATGTCGAGGTCGAGGTGGTCGACGACCGGGTCGCCGCCGTAGACCTTCGTCAGGCCGCGCAGGCTGACCGCGGGGAGGTCCCCGGTCGGGCCGGGGGTGGCGGCGGTGTGGGTGGACAGGGACATTCAGCCTCCCGTGATGAGGTCCAGGCTGGACGACTTGCGGCCCCAGAGACGGGGCACGACGAGCGCCAGCACCATGACGAGCGCGGAGAACGCGAGCATGACGGTGCCGACCGCGTTGATGGCCGGCGAGACGCCGAACCGGATCGAGGAGTAGATCCGCACCGGCAGCGGCTGGGGGTCGACGCCCGTGGTGAAGAAGGCGAGGACGAAGTCGTCGAAGACGAGGGCGAAGACGAGCAGCCCGGCGCCGAGGAGGGCGGGCACGAGGGCCGGCAGGGTGACGAGCCGCAGCGCCTGCCACGGCGTGCAGCCGAGGTCCCGGGCCGCCTCCTCGACCTCCGTCGACATCGCGGCCAGCCGGCCCCGGACGATGACGGTGACGTAGGCGATGGAGAAGGTGATCTCCGCGAGCGTCACCGTGACGAGCGACAGGCGCATCCCGATGCCGGTGAAGAACAGGAGCGCCGCGACGCCGGTCACGATCTCCGGGGTGACGAGCGGCAGGAGGGTGACGGCGCCGACGACCCGCCCCGACCGGGACCGGCTCCGGGACAGTCCGAGCGCGAGCATCGTGCCGAGGACCAGAGCCCCGACGGCGGACACGGTCGCGATGCCGATGCTCGCGAAGAGCGAGGTGACCAGGTCGGAGTCCTGGGCGAAGGCGACGTACCACCGGGTGCTGAACCCCCGGAACGTCGAGAGGGACTTGACGCTGTTGAAGCTGAAGAGGACGACGAGGGCGATGGGCAGGTAGAGCCAGGCGAAGAAGACGACGGTCACCGCGACGGCGACGGCCGGCCGGCGCTCCACCCCCCGGGCCCGCCGGCTCACGACTCCTCCCGGGTCCGCGTCGCCGTCGCCCGGAGGTAGACGACCATGATGAGCGTCAGCCCGACCATCATGGCGACGGTCATCGCCGAGCCGAGCGGCCAGTTCTGACCCTCGAGGAACTGCTGCTGGATGAGGTTGCCGATCATGAAGGTGTTCGGTCCGCCGAGCAGCTGGGCGCTGACGAAGTCACCGAGCGCGGGGAGGAAGACGAGCAGGACCCCGCCGTAGAGCCCGGCCCGGGTCGCCGGGAGGGTCACCGACCAGAAGGTGCGCCACGGGCCGTGGTAGAGGTCCTTGCCGGCCTCGATGAGGGAGGTGTCCATCCGCTCCAGCGCCGCGTAGACCGGCAGGATCATGAAGACCGCGTAGCCGTAGACGAGTCCGCCGACGACGGCATAGGGCGTGTTGAGGAAGTGCACCCCCTGGCTGATCCCCAGCGCGGAGAGCAGGCTGTTGGCGATGCCGTCGTCGGACAGCAGGGCCGACCAGGCATACATCCGGATGAGGTAGCTGGCGAAGAAGGGGATGACGATCGCCGCGACGAGGAGGTTCTTGCGGCGCCCGCCGTGGAGGGCGAGGACGTAGGCGACGGGGTATGCGATGACGGCGCAGGTCGCCGTCGTGGCCACGGCATACGACACCGACCGCAGGAACAGGCGCAGGTACACCGGGTCCCACAGCTGCTGGTAGCTGTCCAGGCGCGTGCTGAAGACGGGCTGTCCGTCGGCCTGGGTCCGGCCGAAGGACAGCAGGACGACGATGACCATGCTGGAGATGAAGAAGACGACCATCCACGCGGTGGGCAGGGCCAGCAGGGCGCCCCACAGCCGGGTGTGCTGGACGGATCGGGGCGTCGCCCGGCCTCGGGGGGCAGAGGCCGGGCGAGCCGGCTCGGGGGCGGACGTGTCGAGGGCGGTCATCAGCTGGCCCGCACCTCCGTCCACGTCGCGGTCCGGCGCTGGACCGCGTCGGCGTCGAGGTTGCGGAAGACGTTGCCGCTCTGCAGCTCGCTCAGCTCGACGTTGCAAGCCGGGACCTCCTTGGCGAGCTTGGCGAAGGTGGGCAGGGCGTCGCGGACGGGCATCGGGTAGGAGAGGTAGAGGATGTTCTTCCGGGCGATCTCCGGGCGCAGGAGGTAGTCGATGAACACCATCGCGGTGCCGGGGTGCTGGGCGTCGGCGGGGATGGCATAGGCGTCGGAGTTGATCGGGACCCCCTCCTTCGGTGCCTGGAAGTCGTAGTTCTCGGGCTTCTCGACGAGCGAGGTCCGCAGGTAGAGGAAGTCGCCGCTCCACATGTGGTGGATCCAGGCGTTGCCGCCCACCATGTTGTTGACGTCGTCCGAGGAGTAGCCGCGCAGGTACCTCTTCTGGCTGATGAGCAGCTTCTTGATCTCCGTCAGCTCGTCGGGCCGCGAGGTGTTGACGTCGTAGCCGAGCAGCAGGGCACCCATGGCCAGCGCCTCGTCCTGGTCGTCGAGGGTGTAGATCCGCTTGGCGGCCTGGGCGTTCCACAGGTCGTGCCAGCTGCCCGTCATCGTGTCGACCTTGTCGGTGCGCCAGCCGATCCCCGTCTTGTAGACGGTGAAGGGGACCGAGACGGCGGAGTGCTCGTCGTACCACGGGTCGACGAAGTAGGAGCCGGAGTAGAAGACCTGGTCGGCGTTGGACAGCTGGGCGTGGTCGATGGCCCGCAGCCGGCCCTCGGCCCGCAGCCGCTGCACCCACTTGGCGATGGGGAAGATGATGTCGTACTGGTTGCCCGCCTGGAGCTTGGCGTACATCCCTTCCATCGAGTCGAAGTTGGACTGGATGATCTTGACGCCGTATTCCTTCTCGAACCCCTTGAAGACGGAGGGGTCGAGATAGTCGGCCCAGTTGAAGTAGACGAGGTCCCCGTCGATCTGGGCCTTGGCGGAGGCGGGCAGGGCGGTCGTCGTCGTGGTGGCCGCATCGCTCGGGAGGTAGGCGCACCCGGAGGTCAGGGCGGACGGGCCCGCGGCCCCGCCGAGCCCGAGGGCTCCGGTGAGCAGGGCGCGGCGGCTCAGCGCCGGGTGCGGCGTCACGCCCGGGCCGCCTCGAGGGCGCGGTC
>JBDIAL010000101.1:0-12849 GCA_039812405.1 Nostocoides sp.
CGGGCGGGGTGGTCCAGCCGGCGGCCGTCGCCCGGGTCGTCGTCGCCCAGGCATCGCGCCCCGCCGCCCGGGGACCCGGTCCGGCCAGCTGGCTGGACCTGCGGACGATCGTCGTCGGCCCTCGGACCGCCGCGGCCTTCCTCGCGGCCTCGCTCGCCCGGGGGGCGGTCGCCGTCATCGACAGCGAACAGCCCTTCCTCGACCTGCTCGCCCAGCTCGACGGGGCGCTGCGGGCGGGCGGCCCCGCGAACCGCACGATGCTCCGCGAGCTCCTCCACGAGCGGGCCCGCCGGGCCGCCGGCCTCGCCCGTCTCACCCCGCGCGAGGAGGCCGTCCTCGCCTGCCTCGTCGAGGGCCTCACAGCGGCCGAGATCGCCGCGACCTCGCACGTCTCCATCACGACGGTGCGCTCCCAGATCCGTGACATCCTCGTCAAGCTCGACGTCAGCACGCAGCTGGCGGCCGTGGCGGCCGCCCACCGCTATGCCGCGCGCGGCCCGGTCCGCGAGGCGATCCGCCAGATTCATCAATTTTGATGATGTTCGTCCGAATCATCCCGATAAGGATCACACCAGCGCCCTCTCCCCGGGCGTACGGACCGATCAGGAACGAGGACGACGATGACAACGACCGATGTCGCCGCCGGCACGGCCTTCTACAGCGCCCTGCAGGACAAGGCGATGGCAGCCGTCAAGGACACCTTCAAGAGCGAGCTCTATCCCGTGCAGTACCCGGCCCAGGGCGACTTCCCCTGGAACTGGCAGAACGCCAACGGCGTCCTCAACGACGCGACCTACCAGTACATCGACGCCCTCGTCTCCCCCGGCCAGGTGCCCGACACGGTCGCCCTCTCGACCGGCGGCGGCTTCGCCAACGCCTACGTCTCGGTCCTCAACGCCATGGCATACGCGCTCTCCACCGGGGACCAGCAGAAGCTCAACCTCGCGCAGTCCAACGCCTCGCTCCAGGCGCAGACGATCGTCACGGACTACCAGAGCAGCTTCGGCGCCATCACCGACGCCCAGCTCACCGCCGCCGGCGTGAAGACCAAGCAGGACTACGTCATCGGCTACGTCCTCGGCACGCAGTGGAGCGGCTCGACGCCCCCGCTCAGCTACTCGAAGATGGCCGCCGCCCGCAACCTCAAGGCGCTCCTGCCCAACGCGCCCGCCGGCGGCGACCAGGTCATCACCGACGTCGTGACCTACCTCAACCTCATGCAGCCGGTCAACGCCCTCTCGGACGAGCTGCAGAACGGCGCGTGGATGCTCGCGCAGCTCAAGGCCAACGCGATGGTCCCGTCGGCGGCCAACGGCGGGCAGCAGACGTTCAACCCGAACACCGGCGCGATCCTCGCCGGCTACAACGTCGGCTGGGGGGTCAACACCTCCGTCCAGTCGATCAGCAACGACCTGCAGAACACCTCGCGCACGATCGAGATCTCGATGACGACCGAGCAGTCGTCGGGCAGCACCCTCAACGTCAACGTCGAGGGCGAGGCGGGCTTCAGCATCGGCTCGTGGCTGGAGTTCAGCACCGAGGCGAGCGCCAGCTACGACATGTCCAAGGCACAGGGCACGAGCACCGACTGCTCGGTGACCATCACGTATGCGGGGTACTCCATGGTGGCGATGTCGCCCGCCGCGTGGCAGCAGGCGACGAACGTCGGCTTCTACTGGGCCGACCCGATCACGCAGGCCGTCGCCAACGAGGGCCAGGACGTCACCGGCTTCCAGTTCGTCAGCACCCCGCCGTACACGATGGACGGGGTCGCCGACGGTGGCGGGTTCGGCCTGCTCACCAACCTCCTGGTCGCCAACTACCCCACGGTGAAGATCACCTACAGCCACGCGGACTACGCGTCGTTCGAGCAGAACTGGTCGGAGGAGGTGAGCGGGAACCTCACCCTCTTCGGGTTCATCAAGCTCGGCAGCTTCAGCCAGGGCGCCTACGGCAGCAGTGTGGAGGCGAGCTCGGACAACAGCTCGTTCACCGTCACCTTCACGCCGTCGCCCCAGCTGGTCAGCCAGCCGCAGGTGCTCAAGACGGCCTTCGTCATCGCCGGTGCCGTCGCGAACCCGGGAGCGTGAGGTCATGGCTCTCTACGTCTGGGCCCAGTACTACTACGGCGCGCCCGTCAACCGGACCATCTCCTCGTACGAGATCTGCTACTCCAAGAAGCACGTCCACGGCCTCCAGCCGAAGGCGAAGCAGGTCACCGAGGTGAGCAACGACCTGTTCAACAAGGTGACCGCAGCGGGCACCCAGGCCGGTCAGAACCCGCCCGTCCCCGCGGGCTACGCAGCCGAGATCTGCACGAGATCGGCCCACTGACCGCGACCGGTCGCCGACCGCACCGCCCGGGGAGGAGATCCCCGGACGGTGCGGTCCGGCATCCGGCCGGCGTCTCCCTCAGCGGACCGCCCCGCGGGGCCGCAGGCGCAGGTTGGGCAGCGCGGGCGCCTCGTAGCGGTCATCCGTCGGGTAGTGGCCCACCTCGCCGAACCGGCCGTCGCGCGTCTCCCACGACGTCCGGGCCGCGACGATCTCCTCGTGCGAGCGCCCGACGAAGTTCCACCACATGACGATCTCCTCCCCGAGCGGCTCGCCCCCGATGAGCAGCACCCGGGCGCCCGGGTCCAGCCGCACGTCGACGGAGCCCGTCCCCACGGGGAGGAAGAGGGCGTGGTCGGTGTCGACGGCCCGGCCGTCCACGCTCCCCGCCCCGTCGAGGGTGACGAGGAGGTGCTCGTATGCCGGGTCGAGCGGCAGCGTGCCCCCGCCCGGGACCGGTCCGTCACCTGTCCCGCGCCGGGTCAGCTCGGCACCGACGAGGGGGGAGTGGACGCGCGTCCCGGAGTCGACCCCGCCGAGGGCGCCCATGAAGACGCTCGCCGCGAGGTCGCCGACGACGAGGGGCGCCGCCACCTCGCCCAGCTCGAACGACGGCTCGACGTCGCGCCGGCCGGCGGGCAGGGCCACCCACAGCTGGACCCCCTGGAGGACCGGCGGGTGCTGGCCGGGCGAGTTCTCCGAGTGGCTGATCCCGCGCCCGGCCGTCATGATCGCCGCCCGCCCCGGCGCCGCGAGAGCCGTCGTCCCGAGGCTGTCCCGGTGCAGCACCTCGCCCCGGACGATCCACGACACGGTCTGCAGCCCCATGTGCGGGTGCGGCGCGACGGTCATCCCGGGGGAGTCGCGGATGTCGTCCGGACCGTAGACGTCGACGAAGCACCAGGCCCCGACGAGCCGCCGGTCGCGGTGCGGGAGGAACCGCAGCACCTCGTCGCGCGGGGAGATCCGCGCGTGGATGGCCTCCAGCAGGAGGCGCTCGCCGATCGTCGCCGTCATGACCCCACGCTAGGCTGGCGCGCGGTGTGCCGGGAAGTCTGGTCGGCCGCCCGGACGCACGCAGGCGCCGGGTGACGTCTGCGTGGAGCCCGAAGGGTGGCCGATGAACGACCAGCGCCGACTGTTCCGCCGCCCGTCGACCTGGCCGGAGGCGCGGGCCGTCGCCGACGCCCTGCGCACCGAGACGGTCGGCGGGGCGCTGCTCCTCCTCGCGGCCGGGCTGGCGCTCGTCTGGTCCAACAGCCCCTGGCGGGAGGCGTATGCGACGCTGCGCGACACCGTCGTCGGGTGGCCCGCGCTCCACCTCGATCTCACCCTCGGGGCCTGGGCGTCCGACGGGCTGCTCGCCCTCTTCTTCTTCGTCGCGGGCCTCGAGCTCAAGCGGGAGCTGCTCGTCGGGGACCTGCGCGACCCCGCCCGGGCGGCCGTCCCCGTCGTCGCCGCCCTCGCCGGGGTGGCGGCCCCCGCCCTGGTCTACCTCGCGACCGTCGCGGTGCTCGGGGACGGTGCCGCAGCCGACGGCACGGCCCTGCGCGGCTGGGCCATCCCCACGGCGACCGACATCGCCTTCGCCCTCGCCGTCCTCGCCGTCCTCGGCTCGCACCTGCCGTCCGGGATGCGGGCCTTCCTGCTCGCCCTCGCCGTCGTCGACGACCTCGTCGCCATCGTCATCATCGCGACGGTCTTCACGAGCGAGCTCCGACTCGGGCTCCTCCTCCTCGCCGTCGTCCCGCTCGCGGCGTTCGGGCTCCTCGCCCAGCGCCGGATCGTCTCCGCGTGGCTCCTCGTCCCGCTGGCCGCCGCGACCTGGACCCTCGTCCATGCCAGCGGCGTCCACGCCACGGTCGCCGGGGTGCTCCTCGGTCTGACCGTCCCCGTCCGGCCCTCGGGTGGCAGGGGCCGTGAGGGCCGTGGGAGCGACGGCAGCCCGGGTCGCCCACCGGGCCGTGCCGACGTCGCCGAGCGCCTCGAGCACCGGCTCCGTCCGCTGTCCGCCGGGGTGGCCGTGCCCGTCTTCGCCTTCTTCGCGGCCGGGGTGTCGGTGACCGGCACCGGCGGCGGCCTCGGCCCGGCGCTCACCGACCCGGTGACGCTCGCCGTGGTCGCCGCGCTCGTCGTCGGCAAGCCGGTCGGCGTCCTCGGCAGCACGCTCGTCCTCTCCCGACTCACCCGGGCCGAGCTCGACGAGAGCCTGCGCTGGGCCGACGTCGTGGGCCTCGCCCTGCTGTGCGGCATCGGCTTCACCGTGTCGCTCCTCGTCGGCGAGCTCGCCTTCGGCCCCGGGACCGTGGGCGACGACCATGCGAAGCTCGGCGTCCTCGCCGGGTCGCTCGTCTCCGCCCTCCTCGCCGCCGCGGTCCTCGTGCCGCGCAACCTGGCATACCGGCGCCTCGCCGAGCACGACGGACAGGGCCCGGAGGAGGGCCCCGCGGAACCGGGTCGGGAGCGTGACGGCGACGACCCGGATAGGGTCTGACGAGAGCAGCGGACCGGAACGAACGGGGTGAGGACGATGGCCGCAGGAGCACCGACGGACGAGCGGACGATCGGGCAGCTCGTCGCCGACGCGACCCACGACGTCAAGCACATCGTCCGGGGCGAGATCGCCCTCGCCAAGGCCGAGATGCAGGGCAAGGCGCAGGTCATGGGCAAGGGCGTCGGGATGCTCGGCGCGGCAGCCGTGCTCGGCCTCATGGGGCTGCTGTTCGTCTTCACGACGCTGGCCCTCGTCATCGCGCTGTGGCTGCCGGTCTGGGCCGGCTTCGGCATCGTCACCCTCCTCCTGCTCGTCGTCGCCGGCATCCTCGCCAAGATCGGCGCCGGCGCGCTGAAGCGGCTCGACCCGGCCCCGCGCGAGACGATCGCCGACGTCCAGCAGACGATCGCGGCGATCAAGCCGGGCCACTGATCGCCGACCCCTCCTCGGTCCTGCTCGACGGTCCGTGGGAGCACCGGTTCGTCGCGGCCAACGGGTCCCGGTTCCACGTCGCCGACCTCGGTGACGGGCCGCTCGTCCTCCTGCTCCACGGGTTCCCCGAGTTCTGGTGGGCCTGGCGGCACCAGCTCCTCGCCCTCGCCGAGGCCGGCTACCGCGCCTGCGCGCTCGACCTGCGCGGGGTCGGCGCCTCGGACAAGCCCCCGGGCGGCTACGACGGCTGGACGGTGACCCGCGACGTCTCGGGCGTCATCCGCTCGCTCGGCCAGGAGCGCGCCGTCGTCGTCGGGCACGGGGTCGGTGGGTACGTCGCGTGGAGCCTGCCGTCCTTCGACGCCTCGGTGACCGCTGCGATCGGGTCGGTCGGCATGCCACACCCGATCGTCGCGCGACGGATGATCGCCCGCTCCCTCGGACGTCCCGGGCCGGCCGGCTACCTCACGCCCCGGCTGCGCCCGTGGACGCGGGCCCGCGACCTCGCGACCGACCCGACGGTCGTCGAGGACGTCCTGCGCGAGTGGGCCTCGCCGCGCAGCGCCTGGCCGTCCGCGGAGGAGGCTCGGCGGTATGCCGAGGCCCAGACCATCCCGTTCGCCGCCCACGCGAGCGCCGAGTACCACCGCTGGCTCGTGCGCAGCCAGGCCTGGCCCGACGCGTTCCGCTACGCCCGGCGGGTCAGCCACCCGGTCGCCGTCCCGGCGCTGCTCGTCCGGGGCGCCGACGACCCCGGGGTGGACGCCTCGGAGATGGGCGCCTCCACCAAGCTGGTCCGGGGCGGTGCGACGGCGGCGGTGATCCGCGACGCCGGGCACTTCCCCCACGAGGAGGCGCCCGCCCGGTTCAACCGGGCTCTCCTCACCTGGCTCGACGGCCTGGCCTGAATCCGACCCATTTGGACAGTCTCATGCAACCCCAGCCCGTCGGCCGTGCATGAATCCGACCCATTTGGACAGTCTCATGCAACCCCGGCCCCGTCGGCCGGGTCCGGCCTCACTCGCGGATGCAGGCGCCCGTCGACACCGGCGTCGAGGCCGAGGCCGCCCGCTCGAGGACCGGCGCCGCCTCCTGCAGGGTGAGCGCGTAGCCCGTCGAGGCGGAGTCGAGCGACTTGGCGAAGACGATCCCCGCGACCCGTCCCCGGGTGTCGAGCAGGGGGCCACCCGAGTTGCCCGAGCGGACGACGGCATAGAGGGAGTAGATCTGCCGGACGATCCCGGCGTTGCCGTAGATGTCGGCTCCGCTGGCCCGCAGCACCTGCCGGACCCGCGCGGCCTCCAGGTCGTAGGGCCCGTTGAGCGGGAACCCCGCGACGACCGCCGAGCCCCCCCGGGAGAGCGGTGACCCGAGCGCGAGGGGCTTGGAGGGGAGCCCGGGAACGTCGATGACGGCGAGGTCCCGCTTCGGGTCGAAGATGACGACCCGGCCGGTGTACGACGGCCCCGTCCCTCGCGGCCGCAGCGTGATGGTGCCGAGCCCCGCGACGACGTGGGCGTTCGTCACGACCCGGTCCTTCGCGACGACCCAGCCGCTGCCCTCCTGCCCCTGCTGGCAGCTCTCGGAGACCCCGGTGATCTTGACGACCGAGGCGGCGGCCCGCGCGATGGCCGGCGAGTCGGCGACCGAGGGGTTCGGCGGGTCGACCGGTGTGATCGGCTCGGCCCGGATGCCCTCGAAGACCCGGGGGAAGCCCTCCCGGTCGAGCGCCTCGCGCAGCGAGGAGAAGAGGTCGTCGGTCTGCGGCGGCACCGCCTCGTCGATGGTCCGCAGCACTCTCGACTCGCCGATGGCGCGGGACACCGCCGGCGGCGCGCCGCCCCGCACCGCCCCCGCGACGAACCACATGAGGACCGCGGTCGCCGCGACGACGACCACGACGCCGAGGAGCGAGTCGAGGACCCGGGCGCTCCGCAGTCGCACGACCGAGCGGATCCGGTAGCCCAGCGCGACCATGATCGACTGCCCGATCGAGGCGCAGACGAAGACGACGAGGACGACGAAGATGCTCCGCCACAGCTCGTTCGCGTCGAGCACCGTGAGCCGGTCGAGCACGAACGGCAGCACGACCATCGCGACCGCCCCGCCGCCGAGGAACCCCGCGAGCGACATGACCGACACGACGAGCCCCTGCCGCCACCCCGAGATGCCGTAGCCGACGAGGAGCAGCACGAGCACGAGGTCGAGCCAGGTCCCGGCCGTCATCGACCGCTCTCCCCCCGCCGGCTGGGTGACGCCCCGCCCGTATGCGACGTGCTCGCCACGCCCTCCGGGTCACCCGGCGGGGTCGGCTCGGCCCGGGCCAGACCGGCCGGGATGGGGCGTCGCAGCGCCCGGTCCCACGGCTCGGCGACCTCGGCCGTCTCGAGGAGCACGTCGAGCAGCATCGCGGTGAACCCCCAGACGAACAGGCCGTCGACCTCGAAGGCCGGGCCGACCCAGCCGCCCCGGGGGCTCTCGACGGTGAACCGGTTCGCCGGGTCGACGAGGGCCTGGACGGGGACGCGCGCGACCCGGGCCACCTCGCCGGGGTCGACGACCGCGACGGGTCCGGGCCGGGGCCACCAGGCGAGCACAGGCACGACCGAGTTGGCACTCGGCGAGAGGAAGAGCGAGGGCAGGGTCGCGACGACCTCGACGGAGGCCGGGTCGATCCCGACCTCCTCACGGCTCTCCCGCAGGGCCGCCGCGACGGGCCCGTCGTCCCCGGGGTCGAGCGCCCCGCCGGGGAAGGAGACCTGTCCCGCGTGGCTGCGCAGGGTCGACGAGCGCTCGGTGAGGACGACGTCGACGGCGGACAGGTCGCCGGGGACGGGCGCGGAGCCGGGCACCGCTCCGGCACCGGACGGCATCGCATACGACCGCGGTCCGAAGAGCATGAGCACCGCGGACCGGCGCCGCACCCGGTCGGGCGGGGCGAACCGCGCGAAGTACGACGGGGGCGCGTCCTCCACGACGGCCGCGACGTGGTCCAGCCACGCCGGCCGGCCGGTCACGAGCCCCCCGTGGACAGCTCGTACTTCAGCAGCGCGCGGGCCTTGACCGGATCGGTCTCGCCCTCGCCGTAGGAGGGGCACAGCGCGGCGACGGGGCAGGCGCCGCACGCGGGCCGGCGCGCGTGACAGATCCGGCGGCCGTGGAAGATGAGGACGTGCGACAGCATCGTCCACTCCGGGCGGGGGATGAGCCGGCCGACGACCTCCTCGACGGCCACCGGGTCGGTCTCCTGCGTCCAGCCGAAGCGGCGGACCAGCCGTCCGAAGTGGGTGTCGACGGTGATCCCGGGGATGCCGAAGGCGTTGCCCAGGACGACGTTGGCCGTCTTGCGACCGACCCCGGGGAGCGTGACGAGGTCGGCCATCCGGGGCGGCACCTGCCCGTCGAAGCGCTCGACGATCGCCGCGGCGAGGTTGGTGACCGAGCGCGTCTTGGCCCGGAAGAAGCCGGTCGGCCGCAGGATCGCCTCCATGTCCTCGCGGTCGGCGGCGGCGAGGGCCTCGGCCGTGGGGTACCGGGCGAACAGGGTCGGCGTCACCTTGTTGACCGTCACGTCCGTCGTCTGGGCGGACAGCACGGTCGCCACGAGCAGCTGGAGCGGGGTGTCGAAGTCGAGCTCGCAGTGGGCATACGGGTAGAACTCGTGGAGTATGCGGTACATCCGCCGGGCCCGCCGGGTCAGCGCCAGCGGCGTCTCCTCGTGCGGTGTGCGGCGGGCGGGAGGACGGGCGGCGGGCACGGCGACAACTCTATGTCCGCTCCCTGTCACCCCGGTCCGGGCGCGTCCCGAGCGTGGGGCCGGGGGTGGGCTCGAGCCGGGGCCGGGCTGTACCTCGGGCTGGACCTCGGACTGGACCCGAGCTGGGCCCGGGCCCACGGACCGGCCACGCGGACGAGGCGCCGGCGTGTGCCAGACTGGGCCGCGTGGACCACGACGTGGTGAAGCGCGCGCCTCTGTTCGCCGGGGTGGACGACGAGTCCGCCGACACCTTGATGTCCTCGATGGCGCGGACGCATATGGAGCGCGGCGACGTCCTCTTCCACGAGGGCGACCGCGGGGACCGGCTCTACGTCATCGCCGAGGGCAAGATCAAGCTGGGTCGCACGAGCGCCGACGGCCGCGAGAACCTCCTGGCGATCCTCGGGCCGGGCGAGATGTTCGGCGAGCTGAGCCTCTTCGACCCGGGGCCGCGCACGGCGACGGCGACGGCGATCGCGGAGACCCAGCTCCTCGGGCTCGGCCACGACCAGCTCCAGGAGTTCCTCGCCTCGCGACCCCGCGTCGCGCTGACCCTGCTCGCCGCGCTGGCCCGACGGCTGCGGCGCACCAACGAGAGCCTCGCCGACCTCGTCTTCACCGACGTCCCCGGCCGCGTCGCCAAGGCGCTCCTCGACCTGGCCGACCGGTTCGGCCGGCCGACCGAGGGCGGGATCATGGTGTCCCACGACCTCACCCAGGAGGAGCTCGCCCAGCTCGTCGGCGCCTCCCGCGAGACGGTCAACAAGGCCCTCGCCGACTTCGCGGGGCGTGGCTGGCTCAAGCTCGAGGCCCGGGCCGTGCTCCTCCAGGACATCGATCGGCTCCGCCGCCGAGCGCGCTAGCCCCGTCACCTCTCCTGACCCGCCCTTTCGCGCTGACCCCGCCGCCTGTCCTCGCCCCTGCCGCCTGCCCTGACCCGCCGCCTGCCCTGACCCGCCGGCTGCCGCCTGTCCTCGCCTGTCACCTGTCCCTTTGTCGTGGAACTCGATAAAGAGGCAGCTCACCCGAGAAGGCTTCCCCCGCGAGGTGTCCCCTTGTGGTGGAACCCGATAAAGGGGCACGGGGAGGGAAAGGGGCACGGGGAGGGTAAGGGGCACGGGGAGGGTCAGGGAGGGGGGACGACCCCGAGGTAGGCGAGCTGGGCGCGCACGGACAGCCGGGCCGCGGGCCAGACGGCGCGGGGCACGTCGGCATACACCCGCTCGACGACCGCCTCGACAGGGTCGTCCGCGCCGTCCGCGCCGTCGGCGAGCGCCTGCCGCACCTGGTCGAGCCGCTCGCGCCGGTGCCGCTGGTAGAAGGCGACCATCCCCGCCGCGTCGGGCACGACGGGGCCGTGCCCGGGCAGGATCGTCACGACGGAGCCGTCGCCGGTGAGCCGGCGGATCCGCTCGAGGGAGTCGAGGTATGCCGCGAGCTCGCCGTCCGGGTGCGCGACGACGGTCGTGCCGCGACCCAGGACCGTGTCGCCGGTGAGCAGCGCGTGGTCGGCGGGGAGCGCGAAGGACAGCGAGTCGGCCGTATGCCCCGGGGTCGCGACGACCCGCAGCTCCAGCCCACCGGCGGTCACGACGTCGCCGTCGCCGAGGTCGTCGGCCCCGGTGCCGAGCGCCCGCAGCCGGGAGCCGGTGAGGTCGGCGAACCGGGGCCCGGCCTCGCTGTGGTCGAGGTGCCCGTGGGTGAGGATCGTCTCGGTCACCCGGGCCCCGCGCCCGGCGACGAGGTCGACGACGCGACGCAGGTGCCCCTCGTCGAGCGGGCCGGGGTCGATGACGACCGCCTCGGTCGCGCCCGGCTCGAGGAGGACCCACGTGTTCGTCCCGTCGAGGGTCATCGGGCCGGGGTTCGGCGCGAGGACGCAGGTCGCCCGCGACGTGACGTCGCCGCCGGACCAGGGGATCGCGCCGCTCACGGGAGATCCACGACGACGGCGAGGCCCGCGTCGCTGCGCTCGAGGCGCGGCAGGATCTCGCGGACCGGCGGCGCACCGCCGACGAACTCCTCCGCCGACCCGGCCCCGGCCAGCTCCTCGAGGCTGACGACGGTGGGCGGCAGGAGGAGGGCCGTGCCCGCGGCATACGACGCGAGGAGGGCCTCCGGCCGCACCCAGCCGGCCGACTGGGCCTCGCTCGACCCGTCGTCGGCGACCTGCCCCTCGGGCACGAGGGCGGCGAAGAAGCGCGTGTCGTAGCGCCGCGTCTCGAACTCCGGCGTCGTCCAGTGGGCACGGTAGCCGAGCAGGTCCGACCGCAGCGTCAGCCCCTCGGCGAGGAGCACCTCGGCGAGCGAGGTCTCGTGGGCGACGAGGGCGGCCCGCGCGGCGGCGAACCGCGGCCCGAGCGACGGCGGCCCCCCGAGCAGGACCCCCGTCTCCTCGAACACCTCGCGCGCGGCGGCGGCGAGGAGCATCCGGGCCAGCTGCTCCACGGTGCCGAGGCGCGCGGCCCACGAGGCGACGGGCGGGCCCGCCCACGGCAGGTCCTCCCGCCCGTCCTCGGCGTCGACTCCCCCGCCGGGGAAGACGTGCATCGACGGCGCGAACGCCATGGTGGAGACCCGGTGGATCACGAAGACCTCGACGCCGGCCGCCCCGTCACGCACGCACATGACGGTCGCGGAGAGCCGCGCCGGCACGACCTCCCCCGGCGCGGCGAGCCAGGTCTCGGCGCGCCGGCCCTCCGGCCCGGCCTCGAGGAGGGGGAAGCGGCGGATCACCGCGGGCCCTCAGTCGCGGACGGCGACGACGATCTCGACCTCGACCGGCGCGTCGAGGGGCAGCACGGCGACGCCGACGGCCGACCGGGCGTGGGTGCCCGCCTCGCCGAAGGCCGCGCCGAGCAGCTCGCTCGCCCCGTTGACGACACCCGGCTGCCCGGTGAACCCGGGATCGCTCGCGACGAACCCGACGACCTTGACGACCCGCTCGACCCGGTCGAGGTCCCCGACGACGGACCGGACGGCCGCGATGGCGTTGAGCGCGCAGGTGCGGGCCAGCTCCTTCGCGTCCTCGGGCGGGACGAGCCCGTGCCCCTCGCCGACCTTGCCGGTCTGGACGAGCCGGCCGCTCACCATGGGCAGCTGGCCGCTCGTGTAGACGCGCCGGCCGTCCTGGACGGCGGGGACGTAGGCCGCGACGGGCGCGGCGACCTCGGGCACGCTGAGCCCGAGCGCGGCGAGCCGGTCCTCGACGGCGCCCACGGTCAGGCCCGCTCGCGCTTGAGATAGGCCACGAGCCCGCCGCCCTCGGTGGTGACGACCTGCACGAGCTCCCAGCCGTCCTCCCCCCACTGGTCGAGGATCTGCTTCGTCGCATGGACGATGAGCGGCACCGTCGCGTACTCCCATGTGGTCATGGGCTCACCCTACGAGGGCGACCAGGTGGGCACAATCAGCGGTATGCCGTCCCCGTCCGACCCCGACTCCGTCCTCGACCGCGTCGGTCCCGACCCCGAGCGCACCGTGCGCTACGCCCCCGGCGACGCCGGAGTGTGGGAGGCCTGGTCGCCCACCGGCCCGGCACGCGGCGTGACCGTCGCGCTCGTCCACGGCGGCTTCTGGAAGGCCCGCTACGACCGCGCCCACCTGCGCCCGCTCGCCGGGGCGCTCGCGGCGGAGGGGTTCCACGTCGCCTCGGTCGAGTACCCCCGCGTCGGTATGCCGGGCGGCGGCTGGCCGGGGACCGGCACCGCCGTCGCCGCGGCCCTCGCCGCGATCGTCGCCGACCCCCTGCTGCCCGGCCCCGTCGTCGCGGCGGGTCACTCCGCGGGCGGTCACCTCGTCGCGTGGTGCGCGAGCGGGCCCGCCGACCCTG
>JBDIAL010000102.1:0-12807 GCA_039812405.1 Nostocoides sp.
TGGCCGAGGTCTGCGGGTCGCGCGGCGCGAGGAGGGGCCGCACGATGCGCAGCACCGTCTGGGTGCCGGCGAGGTTGGCGTCGACGGTGGCCAGGTTGGAGTGGCTGCCGTAGTCGCTCTCGCCGGTCAGCTCGAACTGCACGGCGTTCTCGGTGATCTCGTGGGCACGCAGGCCGATCTGGAGGGGGTCGATCTGCTGGGTGGCGAAGAAGCCGGCGAGGGCGTCCACCGAGTGCGCGAGGTGCGCCGCCGGTGCCCGCAGGGTGCCCATCGGGGCTCCGTGCCACAGGCCGTACTCGATCCGGTGGAACCCGGCCCACGACGGGTCGTGCACCCCGCCGGACAGTCCGTTCGCCAGCCCGTTGATCTGCGCGTCGTAGTCGCCGAACGCGTCGTAGGCCGCGCCGAGCCGCTCGTATGCGAGGTGCGCCGGCAGCCAGCGGGCCTCCGCCTCCCGCCGGTCGCCGGCGTCGACGCTGCGTCGCATCGCGGCCACGAGGTGGGCCAGGCCCGGCAGTCGGCCGCTCACGGAGTGCTCGTAGTCCTTCGTGGCAGGGATGAGCTGGGCCTCGGTGAGGGGCACGATGGCCGGCGTCGTGCCCGTGGCGTGGCCGGCGATCGTGACGGTCGGCCCCATGATCATCGGCTCGTCGTCCATCGCGCAGCGGAACTGGTACGTCCCGGACCCGAGATCGACGTCGAGCGTGGTGCGGGTCCCCGGACCGAGCGGCTCGACATCGGCGTAGATCGCACCCGTCGCGGGGTTCGCGAGCTGGACCTCCCCGGCGCGGGAGTCGGTGTTGTGCAGGACGAAGTGCTGCTGACCCGCTGTCGGCCTGCTCCAGCCGGTGCCGCAGTGGCTCACCGACACGGGGATCGTGGGTCCCGACGCCGAGCCCGCCTGCGAGGAGGGGTGGGTGCACCCGACGAGCGATGCGAGACACAACCCGGGGACGGCAAGACATCCCAGGAGTCGGGTTGGTCGCATGTGAGGAGCGTAGCCAGATTGTCCTGCTTGTGGCAGATGGGCAGTCCAGCACCCGAACGATCCTCCGCCCGCAGAGGTTACCCACGAGTAGGTTCTGGCTGAACGACCACTGCCCCCGGCGTGCCCGTATGCGGGGTAGGACTTCCCGAGGAGAGGCGTGACGATGACCGTGACGTGGGCCAGCCGGACGGCCCGGGACGCCACCGCCATCGGGTCCTGACCCGCCCGCATGCCACTCCTTCCGGCGGCGGCGCGGCCCGGGGTGGTTCCACCGATCGGGGGAGGGCGGGATCCACCAGCCGATCAGCCGATGGGTCGACCTGCCGGCGCCCGTGGCGCTGGCAATGTCCTGGCCATGCCGGACCGACCGGCTGACGACTCACCGGAAGCAGGAGACCATGAAGATGACCAGGACCCGTCAGATCCTCGGCGCAGGAGCCGCGACCGCGGCCGCCCTTGGAGTGCTGATGGGCGGCGTCGGTGCCGCCCAGGCCGCCACCCCCGGCAGCGACTCGTCACCCCGCACTGTCTCGACGGCCGTGCGCGACGACGTGCCGGGATCGTACGCGCTGCACAGCAGCAACTACGAGGTGTCGTGGGAGTTCAAGGACACGGTCGTGCAGGCGGCCTGCGGTGACGGCTTCCACATCGACGCGACGTGGAAGCTGCTGGACACCCCGGACACCGAGTACGAATGGACCACCACGGTCAAGGCCTACGGCGACGACATCTACCTCGACGAGGTGACACCCCTCGGCGGCAGCCTGGTCACCTCCACACCGGGCGCGACCTACCAGGCCATGGAGGTCCACCTGGGGAACTCCGGCTGGGCGAACCACAGCGGAAGCTTCTCCTGGACCTGCGACCCGGACTGACCGTCTGACCCACCGACCTTCGGCGACCGAGCAGATCCGACCCGGCCAAGGTTGAAACGGGAGCGCGGGCCACGCATGGCCTGCGACCTGCGGGTTTGCCGGTGGCCAGGGGCGGGGTCGAACCGCCGAGGGAGGCTGCCACTGCTAAGCACGAGCCCCGTCCGCATAAGTGCAGGGCTGACCAGCGACCGGCGTGCGACAGGACCTGAACGTCCACTGTCGTTTGCGACGAGGTTGCGGAACCGACCCACGCGGAAGAGTCGCCCGAACCGCAGCGGGTTCTGCGCGTGGTGCTCCAGCACCTGCTCGACGTCGGCGTCGTCACGCTCGTCGAGGCGACGATCCCTGCCTCCGCTTCCCATCACACCAACTGGCTGGACAAGCCCATGCGCGGACGAGCCGGGCTCACCTCACCCGATGCGCTGGAGGTGCTGACCTGGCTGGAACCGACGAAAGCGCGAACGATGCGCCGAGATGTCGGGAAGCTCCTGGATCGCGTCGCCTTCGCCGTCCGCAACCGCGACATCGTCGAGTTGCGGGAGCAGTCTTCTGACGACGGTGTCCCCTTCCAGGGTTGGGCTCTCGGCCTCGGCAACCCCAGGGAAGCGCGAGCTGCGGCCGGGTTCAGGGAGTTCGAGGTGTCGACGGTCAGGTATCACGTCGCCACATGGGATCCGGCGACCGAGCGGTGCGGCGGGCCGGGGATGTGCCCGCAGTGCATCCGCGCCGAGTACCCCGCCTGTGTGTCAGTCGACGTTCCTGCATTGTTCGCCAACTCGAGTTGCGACGGCCGGGCCGGCGCCCTCGTCGGCGGAGCCGATTATGCGGCTGTCGCGGGCTCCGCGAAGGCACGGACGCCGAGGGTGTCCTGGCTCAGCATCTCCGTGAGCAGGGCGTCGAGCGTGTGGGCGATCGACGCGTCGAGCCAAGTCTCCCCGCACGAGTCGCAGACGGTCACGGGGACACCGGTGACGACGGCGACGTGTCCGTTCTTCTCTTCGACGTATGGCCTGGTGGCGGGCACTCGCTCGCCGTTACCGCAGATATTGCAACTCATGACCCACCTTTCCTTCGCTTGAACTCGTCGTCCCATTCTGAGGGTCGAGGCTCGTACACGGTCACGAGGCGCTCTTCCTGCTGGCCGGAGTCGACGACCACCACGAGATGCAGCGGCCGAGTCCATTCTACGAGGAGAACGATCTCGCGCGTCTGCTCCGGCGAATCCTGGAGCTCCTCGATGACCTCGCCGCCACCTAGGAGTTGCTCGAACTCAGCGAGTCCGAGGTCGATCAGGCGTAGCTTCTGGAAGACGTGGAGGCTGTAGACGTAGTCGAAGCGTTTGACGTATGGACGTGAGATGGGCACGTAGTGGCGTTCATCGCCGGGCATCCGGCACCCCCTTCGGTCTCACGGAGATCACGCTATCGGTGACCTCGCGCCACACCATCGTCCAGGAGATCGTCGGGCACAGCGCCATCGACGTGACGATGACGATTTACGCGCACACTTCGCTGGAGGAGAAGCGGAAGGCCCTCGGTCTGCTCGGGGACCGTCTGACCTGACCTGGCCACCGTCCCGGATGAGCGCGGTGCTATCACCGTTGCCATCAAGTGGCCTCTTTGGGGCCCCGAGACAGGGAGGCACAGGGATCGGCAATGCCGTGACCAGCGGGTTTGTCGGTGGCCAGGGGCGGGGTCGAACCGCCGACCTTCCGATTTTCAGTCGGACGCTCGTACCAACTGAGCTACCTGGCCGGGCATCTGACCGGCGGGGCCGGGCAGACAGAGCGCCAGGTCGCCCTGGCGCGACGCCCACTATAGCCGACCGCACGCGGCGCTCGTGACGACGCGGGGCCGACCCCGCCCACACCACGAGCTGGGGGCTACTCGTCGAGACCGGTCTCGATGGCATACCGGGTCAGCTCGACGCGGTTGGCGAGCTGCAGCTTGCGCAGGGTGGCCTGGACGTGGCTCTCGACGGTGCGGTGCGACACTCCGAGCCGGGTCGCGATCTGTTTGGCGGCAAGGCCTTTCGCGACGAGACGCAGCACTTCGGCCTCGCGCGGGGTGAGGACGGGCGCGGGCGGGGTGGACGGCGGGGCGGTCGACATCCGGCGGTACTCGCCGAGCACGAGACCCGCGAGCCCCGGCGTGAAGACCGCCTGGCCGTCGGCCGTCGACCGCACGGCAGCGGTGAGCTCGGCGGCCGAGGCGGTCTTGACGAGATAGCCGCTCGCGCCTGCCTTGACCGCCTCGAGGACGTCGTCGCGCTCCGACGACGCGGACAGCACGAGGACGCGGGTGTCCGGCGACGCGGCGAGGACGCGGAGCGTGGCGTCGGTGCCCGTCCCGTCGGGCAGCTGCATGTCCATGAGGACGACGTCGGGTCGCGTGGCGGCCGCACGGGTGGCTGCCGTCGTCACGCCGTCGGCCGTCGCCACGACGGCGAACCCCGCGGCCTCGAGGTCCCGGCTCACGGCGTCGCGCCACATCGGATGGTCGTCGACGACCATGACGGTGGTCGGGTCGGTCATCGGGCGCCTCCTCTCGCGCGGGGCACCCGCAGCTCCCACTCGGTCCCCTCGCCGTCGGTGGTCGTCAGCTCGGCCGTGCCGCCGACCGCCGCGAGGCGGCCGCGGATCGACTGGCGCACCCCGAGCCGGCCCTCCCGCGCGGCCCGCTCCAGGCGACCCTGCGGGATGCCCGGTCCGTCGTCGCGGACGCTCACGACGACCTCCTCGTCGAGGTCCTCCACGAGGAGGTATGCCACGGCCTCGGGTCCGGCGTGGACGGCCACGTTGTGCAGGGCGGCGTGGACCGCGGCGACGAGCTCCTCGGCGCGGTGGCTGTCGAGCCGGACCGGGCCGGGCGGGACGGAGACGCGGATGGCCGAGCTCTCCAGGTCGGTGAGCGCGGCGGCGACGTCGAGAGTCCCGGCCAGTGTGGCCCGGTGCGTCGTCGCGGCCCGGACGGGCGCGTCGGGGGAGGGGGCGGGGAGCTGGCTGAGGTACCCGCGCAGGGCGCGCTGCTGCTCGTCGGCCATCGCGGCGAGCTCCGCGTCGACGGCGCCCTGCCGCCGGGCGACGAGGGCGAGGACCTGGAGGGCGCCGTCGTGGACCTGCCGGGCCAGGCGCTCGCGCTCCTCGGTCGCGGCCCGCTGCTCGACGGCTGCGCGGAGCTGGTCGTTGGCCCGGGTGGCGGTGCGCGCGAGGACGCCGAGGACGAAGCCGATCGTCACGAGGACGGGGACCGACGCGTCGCGCCACGGCGGGTCGGTGAGCTGGCTGGAGACGAGGTTGACGGCCAGGGCGACGACGAGCCCGACGACGGCTCCGGCGAGCGGCCCCCACAGCAGCCCGAACGACACGACGACGTTGGCGCACCACAGCGTCGTCGGCAGGGACTCGTGGGTCACCCAGAAGGCGCGAGGGGACACGACCCACGAGGAGAGGACGAGGAGGAGCGCGAGTGCGAGCTCGACGGCGACGACGGCTCGCCGGTGCCACCCGAGGGTCAGGGCGACGACGGCGACCCCCGTCCAGGCTGCCTCGACCGCGACGAGCGCCCAGCTGAGGTAGGGGTGGGCGTAGTCGCGGGCCGAGGTGATCTCGACGGCGACGGCATACCCGAAGGACGCCACGCGGAAGACCTGTGCGGCCCGCCACAGCGGGCGCAGCGGGTCCTCCTCCGGCGTGGGCTGCGCGGTCACCCCTCCATCTTGACGGCTCGCCGCAGCGATCGTCGGATGCGGGACGAGAGAGGGCCCGGGACGCGTGTGGCGTCCCGGGCCCTCCCTCCCCCGATCGCTCGGCTCCAGCCGGTGGGCTCGAGCCGGTCAGTGCCGGCCGATCAGCGCCGGCCGATCAGTCCCAGCCCGGTCAGTGGGCGTGGTGCGGTGCGGGCGTGGCGCGGTCCTTGATGAGGAAGTCGCCACGGGAGAAGTGCTCCTCCAGCTCCTCGAGGGAGCGTCCGCTCGTGTTCGGCAGGAAGTTCCGGACGAACCAGATGAGGACGAGACCGATGAGGAAGAGGAAGAGGAACATCATCTTGATGCCCCAGGCCCCGACGATGATCGGGAAGCTGAAGACCAGGATGCAGTCCGCCGTCCAGAGGACGAAGATGCACAGACCGGTGGCGAACCCGCGGATGCGCAGCGGGAACATCTCCGAGAGGCAGACCCAGACCGGGACGTTCAGGGTGAGCTGGATGAAGAAGAGCATCAGGTCACACAGGAACAGGATGAGCCAGGCCTTGAAGATGTTGCCGTCCGGGATGGTGAACGCCGCGAGCGTGATGAGCCCCTGGGAGATCGTCGTCGCGATGACGCCGAAGAGGATCAGACCCTTGCGGGAGAACTTGTCCACCGCCCAGAACAGACACAGGGTGCCGCCGATGACGGCGGTGACCCCGTTGGCGATGTTGGCGATCGGGGCGGCGCTGTCGGAGAAGCCGGCATCCTTGAGCAGCTGGGTGCCGTAGTACATGAGGGCGTTGACCCCGCTGAACTGCTGGGCGATGCCCAGACATGCTCCGACGATGACCAGCCGGCGGATCCAGGGGGTGCCCAGATCGCTCCAGCCGCCGGTCTTGGACTCGGCCTCCTCCTCGGCGAGGTGGCGCACCTCGGCCATCTCGGCGCGGGCCCGGTCCTCGGTCCGTACCTCCATCATGACGGCCAGGGCGTCATCCTCACGACCCTTGGACATGAGCCACCGCGGGGACTCCGGCATCCTCAGCATGCCGAAGAACAGGGCGAAGGCCGGGATCGCGCAGACGACCAGCATGTAGCGCCAGACGTTCGGGCCGTGGAAGGTCGCACCGATGATCGCGTTGATGATGAAGGCGAGCATCTGGCCGATGACGATGGCCAGCTCGTTGCGGCCACCGAGCGATCCGCGGCGCTCCTGGGGAGCCATCTCGGACAGGTAGATCGGCACCGCCTGCGAGGCGGCGCCGACGGCCAGACCGAGGATGAAGCGCGCCACGAGCAGGACGTCCAGGTTGGGTGCGAAGACGCACCCGAAGGTCCCGACGAGGAAGATGAAGGCGTTGAGCTGGATCGTCTTCTTGCGGCCCCAGCCGTCGATGAGACGACCACCGACGATGGCGCCGATCGCGGCACCGATGAGAAGGGTCGCTGTGACGAATCCCTCACCGACCGAGCCGAAGCCGAGGTCGTTCTGCATGGGTGTCAGGGCGCCGTTGATCACACCCGTGTCGTAGCCGAACAGGAAGCCACCGAAGGTGGCGACGATCGCGATGACGTCCAGGCGCCGCTGCTGCTTGCCGGGTCTCAGCGGCGGTAGTGCGAACTCGGTGGCTCCCTTGCCACCTAGTGCTTCGGTCATGTGGATCCTCTCTCGATGGGTTGGCTGCCCGTCAGCTCACGGGACGTTTGACACACAGGACCGGGACCTCGGCCTGGAGGATCAGCCGCTGACTGATGCTCCCCAGGAGGAACTTGCCCACAGGGCTGCGGCGTGCGACGCAGATCACGAGACGGTCGACGTCGGCGCTGTCGGCCAGCGCGTTGAGCACGGTGTCGACCGGGTCCCGGTCGTCCTTGCTCTTGCGCGAGACGACCTTCTCGACCATCCCCTCGGGAACGCCGGCGAGGTCGATCTCGCCGAGCGTCAGGTTGAGGACGACCAGGCTCGTGGACCGAGCCGTCGCCTCCTGGACTCCGGCCTCCAAGGCATACGCGCCCTCTTCGGAGTCGGGTACGACAACCATCACCGACACGGACATCTCCTCACTCGATGGCTTAGCACGTTCTAAACGTGGCGAGTGGGACCCTCGCGATGAACCGGGTCGGCGTCAATATGCTGTCCAGATGTCAAGACAATAGGACCTATAGGTCTCACGGCAGGCCGAAGGGCTCGAGCTTCTCCGGTCGAGGGGGCTGGACAAGACAGCGGGTGCTCGTCACACTGGCACGTGCCAAACGTCGAGCGATGAGGATGGGCCATGACGCAGGTTCTCGCCGAGGTGACCAGCGGAGCGGATGCACCGGAACAGCTCGGGGTCTACTACGACCCGCTGTCGTATGCCGCATACGACCATCCGTACGAGGTGTACCGGCAGCTGCGGGACCTGGCGCCCGTCTACTACAACGCGCGACGGGACCTGTGGGTGGTGTCGCGCTACGCCGACGTCCGGGCATGCCTGAGGGACCACGAGCGGATGGTCAACGCGCTCGGCAACGACATGGACGGCACGCACGACTCCTATGGCACGGGGAACCTCGTGGCCCAGGACCAGCCACGGCACAGCGTGCTGCGCACCGTCGTCCGCCCCGCGTTCGCCCCACGCGAGATCCTCGCGCTCGAGGACCACATCCGGGCGCGGGCGAGGGAGCTCGTCGCCGACCTGGTCGCCCGCGGTGGAGGCGACGTGGCCACGGAGCTGGCGATCCCTCTGGTCTTCTGCGCGTCGCTGCGGATGATGGGGATCGACGCGGCTGAGGCGCCCTTCTGGGAGGCGCACCTGATGCGCTCGATGGTCCGGACGGTGGGGCAGTTCGGAGTGCCGGCCGACGCCTCCGCCTCGAACCGGGAGGCCGAGGAGCGCCTGGAGGAGATCATGGAGGCGCGGGCGGCCGACATCGCGGCCGGTGCCGACCCCGACACGCCCGATGTCATCAGCCAGATCCTCCTGGCCGACGCCGCCGGCCGGCTCCTCGAGGGTGAGCGGATCGGCCTGGGGCACCTCGTCTTCTCCGCCTCCACCGACGCGCCCGCGGCCCTGCTGACCAACTGCGTGGCCGTCCTGGACAAGCTCCCCGGACTGCAGCGTCACCTCGCGGACCACCCCGAGCTCGTGCCGGCCTTCGTCGAGGAGACCCTGCGCTACGACGGGCCCGCGAAGAACCTGTGTCGCCAGACCGTGGTGCCCGTGACGATCGCCGGCGTCACCATCCCGGCGAACTCCCGCGTCATGGTGCTCATGGGCTCCGCCAACCACGACGAGCGCGTGTATGCCGACCCGGATCGCTTCGACCTGCTCCGGGAGGTCACCGCCGACACCAAGGTGCTCACCTTCGGTGAGGGCATCCACTCGTGCATGGGCGCACCGCTCGCGCGGCTGGTCGCCAAGGTGGCGGTGGAGGAGCTGGTGGCGGCCCTGGGCGACACCGAGCTGCGCGTCGTGGGGATGCCGGAGCGGTGGTCCAAGCAGATGGTCCGGGGCTTCAGCAGCCTGCCGGTCGGCCTCGTGCCGCTCGACACGCCTCCCGCGTCGATGCGCCTGGCGTCGATCCGGCCCTCGGGTGTGGAGTCGGTGCAGCACCGTTCGACCCAGCTGACGCTCACCCGTCGCGAGTTCGAGGCGACCGTGCGGGTCGAGGCCAAGACGGCGGTCGCCGAGGGGGTGGTGGCGCTCACCGTGCGTGAGGCCACCGGGCAGCCGCTCCCCGCGTGGGATCCGGGGGCGCACGTCGACCTCATCATCGGCGACGTGGCGACGCGTCAGTACTCCCTCTGTGGAGACCCGGATGACGCCTCGTCCTACCGCCTCGGGATCCTGCGCGACCCGAAGGGCAGTGGCGGCTCCCTGCACGTCCACGACGTCCTCGCCGCGGGCGACCTGGTCCGCATCCGCGGACCGCGCAACAACTTCCCGCTCGTTCCCTCGCCGCGCTACCTGTTCATCGCCGGGGGCATCGGGATCACCCCCATGCTCCCGATGGTCCGTGCGGCCCGTGCGGCCGGGGCCGACTGGAGGCTGGTCTACGGCGGCCGGGAGCGTGCCTCGATGGCGTTCCTCGACGAGCTGGGCGAGCACGGTGACCGGGTCATGGTCTGGCCCCAGGACGAGCGCGGGCTGCTCCCGCTCGCCGACCTGCTGGGCACCCCCGAGCCCGAGACGCTGGTGTACTGCTGCGGCCCGGAGCCCCTCCTCGGTGCCGTCGAGGCCGCCTGCTCCGGGTGGCCGGCCGGCTCTCTCCACGTGGAGCGCTTCGTCGCGAGACCCCTGAGCGAGCCGGTGCGCGACGAGCCTTTCGAGGTGCGTCTCGAGCGGAGCGGCCTCACGCTCACCGTGCCGACCGACCGCTCCGTCCTCTCGGTCCTCGAGGAGGCCGGCGTCCCCGTCCTCTCCTCGTGCGGCGAGGGCACCTGCGGGACCTGTGAGACGCCGGTCCTGGACGGCATCCCGGACCACCGGGACTCCGTCCTCGACGCCGCCCAGCGCGAGGCCGGCGACTGCATGATGATCTGTGTCTCCCGCTCCGCGACCCCGCGGCTCGTCCTGGACGTCTGAGGGGACGACGATGCACTATCGAGTCTTCGGCCGCACCGGGTGGCGGGTCAGCGAGATCGCCTTCGGCGGCTGGCAGATCGGCGGCGACTGGGGGGCGGTCGACGACGACGCGTCGATCCGCACTCTGCACCACGCCTTCGACCGGGGCGTCAACTTCGTCGACACCGCCGAGCTCTACGGGTCCGGCCACAGCGAGGAGGTCGTCGGCCGGGCTGTCGAGCAGTGGTCGGGCGGGCGCATCTACGTCGCGACGAAGGTCCAGCCCATCCGCTGGCCGGACCCTGCGGACGACGAGCCGCAGATGAGGGGCCGCTACCCGAGCTGGTATCTGCGCGAGAGCGTCGACGCGGCCCTGGTGCGACTGCGGACCGAGCGGATCGACCTGCTCCAGCTGCACTCGTGGATGCCGTCGGGCCTGGTCGAGCTCGACTGGCTGGAGACGCTCAACGAGCTCCGCGTCGCCGGCAAGGTCGACCGGGTCGGGATCTCCCTGCGCGACTACCGCCCCGACGAGGGCATCGACATCGCCCGGCTGGGACTCGTCGACTCCGAGCAGGTCGTCCTCAACCTCTTCGAGCAGCGCCCCGTCGATCGGCTGTTCCCGGCCGGCGCCGAGACCGACACCGCCTTCATCGCCCGCGTGCCCTTCGACTCCGGCAGCCTCATCGGCCACTGGACGGCTGAGACGTACGACACGTGGGAGCCTGGGTCCGTGCCGCACACCCTCTTCCGCGGGGACCGGTTCGCGCAGACCCTCCGGCGCGTCGACGCCCTCAAGCGCATCTGCCTGGACTACTACCCCACGCTCGCCGAGGCCGCCCTGCGATACACGCTCAGCGAGCCCGGGGTGCGGACCGTCATCCCCGGGATGGCCAGCCCCCATGACGTCGACGTCAACGTCTCCTCCTCCGACGGCGCGCCCTTCCCCGCCGAGCTGCGTGACCGCATACGCGACCACGTGTGGCCCCGGAACTTCTACGTCTGATGGCGCCCACGACCGGCGACGAGAGCGCCGTCCCCGTCCCCGAGGTCCGGATCGAGCGGATGCTGCCCCACCAGGTCGACGCGGCCGTGGCGCGGCGGTCGATCGTCTACCTGCCCCTCGGCAGCATCGAGTACCACAGCCACCACCTGCCCCTGGGGCTGGACGGGCTCACCGCGCACGGCGTCTGCGTGCGCGCCGCGCACCGGACGGGCGGCGTCGTCCTTCCGGTGCTCTGGTACGGCACCGGCGGGACGCACACGAGATATCCCTGGACCATCATGACGCCGACCGCGGAGCCGCTGTCCCAGCTCCTGCGCGTCGCCCTCGACCGGCTCGCCGACCTCGGCATCCGGCGCTGCGTCCTGCTCACGGGTCATTTCGCCGACGAGCAGCTCGACCTCGTCGACACCCTCGCCGCCGAGGTGAACGCGGCCACCGGAGGGATGACCGTCGTCCCGCTGGCGGTCAACCGCTCCGACGCCACCGTCCCCGCCGACCACGCCGGTGTCTTCGAGACCTCGCTCCTGCACGCCCTGGAGCCCCGTCTCGTCGAGCTCGACCGCCTGCCCGACCTCGACGACACACCCCTCGACCCTGCCAGGGCGGGTGGATGGCATCACCGCAACTCGCCGAGCCACCCGCTCTGGGGGATCATGGGGCCCGACCCGCGCGCCGCCGACCTCAGCCGGTCCGGCCTGCTGCTCGACCAGGTGGTCGGCTGGGTCGCGCGATGTGCCGTATGCGAGACCGCCTGACGGTCCGTCCGCTCGCGACCACCGGGGCGACGCCCCGTCACGCCCAGCCCGGGTGCACTCCCCAGGCCCCACCCCCCGGGCGGGGCGGACGGCTGTCGGCGGCGTTGCATACCCTGTCGCTCATCGGAAGGATGGAGGGCGAGCCGATGGATCACGAGGCCGTCGAGGCGCTGCGCGACCGGCACCCCGCGTGGCGGCTGCTGCGGGCGGGCAACGCCCCGCTCGTGCTGTCCTTCCTCGGGCGGTTCTTCGTCGAGGGCAACCACGGGGCGACCTCCGCCGCGATCCTCGCCGAGGCGCTGGAGGACGAGCTCTATGCCGTCAACGCAGCCGACCGTGATGCCCCGCGCTACCCGCGGCCGGCGGCCGACTACCTCGAGGACTGGTCGGCGACCGAGGTGGGCTGGCTGCGCCGCTTCTACCCCCTCGACTCCGACGAGGTCCACTACGACGCGACGCCGGCCTTCGAGAGGGCCTATGCCTGGGTCACGGGGCTGCAGGCGCGGGCCTTCGTCGGCACCGAGTCGCGGCTGCAGACCGTCGTCGAGCTGCTCCGGCAGATCGTCCACGGCGCCGAGGCCGATCCCGACGTGCGGCTCGCCGAGCTGCGGCGCCGACGCGACGAGATCGACAGGGAGATGGCGGCCGTCGAGGCGGGCACCGTCGACGTCCTCGACGCAAGCGCCCTGCGCGACCGCTACCAGCAGCTCGCCGGCACCGCGCGGGAGCTGCTCTCGGACTTCCGGGAGGTCGAGGAGAACTTCCGAGCCCTCGACCGGGGGGCCCGGGAGCGCATCGCCTCGTGGACGGGCAGCAAGGGCGATCTGCTCACCGAGCTCGTTGCCGACCGGGCCGACATCAGCGGCTCCGACCAGGGCCGCAGTTTCCAGGCCTTCCATGACTTCCTGCTGTCCGAGGCGCGGCAGGAGGAACTGGCCGACCTGCT
>JBDIAL010000103.1:0-12486 GCA_039812405.1 Nostocoides sp.
AGCGCTGGATAGCGTCCGTCACGATTGGCTACGACGGCCGGGGCAAGCGCATCGTGCGACGAGGGTCGGGCCGGACCAAGACCGAGGCGAAGCAGAAACCTTCGCCAAGTGCTGAGAGACCTGGAGGACGGCGTTGTCGTCGTGGACAGCAACGTCACCGTTGGCCAGGCCGTCGAGGACTGGCTGGCCCACGGGCTGACCAACCGGGACTCGAACACCAGGCGCGCCGTGACGAGCCTATGCAAGCGCCACGTGATTCCCTACCTCGGCGCTCGCCGGTTGCGCGACCTCACGGCTCGCGAGGTCGACCAGTGGATGAGCACGCTGGCCAAGAGCCTGAGCACTCGCACCCTCAGGACGGTCCACGCCTGCCTCAACCGCTCGGTCAGGCGAGCCATGGCGCGCGACCAGGTGAAGCGCAACGTCGTCGAGCTGTGCACGGTCCCGACCGGCAGGGCAGGGCGACCGTCGAAGTCGCTGAGCCCCGAGCAGGCCGAAGCGGTCCTCGTCCAGACGGAGGGGCACCGGATGCACAACTACATCGTCCTGGCCCTACTGACGGGCGCTCGCACCGAGGAGCTGCGCGCATTGCGGTGGGAGCACGTGCACATTGACAACCTGCCGGACGCGGAGCCGCCGGTCCCGCCGCATATCGAGGTGTGGAGATCTGTCCGCAGCGGCGGCGACACGAAGACCAGGAAGTCGCGCCGCACGTTGGCCCTGCCGGGTCGCTGCGTCGACGCCCTGCGCAGCCAACGAAAGCAGCTGGAGGCCGAGCGACGAGCGGCCGGCATCGCGTGGGTCGAGCACAAGCTGGTCTTCCCAACCCGCGTCGGCACGGCCATGGACAAGGACAACGCTCGGCGCGCATTCAGGTCAGCGCTGGCCCAGGTGAAGGACCTCAAGGCGGAGGAGTGGACACCTCGGGAGCTGCGGCACTCCTTCGTCTCCCTGCTGTCGGACTCCGGCGTCCCCATCGAGGAGATCTCCAGGCTCGTCGGGCACAGCGGCACGAGCGTCACCGAGCTCGTCTACCGCCACCAGATCCGGCCCGTCATCCAGACCGGCGCCGGCGCCGTGGACGCCCTGTTTCGGGGCCCAGCGGAGGCGATTGTGCCGCAGTGCCTCGCCCACGGATAAGGCCCGCCCCGAGAATCCGGAGCGGGCCTCTGACCAGCTAAAACAGAGTCGGGGTGACAGGATTTGAACCTGCGACCTCTTCGTCCCGAACGAAGCGCG
Source organism: Nostocoides sp. (assembly GCA_039812405.1). Classification (GTDB taxonomy): domain Bacteria; phylum Actinomycetota; class Actinomycetes; order Actinomycetales; family Dermatophilaceae; genus Nostocoides. The sequence goes on from JBDIAL010000103.1 coordinate 1,240, forward strand.
CTACCAAGCTGCGCCACACCCCGTGGCACGCCGACCCGGAGCACCGGGACAGCGACACCCGAGAATAGCCGACCCCGAGGTCCGGTCCGAAATCGGGCCGGAGACCGTGGGTGCGGGGGCTGAGGACTCGGTAGGCCGAGAGGATGGACCCCGGACGCTCAGGAGGCGGCCACGAGGGTGAGCAGGGTCGCCTCGGGTCGGCAGGCGAACCGGATCGCGGCATACCGGGAGGTCCCGAGGCCGGCCGACACGTGGAGGTAGGCGGCATCGGGAGGGGCGGTCCGCGAGGGCTGGGTCGCCTGGGAGCGCCCGAGCACGGCCCGCAGGCCGGAGGCCCCACCGGTCCCGGCCCCGGGCCACCACCGGGACAGGCCCTTGGCGCGAGCCCGGTCGAGGTCGCAGTTCGTCACGAGGGCACCGTAGAACGGCATCGCGACCTGCCCTCCGTGGGTGTGGCCGGCGATGACGAGCCCCGCCCCGTCGGCGGTCATCGCGTCGAGGACCCGCTGGTAGGGCGCGTGGACGACCCCCACCGTCAGGGCGGCGTCGGGGGACGCGGGAGCCGACACCTCGGCATACCGGTCGAGCCGGATGTGCGGGTCGTCCGTGCCGACGAAGTCCAGCCGCTGACCGGCGAGGGTGAGCGTGGCGCGGGCGTTGTCGAGGTCGACCCAGCCCCTCGACGAGAGGCCGTCGACGAGCTGGCGGACGGGCAGGCGACGCTTCTCGCCCGGACGGATGCGGCTCGGCCCGGAGAAGTAGCGCAGCGGGTTGGTCTGGGTCGGCGCGAAGTAGTCGTTCGACCCGAGGACGAACAGGCCGGGCCGCTCGAGGAGGGGCTCGAGGGCGCGGAGCAGCGGCGGCACCGCCTCCATGTCCGAGAGGTTGTCTCCGGTGTCGACGACGAGGTCCGGCTCGAGCGCGGCGAGCTCGCGGATCCAGGCGATCTTGCGCTCCTGCCCGGGCACGAGGTGGATGTCGGACACCTGGAGCACCCGGATCGGCGCGGCCCCCGCGGGGAGCACCGGCGCGGTCACCTCCCGCAGCGCGAACCAGTTCCGCTCGACGACATGCGCGTATGCCAGGGCCGCGGCTCCCGCAGCCACCCCGCCTCCCACGGTGACGGCGCTGGCGCGCAGGAGGGACGGCATACGGATCATTCTCACCCAGCGCCCCGGAGGAACGGACGGGAACCGCCGGTGGGCCACCTCGGGGCCGCTCCTGTCCCACGGATTGACGCCTATGCCATGTAGTACTACTTTCTGTAGTTGATCCGCACCATAGGGAGATCAGCCCACGAGGTGCGGCTCGTCACCGCCCGCCACGGTGCCCGGTCATGAGACGCGACGATGCGCCCGGCCGGCCCGTGCCACCCCCGGCACCCACCAAGGAGAGGCCATGCACCACCTGCTCGCCCAGACACCCGCCGATCGTCGCCGGTACGGCGTCGCGGCGCTCGTCGGCGTGATCGCCGGCGTGTTCAGCGCCATCGTGAAGTTCGGCTGGGAGGTCCCCCTGCCGCCGCGCACCCCGCTGCGCAACCTCACCAACCCGCCGCAGAAGCTGCTCGAGCAGCTCGGCATGTCCTCGGACACGGCCCACACGATGGTCACCTTCAACGGCAACAAGCTGCCGATCTACAGCTTCATGATCCACTTCAGCTTCAGCATCGTCTTCGCCCTCTTCTACTGCCTCGTCGCCGAGCGGTTCCCGGGGATCAAGCTGTGGCAGGGCGCCGCGTTCGGGCTCGTCGTCTGGGTGGGCTTCCACCTCGTCGTCATGCCGCTCATGGGCACCGTCCCCGCGCCGTGGCACCAGCCCTGGCAGGAGTGGCTCTCGGAGTCCCTCGGTCACGTCGTCTGGCTGTGGGCCATCGAGATCGTGCGACGCGACCTGCGCAACCGGATCACCCACGAGCCGGATGCCGAGGTGCCGCTCAGCGTCGGAGCCGCCCGCGTCAAGGGCGCCGTCACCGTCTGAGCCGGCTGAGGAGGCCGGTCCTGCATGAGACTGTCCAATTGGGTCGGATTCATGCAGGCCAGCCTCCCGGTGCGAGGATGGGGACCCATGAGCGAGACGAGCCTCAAGGAGCAGGTCCAGCACGACCTCCACGACGCGATGCGCGCCCGTGACGCGGTGCGGTCGGGGACGCTGCGGATGGCCCTCGCCGCCATCACGACCGCGGAGGTCGCCGGCGAGCAGGCGCGCCAGCTGTCCGACGCCGAGGTCCTCACCGTGCTCGCCAAGGAGGCCAAGAAGCGCAAGGAGGCCTCCGCCGCCTTCACCGGGGCCGGCCGGGCCGAGCTGGCCGCCCAGGAGGACGCCGAGCTCGCGGTGCTCGAGACCTACCTGCCCGCCCAGCTGGGCGACGACGAGCTCGAGCGGATCGTCCGGGAGGCCGTCGCGGCCACCGGTGCGAGCGGTATGCGGGACATGGGCCGGGTCATGAAGGCCGCCCAGGCCGTCGTCGCCGGTCGTGCCGACGGCGGTCGCGTGTCGGCCCTCGTCCGGGCCGAGCTGTCCCGCCCATCCGACGGCTGAGCGGGCTCGGGGCCGCGCGGGAGCGACGATGCGGGGCGGGGGACGCGTGGGCGGGGACCCTTCCCGGGACGGGGGAGGCACCGTCGCGGACGGTCGGTCTCGGCTCAGACCGCGGACGGGTCCCGACCCACGGTCACGAGGTCCTCGGTCAGCTCCGCCAGGCCGAGGCCGAGGCCACGGGCCCAGGCGGCATCGAAGGCGGCCGTGGTCAGCATGGCCCGGCAGCGGGACAGCAGATCCAGGGACACGGGGTTCCGGGGCCAGGCGGCGCCGCCCCGCCTGGCCCGTTGGTAGCTCAGCGAGAACACCGCCACGGCCGCGGCATGTCGGGCGTCCAGCGCGAGGAAGTCGGCCAGGGTCTCCAGCTGGTGCGGTGCCGTCTCGCCGCTGATCTGCCACTGCAGGCTGAGCAACCGGCGTGACCACGGGAGCCCGGTGCGGGGATCTCTGCGCGCCAGCGCCGCAGCGTTCACGCTGCTGCACGACGCCCATGCGGCGAACAGGTTGCCCACCTCCACCGCGTGGCGGTAGCTGGCCTCACCCTCGGCGAGGGTGCGGTCGGGAGACACCGAGAGCGAGGAGACGATGCAGGTGATCGCCCGGTGGATGACCGCGAGGTCGGGGTCGCCTGTCGTCCGGACCGTGCCCCGGACCGCCCCGAGAGCGCGACGGGCGGTCGCCGGGTCGCCCTCCGCGGCGAACTGGCCCGCGACGACCAGCAGCAGCTCCGCAACGTGCACGGGCAGCGGCTCGATCGATGCCGCCGGTGCCACCCCGTCGTCGAACTGCGGTCGCGCGAGGTCGGCCCGGCCCTGCAGGAGCAGGTGGGTGGCCAGGGCCAGACGGTTGCACACGGTGGTCACCTCGTCGGTGTCCACGCGCATCGCGGCCTCGCACCAGTGCCGGCCCTCGTCGACGAGGTTGTGGTAGTAGCAGTAGCCCACCATCAACGGCGCGATCCCGGCCCCGAGCTCGTCCGGCTCGGTGAGCAGGTGGCTCTTCAAGGCGGCCCGGATCGTCGGAAGGTTGGCGGTGATCGTGTCGTACCACTGCCTCTCCTCCGGACGTCCGGCGCGTGGTCGGCCGTGGACCAGCCGGACGACCCACTCGTCGCGCCGGCGCTGCGTGGCCTCGGTCTCGCCGGCCGCGGCGAGCAGGAGCGATCCCTGGGCACGGAGCGGGGCCAGCTGCTCGAACCACGTGCCTCGCCCGGCCTCGCGCACGGAGCCGAGCAGCGAGCGGTTGACCAGCCGGGCCAGCAGAGCGGTCACCGCTGATGCTTCGAGGTCGTCGCCGAGCACGGCACCCGCGAGGTCACGGGTGAATCCGGACGGGATGACGGCGAGTCGCCGGAACGCCATCTGCTCGGGCTCGGTCAGGAGCCGGTAGCTGCGATCGATCGCGGTGGCGAGGCTCTGGTGATGCGGGTCGTGACCTCGACCGACGGCCGACAGGCTGCCTGGGTCGGATTCGACGATGTCGGCGATCTCGCTCAGGCCGAAGGTCGCCGCCAGGGCGGCCGCCAGCTCGATGGCGAGCGGCAGTCCGCCGACAGCCCGGCAGATCCGCAGGACCTCGCGGCGATCGAGGTCCGACAGGATGGGAACGGAGGCCTGGGCCCGTTCGACGAACAACGTCACGGCCGGCCCCGGCTCCCCGCCGGGCAGCTCCCAGGGCAGCGGAGCCAGCCGGTGGACGACCTCGTCCGGAAGCCCGACCGGCTCACGGCTCGTCGCCAGCACGGTGATCTCGCCACCGGCGCCGAGGAGCGCATCGCAGAGCGCCGCGACGGCGTCCAGCGCCTGCTCGCAGTTGTCGAGCACGAGCAGGCCTCGGTGGTCACGGCCGTATGCCGCCACGGCCGTCGCGGCCGTGCTGCCCGGGCCGACGAGCAGGCCCAGGGCCGCGAGGACGGCGGCCTCGACCGCCTCGGTGTCCTCCGCCTGGCTCAGATCCACGAACCACACGCCGTCGGGAAACCGCCCGGCCACGGCTCTGGCTGCTTCGATCGCCAGTCGGGTCTTGCCGCACCCGGCCGCTCCCGTGACGGTCAGCAGGGTCGCGTCGTCGAGGGCGACGGTGACGTCGGCCACGTCGACGTCCCTGCCGATCAGCACCCTCGGACGCGGAAGGCGGACCTCGGTCGTGCGGGTGCTCACCACCTCGGACGTCGGCCGCAGGTCCAGGCCGGGATCCTGGCTCAGGATGCGCCGTTGGAGCTCCGCCAGCTCGCGGCCCGGCTCGACTCCCACCTCGTCGTGCAGTCTGCGCCGGATGGTCTGGTAGCTCTGGAGCGCCTCTTCGGAGCGGCCCGTCCGGTACAGGGCGAGCATCCGCTGCCACCACAGGCGCTCTCGGAACGGCTGCGTCGCGATGAGCGGCTCGAGGTCGACGACCGCCCGCGCGGCCTGGCCGGTGGCGAGCATGGCGTCGACCCTGCGCTCGGCGAGCTGCGCCGAGAGCTCGTGCAGACGAGCGATGACGCCGGCCGCCCACGGGCGGTCCGCGACCACCTCGTACGGCGCCCCCCGCCACAGCGACGTGGCCTCGTCCGCCGCCCGCAGCGCCCGCTCCGGTTGGCCGCTGTTGAGCAGGCTCAGCACGTCGAGGCACAGCTGTTCGAAACGAGCGGAGTCGACCTGCTCCCTCGCTGCCACCAGTCGATACCCGCCGGAGTCGTTGAGCAGGAGGGACGCCGCCTCGCCGCGTCTCCGCTGGGGCTCCAGCAGTCGCCGCAAACGCCATACGTGCGTCTCCAGGGTCGCCACCGCCCGCGGGCCGGGGTCATCCCCCCATACGGCGTCCAGCAGCAGGTCCACCGCCACCCGACGATTGAGGTGCATCAGCAACGTGCTGAGGACCTGCGCGGGACGACGCCCCCCGGCAGTGACCTGTCCGGTCTCGGTCTCGATGAGCAGGTCGCCGACATCGAGGAAACGCACGGCCAAACGCTACCCTCGCCCCGGGTCAGGCCCGCCGGGGCCGGGCACGGCTCAGTGACCGTGGCTCTTGGTCGGCTTCGGCTTCGACGTCGGCTTGGAGGTGGGCTTGTTCGTCGCCTTGGAGGTCGGCTTGCTCGTGGCCTTCTTGGACGACTTCGACGGGTTGGAGTGCGGTGTCGACCGGGGCTTGGGGACGTAGCCGGTCGAGATGTAGTAGCCGACGGAGGAGCCCTCGAGAGCGCGGCCGGACGGGGTCGTCGCCGCCACGGTGCCCGCGGGGTAGGTGCTGTTGTAGCGCCCCGCGTAGTAGGCGCTGAAGCCCGCGGCCTCGAGCGCCGCCTTGGCCGACGACGCCGACTTGCCGATGACGTAGGGGATGCTGTCGTAGACCCCGTTGGACACCTTCGAGGACGCCGTCGGGAACTGCTTGACGGGCATGCCCTTGGACGCCTCGGTCATGATCTGGCGCCACAGCGGTGCGGCATACGTGGCCCCGAAGACGCTGCCCATGCTGAAGGGCGTGCTCGGTATGCCGTTGCCGACCCCGATCCCCGTGCCGACCCAGACGGCGGTCGCCAGCTGGGGGGTGATGCCGGCGAACCAGGTCTGGACGTGCGAGTCCGTCGTGCCCGTCTTGCCGGCGGACGGCCGGCCGGGGACGCCCTGACCATCCGCGGTGCCACCGGCCGACAGCGGGGCCTTGAGGAGATGGGCGACGCCGGCCGCGACGTCCTTGTCGAGGACCCGGCGGCACGGGTTCGTACCGAGGGAGATCGACTTGCCGTCGGCGTCCTTGATCGAGGTGACCGGCGTCGGGTCGCAGTAGATGCCGCCCGAGGCGATCGTCGCGTAGCCCGCGGCGACCGTCATGGGGGCGATGGTGCCGGCGCCGAGGGCCATCGTCGGGTACTTCGGCAGCGCCTCGCCGTTGCCCATGTGCAGGCCCATCTTGCCCATCATGTCGATGACGTGGCAGACGCCGAGCTTCATGGTGAGCGAGGCGAAGGCGGAGTTGACCGACTGGCCGGTCGCGCTCCACAGGCTCATGTTGCCGCCGCCCCACGGGGAGTCGTTGCGGACCGGCCAGGTGCCCCAGTCGTTGCAGCTGTCGCTGTTGTCGGCCCGCGTGTAGATGGCGGCATTTGTCGGGCCGGCGGCCTTGGCATACGTCGAGCCGTTGGCCGGGACTCCCTGGGTGAGGGCGTCGGACAGGATGTACATCTTGGCCGTCGAGCCGATCTGGAAGCCGTAGGTCGACCCGCCGTACTTGGCGTCGACGTTCCAGTTCTGCTGGGTGTAGGCCTTGCCCTTCTGGTTGCCGACGGGGAACTTGGACGTCTGGCCCATGGCGAGCACCTCGCCGGTGCCCGGCTGGATGATCGTCGCCGCCGCGCCGCGCCGGTCACCCGCGGGGATCCGGGAGCGGAGGGTCTTGGTGATGTAGTTGCTCAGCTTCGGGTCGAGCGTCGTCTGGATCGTCAGGCCCATGGTGTCGAGGTTGCGCAGGCGCTCGGCGGGGTCGGAGCCGAGGGCCTTCTGCTGCTGCAGCCAGGCGATGATGTAGGTGCAGAAGTAGGGCTGGGACGAGCGCTGACAGGTGTTGCGGGCCGCCTTGACCTTGAGCATCTTGGTGACCGGCACCTTCTGGGCGCTCGCGGCCTGCTTGGCGGTGATGACGCCGAGCTGGGCCATCCGGTCCAGGACGACGTCGCGGCGGGCCTGGGCGGCCTTGGGGTGGGTGACCGGGTCGGTGGCGCTGGGCTGCTGGACGAGCCCGGCGAGCAGGGCCGCCTGGTTGTAGTCGAGCTTGGAGGCGGGGATGGAGAAGTAGTGCTGGGCGGCTGCTTCGACGCCGTAGGCGAGGTCGCCGTAGTAGGCGAGGTTGAGGTAGCCGTCGAGGATCTGGTCCTTGGTCAGGGTCTGCTCGAGCTTGATGGCGTACTTCAGCTCCTGCAGCTTGCGGGCCACGCCCTCGACCCCACTGCGCGCCACGGCGGCCTGGGCGGCCTCCTGGTCGTCGTTCTGGAGGGCGTTCTCCTGGAGGGTCATCTTGACGTACTGCTGGGTGAGGGTCGAGGCGCCCTGCTTGTCGCCCTGGACGGTCGAGACGAGGGCCCGGGACAGGCCGCGGACGTCGATGCCGCCGTGCTCGTAGAAGCGGCTGTCCTCGATGGCGATCTGGGCCTTCTGCATGATCGGGGCGACCCGCTTGAGCGGGACGATGATGCGGTTCTCGGCGTAGGGCGTCGCGATGACGCCGCCGTCGGCGTCGAGGATCCTGGACTGCTGGTTGAGGGGGCTCTGGGTCAGGTCGCTCGGCAGGTCGTTGAACAGCGTGACGCCGCCCTTGACCGTGCTGCCGGTCGCCCCGACGGCCGGGATGGCCAGGCCCGCCGCGAGGACGCCCGCCACTACGGCGAGCACGACGAACGCTCCGAGCAGCCGCAGCACGTTGCCTGCGGACGCGAGTCTCCCCATCATGCCGTCGAGGGTAACCCGGGGCATGGTGCCCGACCGAAACGTCGACGTGCTATGGCCCCAGGTGTCACCAGGCTGTGACCTCGGGAGAGCGGCCTCTGGGAGCGGGCTGTGATCCTGCTGACAGCTTCCTGGTACCCCCGCGGCGCTGGGCCGGGGCTGGGAGACTGCCGGGCCCGGGCTGGTCCGAGGGGGTGTCCGAAATAGCCCGTAACGCCAGGTTGACTAGTCACTGGGGGCTAGCCTGAAAACAGCACCAACGTGCCATAGGAGTTTCTTTAACAACTCTTTACTGTTTCTCAGCGTAGGACTTCATCGGTGGGGATGAGGCCACCAGGCCCATTGGGAGGAACGATGGCTGGGTATGTCGGTGTGCAGGACGCGTGGTCGCGCGACTGGACGAGCAGGGGAGTGTGCGCGGGGAAGGACCCCGACGCGCTCTTCGTCAGAGGCAAGGCGCAGCGTGCTGCGAAGGTGATCTGCAAGGGGTGCCCGGTCGTCGCCGAGTGCCTCGCGGACGCCCTCGACAACCGCACGGAGTTCGGGGTCTGGGGAGGCATGACCGAGCGTGAGCGCCGGGCGCTGCTGCGCCGCCGGCCGGACGTCGTCTCGTGGGAGGCCGAGATCATGGCCCTCCGCGAGCAGACGCAGGCCCAGAAGATGGCCGGCTGAGCACGGTCACCGGCTTCCGCGACGCGAGGTGAGCCCGCCGGGATCTCCCGGCGGGCTCACCTCGCGTCGGTGGAGGCCTCGCTCACCCGCCGGCGGTCAGCGGGCGGCGAGCGCGGCGCCGATGGCGCGCAGGCCCTCGAGGTCGTGGATGTCCCGCGGCTGGGCCGCGACCTCGGCGAGGGGTATGCCGGGGTGCCCGGTCCGGAACCGCCGGGTCGTCGCCGTGTGGCGGGCCGCCGTCCGGGCGATCTCCTCGTGGAGACGCAGCAGGTCGGTCGTCGTCGACGCCCCGGTGCCGGCGTCCTCGAGGGCCTCGAGGGCCGCGGCGGCCCGGGCCGCCGACAGGCCCGTGGCGACGACCCGCTGCATTCGGTTGACGACGACCCCGGCGAGCGGCATGCCCTCCTCGTCGAGCCGGTCGACGAAGTAGGACGCCTCGCGCAGCGCGTCCCGCTCCGGCGCCGCGACGACGACGAAGGCCGTCGTGTCCTCCTTGAGCAGCGCATACGTCTGGTCGGCCCGCTCGCGGAACCCGCCGAACATCGTGTCCAGCGCCGCGACGAAGGTCTGCACGTCGTGGAGCATCTGCCCCCCGAGGACCTTCGACAGGGTGCGGGTCGCGAGGTCGACGCCGGCGGAGAAGACCTTGAGGTATGCCCTGCTGCCGGCCCGCGCGGGCGCGGCGAGCAGGCGGATGAACCGTCCGTCGAGGAACGACCCGAGCCGCTTCGGCGCGTCGAGGAAGTCGAGCGCGCTGCGGGACGGCGGGGTGTCGACGACGACGAGGTCCCACGTGCCGTCCCGGTCGGCCTCGGCGCGCAGCTGGCCGAGCCGCTCCATCGCCATGTACTCCTGGGTGCCGGCGAAGGAGCTCGACACGGCCTGGTAGAAGGGGTTGGCGAGGATCTGGGCGGCCTTCTCCGGCGTCGCGTGCTGCTCGACGACGTCGTCGAAGGTCCGCTTCATGTCGAGCATCATCGCGTCGAGCCGCCCGCCCGCGGCCTCGTCGACGCCGTGGACGGGGCGGGGGGTGTTGTCCAGGTGCTCGAGCCCGAGGGACTGGGCGAGCCGGCGCGCCGGGTCGATGGTGAGGACGACGACCGACCGGCCCCGCTCGGCGGCCCGCAGGCCCAGCGCGGCGGCCGTCGTCGTCTTGCCGACGCCGCCGGACCCGCAGCACACGATGATCCCCACGTCGTCGCGCGCGAGCAGCTCGTCGACGTCGAGGGGCGTCGCCCTGGTGCCCGCCACGTCAGTGCACGTCCTGCTCGCGGAGGGCGTCGGCGAGCGTGCCGAGCCCGCCCTCCTCGATCCCGTCGGGCAGCCACGGCAGCCGGAGGACGGGCAGCCGCTGGTCGGCGACGACGGCGGCCTGCTCCTGCTGGATCTCCACCCGCTCGGCGACAGCGTGCGCCTCGGTGAGCAGCCCCTCCACCATCGCGTCGCCGACCCGGACCCCGACCGCGGTGAGGTCGCGGCGCAGCGCCGCGCGGATGGCATACCCCTCCTCCTCGTCGTCCGTCGCGACGGCCCGCAGCCGGGGGAAGGGGAGCGCCGGCTCGGTGACCTGGTTGACGACGATGGCGCCGAGCGGCACCCCGATGGCGCGGATCTCGGCCAGCGCGTCGACGGTCTCCTGGACCGGCATCTCCTCCAGGAGCGTCACGACGTGGACGACGGTGCGGGGGCTGCGCAGCAGCCGGGTGATGGAGTCGGCCTGGCTGCGGATGGGCCCGACCTTCGCGACGTCGGCGACCTCGGAGTTGACGTTGAGGAAGCGGGTGATCCGGCCCGTCGGCGGGGCGTCGAGGACGACGGCGTCCCACACGAGGTCGCCCTTGCCGCGACGGTGGCCCGTCGTCCGCCCGACCGCCTCGAAGACCTTGCCGATGAGCAGGACGTCGCGCACGCCGGGGGCGATGGTCGTCGCGAAGTCGATGGCGCCGACCCGCTCCAGGACCGAGCCGGCGCGGCCCAGCCGGTAGAAGGTCTGGAGGTACTCCATGAGCGCGGCCTTCGCGTCGACGGCGAGTCCCCACACCTCGCCGCCCGAGCGGTGGTTGTAGACGCGGACCTCCTCGGCCCCGATCGGCGGGACGTCGAAGGTCTGGGCGATGCCCTGCCGGCCCTCCACCTCGGCGAGGAGCACGGCGTGACCCTGCTCGGCGAGGGCCACGGCCAAGGCCGCCGCGACCGTCGTCTTGCCCGTGCCCCCCTTGCCGGTCACGATGTGCAGCCGGGCGCCGCCGAACGAGCGGGTCGGGTTCGGCGCCATGGCGCCCACTCTAATTTCCGCGACGATCTTCGCGACCCGGCAGGCTCTGCCGCCCGGCGGCGCCGGCGAGGTCGGTGACGGCGTCGACGAGGAGCCGGAGGGCGGGGTCACCCGGGTCGACGAGGGCGAAGTGGTCTGCGCCGGGCACGGTGACGAGCCGGCAGGGGGCGTCGCCCGCGCCCCGGGCGGCGAGGTAGGACCAGGAGGCCGCGAGCGGGACGGTGGCGTCGGCCGTGCCGTGGACGAGGATCGCGGGTCGGTGCAGCCGCTGCCGGGCCGGGTCCGCGGCCGCCGGTATGCCGTCCGCGGGGTCCCGCACCGCCCCATCGGCGGCTCCCC
>JBDIAL010000104.1:0-12440 GCA_039812405.1 Nostocoides sp.
TATGCCGGGCTGCGGCCGCTCATCTCGGGCGAGGAGAGCTCGACGACCAAGCTGTCCCGCGAGCACGTCGTCGCGCGGGTCGCTCCCGGGATGGTCGTCGTCGCCGGCGGCAAGTACACGACCTACCGGGTCATGGCCAAGGACGCCGTCGACCTCGCCGTCGCCGAGCTGGGACGCGAGGTGGCGGCGAGCCGGACCCAGGAGGTCCCGCTCGCCGGGGCCCGCGGCTACGAGGGCATGGCGGCCCGGCCCGAGCTGCTCGCCGACTCGTGCGGCATCGACACCGACGCCATGGTCATGCTGCTCGACCGTTACGGCTCGCTGACCAACGAGCTCATCGCCCTCATGAACGTCGACCCGTCCCTGCGCGAGGAGCTGCCGGGCGCCGAGGGGCACCTCAAGGTCGAGGTCGTCTATGCCGCGGCCCAGGAGGGGGCCCTCCACCTCACCGACGTCCTCACCCGGCGGACCCGGGTGTCCATCGAGGCGCGGGACCGCGGCATCGAGGCGGCGCCGTATGCCGCCGAGCTCATCGCCCCCATCCTCGGCTGGGACGCGGCGCGCGTCGCGGAGGAGATCTCCATCTACCAGCGGCGGGTCGAGGCGGAGATGAGCAGCCAGACGATGCCCGACGACGCGAGCGCCGACGAGGAGCGCCGCAAGGCTCCCGACGCGGCCCTCTGACCGCGGGCGCGAGAGGTCAGGAGGCGGAGCAGCTCGGCGCGTCGGCCAGCTTGCCGGCCGCGCCGTGGTAGGTGGCGAGCGCCGGGCCGGCCATGTGGACCATCTCGAGCCAGCGGGCCCGGTAGGCCGAGTGGTCGGTGTGGGCCTTGTTGGCCATCATGACGACGTGGGCGGCCCACTGGTCGTTGACGACCTTGCCGCCGGCCGCGACCACGGTGAGGGCTCCGGCCCGCACTGCGCACTTCGCGCCGGCCGCGGCGGACGGGGTCCCGACGGTCGCGTGCTCGATCCCGGTGCACGCGCCGCGCTTGGCCGTCCAGGCCGCGTAGCTGCTGTGGAAGCGGTCGATGTCCGACGGGGCGCGCGCCTTGGTCTCCGCCCACAGCTCCTCGGCCTGGGCATAGGTGATCTTGCCCGACTCGTTGTCCAGCTCGGCCTGGGTGTGGATGCCCCAGTCCCGGGCGCTCGCGACGGCGGCCTTGGCCATCGTGTCGCCGGCGGCGGTCGCGGCCGCGCACGAGGCGAGGGCGGTCTGGGCGGTGGCGGCCCGCGAGGTGTCGGTGTCCGTCGCCGGCGGGGAGCCGGTCGCCGTGGCGGTGTCCGTGGCCGCCGACGTCGCGGGGGTCGTCGAACCGGTCGTCGTCGACCCCGACGCCGAGGACGACCCGCTGTCGCGTGTCATGGCATACGTCACGCCACCTCCGACGAGCAGGATGGCCACGACGGCTCCGACGATGCCCCAGATCAGGCGCAGGTCCCGATCCCCCGAGTGCTTTCCCACCCGCGCAGTCTGACACGATCCGGTCACGCGGCGTGACCGCACCTGCAAATCTTGGTCAGCACCGTGACGCGACGAGCGAGAGGAGGCGGGGAATGGGGTCCGGCCGCCACCACAAGCCTGCGACGCCCTGGCACCTCAATCTCCTCGCGACCGCGTTCATCGCCGGCTCGTTCCTCGCCTCGACCCGGGTCCACGTCGAGGGGACCGGGTTCGCCGTCGCGCGGGCGGCACACGTCCTGGGGCTCGTCCTCGCCTTCGGCCCGATCCTGCTCGTCGACTGGTACGGCCTGGCCTGGCTCACCCACCGCCGGCGCTTCGAGGAGGTGCGCCGGCTGGCCGATCTCACCGACCCGCTCGTCTGGCTCGGGATCGGCCTCCTCGGGATCTCGGGGATCTTCCTCGCCCCCGTCCTGACCCGGCCGATGACCCTGGCGAAGATCGCGTTCGTCCTCGTCGTCGTCAACAACGGGGTGGCCGTCCGCGCCCTGGCCGACCGGCTGCGGGCCGCCGGCGACCCGGAGGGCCTCGCGGACCTCCCGCCGCAGCTGCGGCGCCGGATGCTCACGTCCGTCGCGGTCTCCCAGGTGGCGTGGTGGGGCGCGGTGGTCATCGGCCTGGTCACCTCGGCGTCACGGGCCCCCCACTGACGGCAGGAGGACGACGGGCGGCCCGTGGTAGTGGCAGCGGGCGATGAGCTCGCCGTCGAGGCGCACCTCGGGCCCGTCGACGGCCACGTCGGTCAGCGCGCCCGAGCGGGTCGGCGAGTCCTCCATCGACAGGTGCGCCAGCGGCATCCGGCCCCGGGCGTCCGCGAGGACCGACTCGACCCGGGCGGTCTCGGCCGGGGGCCAGTACTGCCGGGTCACCGAGTGCCAGACGACGGTGAGGACACCGGGCTCGGGGGTCTCCGCGAGCTGCCCGGCGAGCCAGCCGGACGCGCCGGCCCGGTCGACGGTCACCGGGTGCCGACGGACGACGTCGAGGGCCGCGGCGAGGCGGGCGTGCCGGTCCAGCTGCCACGGCCAGACGAAGGACCGCAGCCGCAGCGCCCCCTCCTCGCTCGCGGCGTCGACGGGCGACAGGTCGCAGCCGCGTCGCTCGACGATCTCGAGGTCCGCCGGCTCGACGCCCGCGCAGCGGGTGTCGAGCGTCAGCGGGCTGTCGGCCGGCCCGGAGGACCACCCCGGCCCGGTGAGGCGGTAGCGGTCGAGGTTGAGGTTGAGGCCGGCGGAGGCGCCGGGCTCGAGGAGGCGGACCCGGCGCAGCCCGGTCCGCCGGACGGCCGCGAAGAGCCCGACGAGCAGTGGCGCGGACCGCCCCACCTCGTTGGTCTGCGGGGCGACGTCCAGCGCGTCGTGCAGCTCTGCGGCATGGTCGGCGACGACGGGCGCGACGGCGTCCCAGGCGGACCACGGCGACGCGGTCCCGCCGAGGCAGGGGTAGTAGCGCACGAGCTGCGGCGCATCGCCACGCAGGACGATGCGGAACAGGGCCGCGAGGAGCCGCAGCTGGACGACGTCGGGTCCCGACGCGCCCTCCCAGCCCGCGCAGATCCCGGCCGTCACGCCGCCCGCCTCGAGGTCGTCGGCGAGGCGGGCGAGCAGCGCCTCGTAGAGGGTGCCCGTGCCCGCGAAGTGGCGACGGAACTGCTCGGCCAGCGCGGGCGGAGCGGACGGAGGAGGCGAGCCCGGCATACCGGCAGTATGCGCTCGGAGCCCGGGCGACCGGCCGGCGCGGACCGACCGGCGCGGGCGGGCCGGGGGGGCCGCCGGCGTGGCACCATGGCGGGATGAGCACGCGCGAACAGCAGCAGACGTCCGAGAACCGCGCCCGCCCGACGACCGAGGCGTTCCGGCGGTTCGTCCGGGAGGACTGGGCCCCCCGGCGACCCCTCGTCACCGGTCCCGCTGCCGTCGTCCCGTATGCCGCTGCCCGCCGGGCCACGCTGAGCGCCGCCCACGAGGGCGAGCGGCTCGTCGTCCCTGCCGGCGGCCTGACCGTCCGCAGCAACGACTGCGACTACGTCTTCCGCCCCCACTCGGCCTTCGCCCACCTCACCGGTCTCGGCGCCGACCGCGAGCCGGACGCGGTCCTCGTGCTCGAGCCACGCCCCGGCGGCGGGCACGAGGCGATCCTCTACGTCCGCCCCTCGGCGGGCCGCGAGACCGACGAGTTCTTCGCCGACGCGCGCTACGGAGAGTTCTGGGTCGGGCCCCGCCCGACGATCGGGGACATCGAGCTGGAGCTCGGCCTCACGGCGCGGCACCTCGACGAGCTGCCGGACGCCGTCGCCAAGGACGCCGGCGAGGTGACCGTCCGCGTGGTCCGCGACGCGGACCGCGAGCTCACCGCCGTCCTCGACGCGCGCCGCGTCGAGAACGGCGCCGACGCCGAGACCCTCGAGGCCCGGGACGAGGAGCTGGCCCACGCCCTCTCGCACCTGCGGATGGTCAAGGACGAGTGGGAGGTCGAGCAGCTGCAGGAGGCCGTCGACGCGACGGCGGTCGGCTTCGAGGCGGTCATCGCGGGGCTGGCCGAGGCCGTCTCGCGAGGTCGCGGCGAGCGCTGGGTCGAGGGGCTCTTCGGGCTCCACGCCCGGCACCAGGGCAACGGCGTCGGCTACGACTCGATCTGCGCGGCCGGCGACCACGCCAACACCCTGCACTGGATCCGCAACACCGGCGACGTCCACGAGGGCGAGCTCGTGCTGCTCGACGCCGGGGTCGAGGTCGACTCGCTCTTCACGGCCGACATCACCCGGACGCTGCCCGTCGACGGCGAGTTCACCGACGCCCAGCGCGAGGTCTACGACGCGGTCTTCGCGGCGCAGGAGGCCGGTCTGGCGGCGGTGCGGCCCGGCAACCGGTTCTCCGACGTCCACGCCGCGGCGATCCGCGTCATCGCCGAGCGGCTCCATGCGTGGGGCCTGCTCCCCGAGGGCGTGTCCGTGGAGGACACCCTCGACGCCGAGCACGGCCAGTACCACCGGCGCTGGATGGTCCACGGCACCTCCCACCACCTCGGGCTCGACGTCCACGACTGCGCCCTCGCGACCCGCGCGGAGTACATGGACGCCGAGCTGACGCCCGGCATGGTGCTCACCGTCGAGCCGGGCCTCTACTTCAAGGCCGACGACCTCAAGGCGCCCGAGCGGTTCCGCGGGATCGGCGTGCGCATCGAGGACGACGTGCTCGTCACCGCCGACGGCCACCGCAACCTGTCGGCCGCCATCCCCCGCTCGAGCGCCGACGTCGAGGCGTGGATCCGCGAGGTCCGGTCCCGGGGCTGAGCCGCCCGGCCCGGCCCGCCGCCAGGCCTCCCGGGACGCCCGCGGCTCAGCCCGTCGGCACCTCGACCGTCGCGCCGAGGTGCGCGGGCAGCAGCCGGGTCTGCGGCGCCAGCTCGGCGAGCGCCGCGTGGAACTCGGCGAGCGGTCGGCGCACCCAGCGCAGCGACCCCAGCGAGAACCCCGGGGGGTGGAGGGTCCCGTAGTGGATCGGCATGGCATACCGGGGCCGCACCGTGGCACACACGGCCGCGGCGCCGCGGGCGTCGAGGTGGCCGGGACCGAGCCGCGGACCCCACCCGGCGATCGGGACGAGCGCGACGTCGACCGGGGCCCCGGCGAGCCGGGACAGGGAGGCCATCCCGGGATACGCCTCGGTGTCACCGGCGAACCAGACGACGCCGGACGGGCCGCGGACGACGTGGCCGGTCGCGGTGTTCGGCCGGTGCGGCAGCGGGCGGTCGGGATGCACGGCCGGGACGAGCCGCACCGCGACCTGCTCGCTCGCCGCCCACCACTCGTCGGGGCCGAGCGCCACGGACGGCCGCTTCACCCGGCGCCGCACCCACCCGGCGATGGCCTCGTCCGACACGACGGGGGCATCGCCGAGGAGGCGCAGCGAGGCGGGCTCGGCGTGGTCGGTGTGCAGGTGGGACAACAGGATCGCCGTCGCGTCGGCATACTGCTCGGGCGAGGGGGTCGGGCCGAGGCGACGGAGCGGGCCGGCGTGGGAGCGCAGCAGCGGGTCGGTGACCAGCCGCGTCCCGTCGAGGTCGATGACGACGGTGGAGTGGCCGAGCCAGGTGAGGCGCATCATGACGTCAGCGGGCCGGGCCGGCACCCCAGCGCCGGCGCCAGCGGACGAGCTGCTCGTGGACGCGGTCGGAGCCCACGACGGTGAGCGGCTCCTCCGGGTCGTCCCCGGGGCGCGAGAGCAGGTCGGCGTCGAGGGTGAAGTCGGTGGGGTGGATGAGGATCCCGTCGTTCTGCGCCCCGCCAAGGCCGCCATGGCTCCCCACGAGCCCCTCGAAGGCGTGGACGAGGTCGAACTCCTCGATCGTCGAGACGAGGACGAGGTCGCCGCAGTGCACGAGCCCGTCGAGCCGGCCGAGGTCCGCGGCGGCCTGGAGGGGGTATGCGGCGAGGGGGTCCTCCCCGGTGACCTCGCCGTCGCGCTCCCCGCCGACCCGGCGGATCCCGTCGCGCCCCACGACGGCGGCCCCGTCGCCGTCCCGCACCATCACGAGCCCGACCCCGGCCGTCGCGAGGAGGCCGGCGACGAGGTCGGGCCAGCGCGCCGTGAGGCTCGCGAGGTCGGGCCGCGGGGGCAGCCGGGGGAACCACACCATGCCGAGGTTGCCCGAGGCGATGACCGCGAGCTCGGGCAGCGTCGCGTCCTCGCCGGCCTCGGGCACCGTCGACTGCTTGTCGGGCCCGAGGACGCTGCCCGAGGCCCGGGCCGCCGCCGACCCGAGGAAGGAGGAGATGAGGGTGTTGAGCGGGCCGTACTCCTCGCCCGCGTCGGCGGTCACCGTGCTGCCGCCCCCCACCGCGAGGAGCTCGCCGACCCGGTCGGCGAGGGTCGTCCCGTTGAGCTGCTCGAAGGTCGCGCCGAGGCTCTGGCCGTGGTCGGAGACGACGACGATCCGGTAGTCGGTCGGCACCGCGTCGCAGACCTCCTCGAGGTGGCGCAGCACCGTGTCGAGCCCCTCGAGCGCCCGCAGCGACTCGGGGCGCTCCGGGCCGGCGTGGTGGGCGATCTCGTCGTAGTCGACGAGGTCGACGAAGATCGCCGGGGCCCCCTTGGCGAGGTACTCGGCGATGAGGGCGAGGTTGAGGTCGCGGAGCAGGACGTTCGTGACGCCCCGGAGGAGGACGTAGGAGCCGGTCCGCTTGACCCGGGGCAGGACGCCGCGGATCCGCTGGCGCCGGCCCTGGTACAGCTCCTTGACCATCTCGCCGACGGTGAGGACGAGGGACCGCGGCAGGAGGAACGGGCTGGAGAAGAAGGGGACGAACGCCTCCCCGGGCCCGAGGCCGCCGCGGCTGCGTCCGGCCCGGCTCATGACGAGCAGGGAGGTGTCCGCCTCACCGGTGAACATCGTGCTGATGGCCACCCCTCCCTCCCGCAGCAGGCCGCCGCCGGCGACGAACCGGCCCTCCACGAGGTGCGCGTCGGACGGCCGGTTCGTCACGACGAGCCGGCCCAGCTCGCGGTCCCACCACCGGAACGCGACGACCTCCGAGACGTCCCCGTGCAGGAGACCGGCCGTGCTCGCCGGTGTCGTGCACGGCACCCGGACCCACCACGGCGTCAGGGTGTGCGTCCGGTCGGTGATGAGCCAGCGGGCCAGGGTCGGCGCCTGCCCGGACTCCAGCGCGCCGCGCAGCACCTGCGGCGAGACGCCGTCGAGCATGACGTGGAGGACGCCGGTGGCGCGCTGGGCCTGCCCCGTCGCGCCTCCCCCACGACGCCGGGCCTCCCGGCGCCCCCGCTGGATCGCGCTGCCGAGGACGTAGGAGCTGTCCGCCGCGCCGACGACCCAGCGCCCGAACGCCATGACGACGGCCGCGATGACCATGACGGCGAGGATGGAGCCGAAGGAGTCGCTGTGCACGCCCGGCGTGACCTGCAGGGCGAGCGCGACGACGGCGATCTGGCCGGCGATCCCGACGAGGAGCGCGAGGATGGCACTGCCGAACCGCGCGAAGGCGCGCAGCAGGGGCGCGACGAGCAGCTGGAAGACGAAGACCGCGACACAGACCCCGACGAGCGCCCACCCGCTGTCGCTGTGCACCCCGTCGACGAGGGCGACGCCCACCCCGACGCCGAGCGCCGTCGTGACGACCGACCAGAGGGCGTCACCGAGGTTCATGGCCGTCGAGCCGGACCGGGTCACCCGCCGCATCATGGTTGGACCCTAGAGGTATGCCGGTCCCTCACGGGCGCGGGCGGCTCACCCTCCGGGGATGATTGGTCACTGCTCCGGCAGGTGGGTGGGCCGGCTCGCCTGCTCCGCGGCCTGCTGCTGGGTGGCCTGAGCCGCCTGGGCGGCCTGGGCGGCGGCCCGGTCGGCCTCCTGGGCCTGCCGGATCTGCTGCTGCGCCGCGGCATACGGGTCCATCTGGGCGAGCAGCTCGCGCGCCTGGCCGACGACCTTGTGCTCGGCGAGCACCTCGTACTTCGTCGCGACGACCTGGGTGACCGAGGTGAAGTCGCGGGCCCCTCCGGTCAGCCGGTAGCCGATGAGCGCCCAGACGAGGCCGAACACGGTGCCGAACAGGACGGTCGAGACGAACGACACGATCGAGGCGTTGCTGGAGAAGAAGGCGAAGATGAGCGCGACGAACCCGCCGAGCCAGGCGCCCGACAGCGCGCCGCCGGCCGCGACCCGACCGCGGGTCAGCCGCCCGGTGACCCGCTCCAGCTGCTTGAGGTCGGTCCCGACGATCATGAGGTTCTGGACGGGGAACTCGTGGTCGGAGAGGTAGTCGACGGCTCGCTGGGCGTCCTCGTACTTGTCGTAGACACCGACCGACATGGGGTACTCGAGGGCGAGGGCGGACCTGACCGCGGGCCCGAGGCCGCGGACTCCCGGCTGGGTGCTCATGCCGTCATTGTCGCAGGATCCGCTGGGTGCGCGCTGTCCGCCTCCTGTCCGCTCGCGGGCCCGGCCGCGGGGTGGAGGGTGCGGGCGGGTCACGACGGGAGCTTGTAGTCCTCCAGGAGACGGCGGCCGATGATCATCTTCTGGATCTCCGCGGTGCCCTCGCCGATGAGCAGCATCGGGGCCTCCCGGTAGAGCCGCTCGATCTCGTACTCCGTCGAGTAGCCGTACCCGCCGTGGATCCGGAAGGACTGCTCGACGACGTCCGCGCAGTTCTCCGCCGCGAGGTACTTGGCCATCCCGGCCTCCAGGTCGTTGCGCTCCCCCGCGTCCTTCAGCCGGGCCGCCTTGACCATGAGCTGGTGACTCGCCTCGACCTTCGTGGCCATGTCGGCGAGCCGGAACAGGATCCCCTGGTGCTGGGCGATCTTGCGGCCGAAGGTCTCCCGCTGCTGGGCATACGCGATCCCCAGCTCGAAGGCCCGCAGCGCCACCCCGCAGGCCCGGGCCGCGACGTTGACCCGGCCGACCTCGACCCCGTCCATCATCTGGTAGAAGCCCCGCCCGGGCACCCCGCCGAGGATCTGGGCGCTGCTGGTCCGGTGCCCCTCGAAGACCAGCTCGGTCGTGTCGACGCCCTTGTAGCCCATCTTCGAGATCTTGCCCGGCACGGTCACGCCCTGCGCCGTCTCCCCGAACCCGGGCTCCTTGTCGACGAGGAAGGTCGTCATGTTCCGGTAGGGGGTGTCCCCGCCGACGTCGGTCCGCACGAGGACGGCGACGAGGTTCGCGCTGCCCCCGTTGGTCAGCCACATCTTCTGCCCGTCGATCGTCCAGCCGTCGCCCTCGGCGTCCTTGACCGCCCGGGTCCGGATCGCGCTGACGTCCGAGCCGAGCGACGGCTCGCTCATCGAGAACGCCCCCCGCACCTCGCCGGTCGCCATCCGCGGCAGGTAGTGCCGCCTCTGCTCCTCCGTCCCGTGCTGGAGGAGGAGGTAGGCCACGATGAAGTGGGTGTTGATGATCCCGCTCACCGACATCCAGCCGCGGGCGATCTCCTCCACGCACAGGGCATACGTGAGCAGGCTCTCCCCCAGCCCTCCGTACTCCTCGGGGATCATCAGCCCGAAGACCCCCATCTCCTTCATCCCCTCGACGATCGCCGTCGGGTACTCGTCCCGGTGCTCCAGCTGCGTGGCGACCGGGAGGATCTGCTCCTCGACGAACTCTCGGACGAGCGCCACGAGCTCGGTCTGCTCCTCGGTCAGGCCCTCGGTCGCCTGGAGTCGGGACATCGTTGCGCCACCTCACGTCGGGGTTGGGGACGTGAGGCAGTATGCCGACCGCCGGGTCCCCGGGACCGGCCTCTGTGATCCTCGCGACGTGTGAGCCTCGGCCGACGGGTGAGCCTTCAGCCGTCGTCGCGGACGTCGGCCGCGGGACGCTCACCGCGGGTCGCGCCGAACAGCAGCTCGGTGATGACGACGTGGACGCGCTCGGCGTCCGGGACGTCGTGGAGGATCACCGGGTCGTCGGCCGCCGTCGTGAGGCAGAGGGTGCCGCAGCCGAGCAGCCGGTCCACGAGCGACCGGTCGTAGGACACGTCGTTGATCCGGACGAGCGGCAGGTCGTGGCCGACCCGGTTGACGAGCCCGCTGCGGGTGATGATCCGGCGGTCGGTCACCGTGTAGGTCGTCGTGAGCCAGCGCAGGACCCGCAGCGGGACGAGGACGAGGATCGCGACGAGGGCGACGGCGACGACCGCCCAGCGCAGCCAGGCCTGCTGGTCGCGCAGGGAGGCCAGCGCCACGATCATGACGACGAGGACGAGCACGAGGAGGACCATCGGCAGGACGAGCTGCTTCGGGTGCGTGCGCATGTGGAGGATCTCCCGCTCGTTCTCGCCGAGCAGCTTGCGTGACAGGCCCATGGCGGCGGGTCGTCAGGCCGTCCCACCGGCCGCGCCGGCAGCCAGCGGCAGCTCGATGCAGTCGTTGCCGCAGGCTCCGTCCGGCGCGGGGACCGACTCGCTGCGCGGCACGGGGCGGTGGAGGACGGCCCGGAGCGGGGTGACGGTGATCCCGTCGGGGGCCGTCGCGCGCGCCTGCCCGTCGACGATGAGCGAGTGCCCGCCGACCTCGCGGGGCGGCCAGACGAGGGTGACCTCCGGGCGCGTGGTGGCGTTGGCCATCGACCGCCGGCCGAGGTCGCCGATGTCGAGGACCCCCTCGCCGACCGTCGGCACGACGGCCACGACGTGGGCGTTCGCCTCCGTCGTCACCGTCACGAGGTAGGCGTAGTCGTGGTTGCGCGTCGCCTCCGCCAGCTCCGCGAGGTCGACCGGGATGCTCATGGCCTCCACGGTAGCCCTTCCGCGGAGCCGTCAGGAGACCGTCAGTAGACCGTCACCCGGCTGCCCATCGGCATGAGGTTATCGGCCCAGATCATGTCGATGGCGGCGTTCGACACCCGGGCGCAGCCGTGCGAGGCGGGATAGCCGGGCACGGAGGCCGCGCCGTGGACGGCGATCCCGCCGTTGAAGAACCGCGGCCGCCACAGGTCGCCGAGCGTGCCGTGGTCCATCCCGTCGACGACGTAGTAGACGTGGTAGGTGCCCGACGGGGTCACCGCGACGGCCCGCGTGCCGTAGCTCGAGGTGTACTCCTGGCCGCTGCCGGTGCTCGTGTTGAGGATCGTGCGGACCGTGCCGCCCCGCACGACGAGGAGCAGCTGCCTCGTCTTGTCCACCTCGATGCCCGTGCCGCCGATCCTGGCGGAGGGCCGCACCTTGGCCTCCAGCGCCGCCCGGGTCCGCGGGCCGAGGACGCCGTCCCGGCTCAGGCCCGCGGCCTTCTGGAGGGCCAGGACGGCCTGGGTCGTCAGGCCGCCGTAGGTGCCGTCCGGCGTGCCGAGCCAGTAGCCCAGGGCGGACAGCTGCTGCTGGACGGTCCGCACGGACGCCCCGGACATGCCGGGCCGCAGCGTGTCACCGGCCGTCGGCCCGGACTGGGTGGGCTGCCCGGACCGCCCCGTGGACGTGGACGTCGTGGGGCTCGCCGCGGGCCGCTGGGACGTCGTCGGCCCGGGTGCGGGCTGCACCCTCGCCGACGGGCTGCCTCCCGTCGTGCCGGACACGGTGCCGCTCGGGGTCGTCGGACCGGTGGCGGTCGGAGCCCCCGACGCCGGGGCGCTCGTCACGGAGGAGGGACCGTCCGCCGACCGGCCGACGCTCACCCCGCCGCAGCCGGCGAGGAGCACGGCCGTCACGACAGCACCGGCCGCGCCCGCGAGGGGGCCACGGCGTGGCATCCGCACCTGTCGCACCTGCACCATGATGACCTCTCCCCGTCGGTCCGGCACGCCGGAGGACGCCGCGCGCCCTCACCCTCACGACGCCGCAGGACCTCGGCGGGTTGGGCCGTCCCACCGAGGGCGGGTCACCGGTCGGCGGCGAGCGCGCGGACCGCCGCGTCGGCGGCCAGCACCTCGCGGGCCATGTCGACGTGGAGGCTCTCGACCATCCGGCCGCGCACCGTGACGACACCGCGCCCCGCGCCCGTCGTCCACGCCTCGACGACCTCGAGGGCCTCGGCCACCTCGTCCGCTCCCGGGGAGAACGCCGCGTTGCAGGCCTCGATCTGGCCCGGGTGGATGAGGGTCTTGCCGTCGAAGCCGAGATCCCGCCCCTGGACGCACTCCGCGGCGAACCCCTCGAGGTCCTTCGTGTCGTTGTAGACGCCGTCGAGCACGGCCACGCCCGCCGCCCGGGCGGCGAGGACGACCGTGGCCAGGGCGGGCAGGATCGGGGCCCGGCCCGGCACGTGCCGGGCCCGCAGCTCCTTGACGAGGTCGTTGGTCCCGAGGACGAGCACGGCGAGCCGGGGCGACGCGGCGGCGAGCGGGGCGACCTCGAGGACCGCCTGCGGGGTCTCGACCATGGCCCACAGCCGGGTGCGGTCCGGGGCGCCCGCGGACGCCAGGGCCGCGGCGAGCGCGCGGACCTCCTCGGCGGACCCCACCTTGGGGACGACGACCCCGTCCGGGCCGGCCGCGGCGACGGCGGCGAGGTCCGCCTCGTGCC
>JBDIAL010000105.1:0-12384 GCA_039812405.1 Nostocoides sp.
CGTCCTGTGGCGCTCCAACATCATGGGCTCCTCGGCCAAGGGCAACGAGTACTTCCTGCGCAACCTGCTCGGCACGGCGAACAACGTCATGGGCACCGAGTCCCCGCAGACGCCGCATCCGAAGGACGTCACCTGGCACGACGAGGCGCCCGAGGGCAAGCTCGACCTCCTCGTGTCCGCGGACTTCCGGATGACCTCGACGACCCTGCTCTCCGACGTCGTCCTGCCGGCCGCGACGTGGTACGAGAAGCACGACCTGTCCTCGACGGACATGCACCCCTTCGTCCACGCCTTCACGCCGGCCATCGACCCCCCGTGGGAGGCCAAGTCCGACTTCGACCTGTTCCACCTCCTCGCCCAGCGGCTGTCCGAGCTCGCGAAGGACCACCTCGGCGTCCGCAAGGACCTCGTCAGCGTCGCCCTCACCCACGACACGCCGGGGGAGACGGCCCAGCCGGGCGGTCGCGTCCTGGACTGGCGCGCCGGTCAGGTCGAGGCCGTCCCGGGCCGCACGATGCCGGTGTTCCAGGTCGTCGAGCGCGACTACACCGCCATCGCCGACAAGCTCGCGACGGTCGGGCCGCTCGCCGACTCCCTCGGCTTCACGGTGAAGAACGTCACGTTCCGGCTGCGCGAGCAGGTCGAGCGGCTGGCCCACGACAACGGCGTCATGCTCGGCGGCGCGGGCGACGGCCGACCGGCCATCGACACCGACCGCAAGCTCGCCGAGGCGATCCTCACCTTCTCCGGGACGACGAACGGCGAGCTGGCCGTCCAGGGCTTCGAGGACCTCGAGAAGCGCGTCGGCAAGCAGCTCGCCGACCTCGCCCGGGGCTCGGAGGAGAAGCGGATCACCTTCGCCCAGACCCAGACCGCGCCGGTGCCCGTCATCACCTCGCCGGAGTGGTCGGGCTCCGAGACCGGCGGCCGGCGGTATGCGCCGTTCACCGTCAACATCGAGCGGCTCAAGCCGTTCCACACCCTGACCGGCCGGCTGCACTTCTACCTCGACCACGACTGGATGACCGACCTCGGCGAGGCCCTCCCGACCTACCGTCCGCCCCTCGACATGCACCGGCTCTTCGGGGAGCCGGTCCTCGGCGAGACGGGCGAGCTGCAGGTGACGGTCCGCTACCTCACGCCGCACAACAAGTGGTCGATCCACTCCGAGTACCAGGACAACCTGCTCATGCTCTCCCTGGCCCGGGGCGGGCCGACGGTGTGGATGAGCGACCGGGACGCGGCCCTCATCGACGTCCACGACAACGACTGGGTCGAGTGCGTCAACGAGAACGGCGTCTACGTATGCCGTGCCATCGTCAGCCACCGGATGCCCCAGGGCGTCGTCTTCGTCCACCACGCGCAGGAGCGCACGATCGACGTGCCGAAGTCGGAGGCCACCGGCCGCCGGGGCGGCATCCACAACTCGGTGACCCGGCTGCTGGTCAAGCCGACGCACCTCATCGGCGGCTACGCCCAGCTGTCCTACGCCTTCAACTACCTCGGCCCGACGGGCAACCAGCGCGACATGGTGTCCGTCGTCCGCAAGCGCCGCCAGGAGGTGCAGTACTGATGCGCGTCATGGCCCAGATGGGCATGGTCATGAACCTCGACAAGTGCATCGGGTGCCACACGTGCTCGGTGACCTGCAAGCAGGCCTGGACCAACCGGGCCGGCACGGAGTACGTGTGGTTCAACAACGTGGAGACCCGCCCGGGGCAGGGGTATCCGCGCCGCTACGAGGACCAGGAGAAGTGGCGCGGCGGGTGGGTCCGCACGCGCCGGGGGCGGTTGACGCTCCGCGGGGGCAACCGGTTCCGCAAGCTCCTGACGATCTTCGCCAGTCCCGTCCAGCCCGAGCTCGAGGACTACTACGAGCCGTGGACCTACGACTACAAGGCGCTCATCGAGGCCCCGCTCGGCGACGACTTCCCCGTCGCCCGGCCCAAGTCGCTCATCACGGGCGAGGACACGAAGATCACCTGGTCGGCGAACTGGGACGACGACCTCGGCGGCGCGAGCGAGATGGGCCACCTCGACCCGCTCGTCGAGGCGGTCAACAAGGCCCGGGGCGAGGCGAACGAGAAGATCCGCTTCGAGTTCGAGAAGACCTTCATGTTCTACCTGCCGCGGATCTGCGAGCACTGCCTCAACCCGTCGTGCATGGCCTCCTGCCCGTCCGGGGCCATCTACAAGCGCGAGGAGGACGGCATCGTCCTCGTCGACCAGGACCGGTGCCGCGGCTGGCGCCAGTGCATCACCGGCTGCCCGTACAAGAAGATCTACTTCAACCACAAGTCCGGCAAGGCCGAGAAGTGCACGTTCTGCTACCCGCGGATCGAGGTCGGCATACCGACCGTGTGCTCCGAGACGTGCGTCGGACGGCTGCGCTACCTCGGGCTCTACCTCTACGACGTCGACCGGGTGACCGCGGCCGCCTCGGTCGAGGACGAGCAGGATCTCTACGAGGCCCAGCTCGACCTCCTCCTCGACCCCAACGACCCCGAGGTCGCCCGGGCAGCGCGGGAGCAGGGGATCCCCGAGGACTGGCTGGACGCCGCCCGCCGGTCGCCGGTGTATGCCCTCGCGAAGGTCTACAAGGTGGCGCTCCCGCTCCACCCGGAGTACCGGACGATGCCCATGGTCTGGTACGTCCCGCCGCTGTCGCCGATCGTCGACCTCCTCTCCTCCCAGGGCCACGACGCGGAGGACCAGGACACCCTGTTCGGGGCCATCGACGCGCTGCGCATCCCCGTGGACTACCTCGCCGAGCTGTTCACGGCGGGCGACACCGCCGTCGTCACCCGGGTGCTCCAGCGGCTCGCCGCGATGCGGGCCTACATGCGCGACGTGACCCTCGGCCGGCCGGCCAACCCCGCGATCCCCGAGTCGGTCGGGCTCACCGAGCCCGAGCTGCGCGAGATGTACCGGCTCATGGCCATCGCGAAGTACAGCGAGCGCTACGTCATCCCCACCGTCTCGGCCCTCCAGCACAAGGAGAAGGCCCACGAGCTGGAGGAGCTGGCCTGCTCCCTCGACTACGACGAGGGGCCGGGGATGTACGGCTCGGCGGCCTTCGGCGAGGCGAGCGGCCGGCCCGCCCCCGTCGCCATCGAGACCTTCCAGGCGCTCCGCCAGCGCCAGACGAGCGGGGTGGGGACGAGCGGCTCGAGCCTGCGGGGCCGGGTCAACCTCCTCAACTGGGACGGCAACGGCTCTCCGGAGGGACTCTTCCCCGACGCCCCCGAGGAGGACGGGCGGTGAGCCGGCACGAGGCCGCGCGGACCGGCGACCGGATCGTCCACCAGGCCGCGGCGTGGTGCCTGTCCTACCCCGACGAGGCCTTCGTCTCCGCCCTGGGGACGATCGCCGACGCGCTCGCCGAGCTCCCGCATACGCCGGCCGCCCGGCGGATCTCCGCCTTCCTGGAGTCGACCCGCGGACAGGACCTCGCGCAGCTCCAGGAGGAGTATGTCCGGCTCTTCGACCTGTCCCGCAAGCACGCGCTCTACCTGTCCTACTGGACCGACGGCGACACCCGCCGGCGCGGCGAGGTGCTGGCGGCCTTCAAGCGGCGCTACCGCGACAGCGGGGCCCTCGTCGACACCCACGGCGAGCTGCCCGACTACCTGCCGATGGTCCTGGAGTTCTCGGCGCGGGTCGACCTCGACGCGGGCACCGAGCTGCTCCAGAGCTACCGGGCGAGCATCGAGCTGCTGCGGATCGCGCTGACCGAGGCGGGGACGCCGTATGCCGGGGTCGTCGAGGCGGTCTGCCTGACCCTCCCGGGCGCCTCGCCCGCCGACCGCGCGGCCGTCATGCGGATGGCTGGCTACGGACCGCCGACCGAGAGGGTGGGGATCGCCTGATGGACGTCGTGCTCTGGGGCGTGCTGCCCTACCTGACCTTGGCCCTCCTCGTCGGCGGGACGATCTGGCGCTACCGGTTCGACAAGTTCGGCTGGACGACCCGCTCCTCCCAGCTCTACGAGTCGCGGCTGCTGCGCATCGGCTCCCCGCTCTTCCACGTCGGCATCCTGTTCGTCCTCTTCGGTCACATCGGCGGGCTCGTCATCCCCGAGTCGTGGACCGACGCCGTCGGCGTCTCCGAGGGCCTCTACCACTTCAACGCGCTCCTGTTCGGCTCCATCGCGGGCTTCTGCACGCTGGTCGGCATCGGGATCCTCGTCTACCGGCGGAGGCGGACCGGGCCCGTCTTCATGGCGACGACGCGCAACGACAAGCTCATGTACGTCCTGCTCGTCGCGTCGATCGCCTTCGGCCTGTGGACGACGGTCGTGAGCATCACCTCGGGTCACGAGGCGCACAACTACCGCGAGTCGGTGTCCCCGTGGTTCCGCTCGATCTTCTACCTCCACCCCAACGTCGCCGACATGGCGGCCGCGCCGATCCAGTTCCACATCCACGCGCTCGTTGGGATGGCGCTCTTCGCGATCTGGCCGTTCACCCGGCTCGTCCACGCCTTCACCGCGCCGGTGCACTACCTGTTCCGGCCCTACATCGTCTACCGCAGCCGTGACGAGTCGCCCACCGGCGCCTCGGCCACCCGCCCGACCCGCGCGGGCTGGGCACCCGTCGGCACCGCCGACCGGGACAGCCAACCGAGAGAAGGACGCCGATGACCGCTGCCGCCACCGCCACCGACGCCGACATCCGTCAGGGCCAGACGAAGAACCTCCTGCTGGCCCTGTGGGCCTTCGCCATCAGCTTCTGGGCGTGGAACATCGTCGGGCCCCTCGGGGTCCGCTACGCCGAGCAGATGCACCTCTCGGCGACCCAGAAGTCGATCCTCGTCGCGACACCGGTGCTCGTCGGGTCGGTCGGCCGGATCCCCGTCGGAGCCCTCACCGACAAGCTCGGCGGCCGGGTCATGTTCACCCTCCTGCTCCTGGTGTCGGTGCCCTTCGTCCTGCTCGTCTCGGTCGCCGGCTCTGCGAAGTCGTATGCCCTCATGCTCGTCTTCGGCTTCTTCCTCGGCATCGCGGGGACGACCTTCGCGGCCGGCATACCCTTCGTCAACGCGTGGTACGAGCAGTCCCGCCGGGGCTTCGCGACGGGCGTGTTCGGGGCCGGGATGGGCGGCACCGCCCTGTCGGCCTTCTTCACCCCGCGGTTCGTGAAATGGTTCGGCTACACGACGACCCACGTCATCATCGCCGCGGCCCTCGTCGCCACCGCGTTCCTCGTGTGGTCCGCGGCGCGGGACTCGCCGCGGTGGTCGCCGGCGACCGAGCCGGTCGTCCCCAAGCTCGTCGCGGCGGCCAAGCTCGGCATCACCTGGCAGATGTGTGCCCTGTATGCCGTGGCGTTCGGCGGGTTCGTCGCGTTCTCCACCTACCTGCCGACCTATCTCAAGGACGTCTACGACTTCGACCTCACCGGGGCCGGTTCACGGACGGCGGGCTTCGCCGTCGCCGCCGTCATCGCCCGCCCCCTCGGCGGGATCCTCTCCGACCGGGTCGGCCCCCGCACCGTGGCCGCGATCTCCTTCGGGGGCGCGGCGGTCATGGCGCTCGTCGAGACGACGGTCCCCGCACCGGAGATCGGCGCGGGGCTCACCTTCGTCCTCCTCGCCCTCTTCCTCGGGCTCGGCACCGGGGCGATCTTCGCCTGGGTCGCCGACCAGGCCCCGCCGGAGCGGGTCGGCTCGGTGACCGGCATCGTCGGCGCGGCGGGCGGCCTGGGCGGCTACTTCCCGCCCCTCGTCATGGGCGCGACCTACGACGCCGTCGCCCACCGGTACACGATCGGCCTCGTCCTCCTCGCGATCGTCGCGACCTTCGCCCTGCTCTACACCCTCTTCGGCATCAGGCGGCGACCGGCGACGGCCCCCGCCTGAGCGGCCCACGACGCGGGGTGAGCAGGCCGGGGCTCTCCGGCCTGCTCACCCCGCGTCGCCGGTCACCCCGCGTCGCCGGTCACCCCGGTGGTCGGGGTGGCACCGGCGGCGTGCGGGTCGCTCGCCGGGTCGTACGTGGACAGCCCGTGCTCGGTCTTCTCCCAGTAGTGGGGCTTGGTGATCAGCTGCCACAGCGCCTTGTACGACGCGAGCGAGTGGAGGATCCAGTAGACCGGGTTGAGGATCGACCAGCCCACGAGCCAGAACTCCCCGCGCTTGTACGGCCCCATCATGTTGAGGTAGACCATGAGCGCGTTCCCCACGAGGAAGTTCACCAGGCACAGCCAGAGGACGAGCGGCGGGATGTCGGGCAGGGGCGAGCTCCACGGCAGGACGAGCGTGATGAGGGTGAGCACGGTGAACGGGATGACGCCGAGGAAGGTCAGCGGCGTCCCCGCGATGAGGAGGGCGAACGACCCGAGCCGGCGCGCGCCGAGAGTGCGCCAGGACTGCAGGGGCTGGCGGGCGTGGACGAGGGCGGTCTGCAGGTAGCCCTTGACCCAGCGGCTGCGCTGCCCGACGAAGATCTTGCGGCGTGAGGTGGCCTCCTCCATCGTCGTGGAGTCGATGACCCCGACCCGGTAGCCGAGGGCGCTCGCCCGGATGCCGAGGTCGGCGTCCTCGGTGACGTTGTAGGGGTCCCAGCCACCGAGCCGGCGCAGCGCCTCGGTGCGGAAGTGGTTGGAGGTGCCGCCGAGGGGGATGGGCAGGTCGCGCACGTCGAGCCCGGTGAGCATGTAGTCGAACCAGTAGCTGTACTCCAGCGTGAACATCCGGGTCAGCACGTTCTCGCGGGCGTTGAAGTAGTTGAGGGAGGCCTGGAGGACGACGGTCCGCGGGTCGATGCGCCGGAAGGCGAGGACCGCCTTCTTCAGCTGGTCGGGCTCCGGCGCGTCCTCCGCGTCGTAGATGACGAGGAACTCCCCGCGGGCTACGGCGAGCCCGACGTTGCAGGCGCGCGGCTTGGTCTGCGGCGCCCCCTTCGGGACGGTGACGATGATGAAGTGGTCGGGCGGGTCGGACTGGGCGATCGCGTCGCGGGTCTCGTCGTCCTCCTCCTCGACGAGGACGACGACCTCGAGCTTGTCGACGGGATAGTCGAGGCGGCCGAGGTTGTCCAGGAGCCGGCTGACGACCCGGGCCTCGCGGAAGACCGGGACGAGCACAGTGTAGATCGGCAGGTCGGCGTCCTCGATCGCCTCGATGTCGGCCCGGTCCACCTTCTCGACGAGGTCGTAGCGCGACCCCCGCATCGCGATGAGGAACTTGAACGCGGTGCTCGCGAGGAAGATGACGCTCGAGAGCCCCACCATGGCCATGAGACCCTCCCGGGGCCACCAGACCATGGCGGCGACCACTGCGAGGAGGACGACGACACCGAGGACCTGCTGACCGCGTGAGAGGACGCGCCGGGCGGAGTGGACGGGGTCGATCCGGTACAGCCCGAGGCCGGCCTCGTCGGCATACTCGGCGGCGAAGGCGTCGACCGCCGCCGCGGTGACCTCCCCCCACGTCCATGACACGACGTGGACGGGCCCGTCGACGGCGGCCTCGATCCGTGCCGTGCGGCGAGGGTTCGGCTCGCCCGCGACGGCGACGACGACCGCCCCGCCGTCGCGGCGGATGGGGATCCAGCCCTCCCTCGCGTATGCCGTCCGCAGGGCGGGGTCGAGCAGGCTCCCGTCGACGCGCTGGACGGTCCCGGTCGTCACGAGCCGACTCCGGTCAGCACGGAGAGCCAGGCGTTCATCGTCGGGTTGACCAGGACGGTGAGCCAGCCGACGACCCACAGGGCGCCGGCGAGGACGAGGACGAGACCGGTCGTCATCCGAGTCAGCGTCCGGGGTGCGACCGCCGCGGCGAACAGGAGGGTGAGGACGTAGGTCGTGCCCGCCGTCCCCGGCGGGGCCAGCCCGAGGACGTAGGCCAGCAGCGGCATCGCCGTGAGCAGGACCGCGGCGAGGGCGACCCACGGGTAGCGGAGCCCGACGGCCGCGATGATGACGATGATCATCGGGGCGAGGCCGACCAGTCCGTCGGCCGACCCGAGGTAGTGCAGGGTCTGGGTCGCGCGCGCGGGGTCCCAGGCCGGGTGCCCGGCGATCGCGGCGACCGGCCCGACCCGGAAGGCGATGCCGAGCACCATGAAGGAGGCGACGAGCGCGACCGTCGGGAACATGACGACGATCGCGTTGGCCCGTCGGGAGCCGGGGCGCGAGCGGATGATGAGCAGGCTCGTGCAGACGGCGCTGAAGACGGTGAGCAGGCCCATCCGGTCCGAGAGGGCCGCCCCGGCGAAGAGCAGGCCGGCGCGGAACCCGGCCTGCGTGTTGGCATACGTGACGAACCGGACGAGGTCGATCATGCCCACGCCGAAGAACACCGCGCTGAGGGTGGCCTCGAGGTTGGTCGTCACGACGAAGGCGAACGCAGGGGTCGTCGCCAGCGCGAGGAGGTATGCGACCTGGACCGCGAGGGGGAACTCCTTGCGCCGCATCGACTGGAGCAGGAGCTGGAAGAGCACCCCGGCGAAGAAGGACCCGACGACGGCCAGCCCGAGCGCGCCGCCCGGGGTGAGCAGGCCGACGATGCTCGTGACCGGGGGGTAGAGCTCGCGGAGGCCGTCGATGTCCGGGGAGTCCCACACCAGGCCCGAGACCCGGGCATGGAGCGCGCCGTTCGCGGTGACCGACCAGGAGGCGCCCCGGGCGCCGTAGAGGACGGCGAGACCGACGAAGGGGAGCGCCACCCCGAGCCGCAGGGCCCACCGTCGCGGCGCGGTCGACGGGAACTTCGCCGGATGGCCCGTCGTGCTCTCGATGAACGTCGCGCGTGACGTGGGAAAGGGGACGGTCGTCGAGGTCACGCTGCGGGCCCTTTCCGGAAGCGCCCGAGCACCCATGCCGTGGCAGGGGTGCTCGGGCGATCATTCTTTGTCGCTCTTGTCCGAAATCTAGCGTGTCTTCGGTTCGACGGCGAATCGAACGGTCGCTCGGTCGGCGCCGTTGAGCAGGACGATGGGCGAGCCCGTCGACGGTGACCAGCGTCAGGACCGCACGGAGCCCGTGTATGGGCCGCGGTCTGTGCCCATCCGGGAGGTCGTCGAGAGGTCGGGCGCTTCGTGGACGGGGCATCAGATGTCGTCGAGAGTCGGGGACTCCACGATGTCGTTGGGCGCGACGCTGACGGATGAAGAGCGGTCCGCTCGGTGAGGGCAACTGGTTCGCTGCCGCTCCAGCCTTTGCTGGAGTGCCTGTGGCCACGAGGCGCAGGCGCATGCCGGACCTGTTCATGGGTGCACGTGATGGACGATATTTCCTGTCATGCGCTACTTTGTGATTCATCCTGGTTCTGTGAAGAGGTCGATCATGCGCATTCAGCGTCGATGCGCAACGTGTGGCTGAGTCTGGCTGTCGGACTCCTAGCGGTCGCTACGGCGCCAGCCTCCTTGGCGAGTTCGACGGTGACGACGTCAATCGTGGGACGACTGGTCGACGCTGAGGGGCAGGGGCGAGCCCACGAAACTGTTGTGCTGTACGCTTGGCCGAACAATGATGTTCTGCGACGGATGAAACTCAACGATTCAGCTCCGCTAACTCCCATTGCTAGCGCGAGTACCGGATCGGATGGGCGTTTCACGCTGAGTCCGAGTAGCCAAGCGCTTGTATCGGCTTCGGATAGGTTCGGAAACGTCAACGCGGATCTTCGAGCTGTTTTCGCGGATGGAACAAGCCAACTCCTCACGAGCACAGGACTGAAGCGTTCCTCAGATCAGGTGAACGGTACGAGCCAGTCCACGGCGCAGGTAGGTACCTTGCACATGTCGGAGACTGCTTCGAGTGCAAGACCCACACAGAGCGTGGCTCTGCCGAATGCCCCGTCATGCTCAACCGTCTACAAATCTGACCTCGGAAATCGAGGCGTGTGGATCGGCGGGCACTACTCCACGAAGAGTTCAATAACACATAAGCTTGTTTATTCTGAGGGCGCAACGAGCACACTTGGCATCGGGGTCTCCACGAGCGGCGTCTTCGGGACGTTCAAGGCGTCCGGGTCAGCGGTCGCCTCGTCAACAGCAGAGGAGTCGTACCCCTCCTCCACAGGCCTGCAGCACGATTACACATACTTCGACTACGGGAAGTACGCGCTTACCTGCGATGGGGTCCCGATCTCCTACTCGGCGCGAGTCCGCTACTTCGCTGGCGGCGCTTGGACCTATGCGCCGTCCGCAGCACCTGCTGCCAAGTACTGTGTGCCGCAGGCCAGCGGGTCTGGGTTCACGAAGTCCACCAGCAAGGCATACACCGATTCGACTGGAGCGGATACTTCGGGAGCGATCGGCATAGACCTGTCGTCTCGAACTGGTTACACGTCAACTGCAAAGGTCACTTTCACCTTCCATTCCGCGAGCAGCCTGTGTGGGACCAACGGTGCGCCCGGCTCGACCACCCCTTTGCGCCTTGTCGGCAAGTAGCAGGCGCGCGCGGGCGCTGGCCGTTGTCATCTGCGGTGCTGCCGTGGCGGCGGCCTGCGCCGGATCGAACGCCCGTGGACTGGACTTCGATGAAGCACAGGCTGTGCAATGTGTGATGGCAACGGCTGGGCAGAAATGGTCCTTCGCCATGGATCCGTTGAACAACACCAGCGACAAGACGGTTCATCTCGGATCGGCGTCACTTATCGGCCCGGACGGACTGGAACTGCACGGCGCCTATGCTTCGCCCTGGCTCAACCACACCTCGCTCGGCGTCCTGCCGGGATGGCCACCGGACGGGGAGGAGAACGATCCGAGATGGACCGAGAAGACCCCCTTGGCCCGCGCGACACTCGCACCCCACGAGCTGAACAAGCAGATGCTCCTGGTGCTCATCCGTGTGGTGCATGTGCCAGGGTCGGCCAAGGGGGTTTCGGTCACGTACACGGTCGGCGGGAGGACGGGGACGGCTGAGACCTCGATCGCCATCCGGGCCGAGTCCCAGTGCTCCTGAGGCTCCTTCTGGCGTGGCATGCCCGCCCTCCAGCGTGAGGCCCCGGAAGCGCCCGAGCACCCCTGCCGTGGCAGGGGTGCTCGGGCGATCATTCTGTGTCCTTACCTCTTGACGATGCTGAACAGCTGGTTCAGCTGGTTGTTGAGCGTCGTGAGCGAGGAGACCGGCTGGCTGCCGATGTAGATCGCGTCCATCGCCGGCTGCATGAGCGCCGTGATGTCCGCGGCGTTGGACGTGACCGGGAAGAGGAACGTCGTGTGGTCCTTCACATGGTTGGTGAAGGGGGAGACGTCCAGGTGGCGCTGGGTCCGGTTGTACTCGATGGCCAGGGCGGTGCCCGCCGGCCGGGCGGGGAAGACGACGCCGGACCGGCCGATGATGTTCTGGCACTCCGCCCCGGCGAGGAAGGCGACCCATCGGGCGGCCTGGACGGGGTGCTTGGACAGCGTCGTGATGGAGTCGGCAAGGCCGTTGAACATCGAGGCGCGGTGTCCGGTGGGCCCGATGGGCGTCGGGGCGATCCCGATGCCCATGTTCTTCCCCTGGGCGTTGGTCATGGCGGCGTAGGTGGAGATCATCCAGTCGCCCGCGATGCCCATCGCGGCGGTGCCCGAGCCCAGCTGCTTGTCCACGCCGTTGGCCCCGCTGCCGGTGGCCGCATACGTGGGCATGTAGCCCTTGCGGACCAGGCCGAAGTACCACGCGATGGTGTCCTGGAAGCTCTTCTGGTCCAGGTTGAAGCGGGTGCCCCACGGGTTGCGGTTCGTGGCCTGCCATCCGGCGCTGCCCGTGAAGGCCGACCACTGGGTCTGTCCCCAGCCGCCGCCGCCGGACCCGTCGGAGGCCAGCCCGTAGGTCTTGACGTGGTCCTTGTCGAAGCCCGGCTGGTCGCCCCGGCGACCCTTGTCGTCGATGGTGAGGTGGGCGACGAGCTTCTCGAAGGTTCCGCCGTTCGTGGGGTTCCACGTGAGGTGGTCGAGGCTCTGGGGGTCGACGCCGGCCGCCTTGAGCATGGCCGGGTTGTAGAAGATCGCGACGGTGTCCCAGTCCTTCGGCGCGCCGTACCGGTGTCCGTCCTGCCCGATCCACAGCTGGCCGAGCCCGGGCTGGTAGTCCGAGTTCCTGATGCCCTTGGTGGGTCCGAGCTCGTCGAGGGGCCGGAGCACCTTGAGGTCGACGAACTGGGCGTACTTGGAGACGTGGTCGGTGAAGACGTCCGGTGCCGTGCCCGCGATGAACCCGGCGGTGAGCTTGGACCAGTAGTCGTTCCAGCCGTACTGGGTGATCTTGACGGTGAGGTCGGGGTTCTCCTTGTGGAAGGCGTCGGCGCACTTCTGGTATCCCGGCTGCTGGGAGGCGTCCCACAGCCAGTAGGTGATGACGCCCTTCCCGCCCGTCGCCGAGTCGCTGCTGCCACAGGCGGCCAGGGCGGACGCGGCGACGACGGTGCCCGCCACGGCGGCGGCGACCCGCCGCC
>JBDIAL010000106.1:0-12309 GCA_039812405.1 Nostocoides sp.
GGCCCGCCGCGACCTGGAGGGCATCACCCACCCCCGGATCGCCGCCCGGACCGCCGAGCTCGTCGACGGTGCGCCGCGGGACGCCGTCGTCGTCCACGACGTGCCGCTCCTCGTCGAGAAGCGGATGGGACCCGCATACCACCTCGTCGTCGTCGTCGGAGCGCACGAGACGATCCGGACGGAGCGGCTGAGGAGCACCCGGGGCATGTCGGAGGAGGAGGCGTGGTCGCGGATCGGGGCGCAGGCCGGGGATGCCGAGCGACGGGCGGCCGCCGACGTCTGGCTCGACAACGCCACGACGCCGCAGGACCTGCTCGAGGCCGTCGACGCGCTGTGGGAGCGGCGGCTGCGGCCGTTCGAGGAGAACGTCCGGCTGCGGCGCCGCGCGCCGCGCGCCCCCCTCGCCCTCGTCGACCCCGACCCGGGCTGGCCCGCCGCAGGGGAGCGGCTCGTGGCCCGGCTCCGACACGTGCTCGGGGCCCGGGTGGTCACCGTCGACCACGTCGGCTCGACGAGCGTGCCGGGCCTCGTGGCCAAGGACGTCGTCGACCTCCAGGTGGGGGTGCGCTCCCTCGCCGACGCCGACGAGGCGGGCTTCGTCGAGGCCCTCGCGGAGGCCGGGTTCCCCCGGGTCGAGGGACTGACCGCCGACCACGGCACGGACGGACGGCCGTGGCCGAAGCGGTTCCACGCGAGCGCCGACCCGGGTCGAGCCGCGAACCTCCACGTCCGGCCGGTCGGCTCGCCGGGGTGGGAGTGGGCGCTGCGGTTCCGGGACTGGCTGCGCGCCGACGGCGCCGCCCGTGCCGACTACGCCGCGCACAAGCGCGTGCTGGCCGCGGCGTTCTCGACGACGACGGCGTATGCCGAGGCCAAGGAGCCGTGGTTCCACGCGGCCCATCCCCGGGTCGTCGCCTGGGCGACGGACACCGGCTGGCGGTCACCGGAGCCGCCGGCCTGACCGACCCGGCCGAGG
The DNA here is from genome assembly GCA_039812405.1 of Nostocoides sp. Classification (GTDB taxonomy): domain Bacteria; phylum Actinomycetota; class Actinomycetes; order Actinomycetales; family Dermatophilaceae; genus Nostocoides. The sequence goes on from JBDIAL010000106.1 coordinate 977, forward strand.
CGACCCGAGGGTCGCCAGTCAGGGCAGGTCGCCGTCGACGGCGAGCCACTCGGCGAAGCGCACGGTCCCGCGGGGCCCCGCCGTCGCGGGCAGCAGGGCGCCGGCGCGCATGGCCCGCCCGGTGCGGCCCGGCATCCACACGGGCACGACCCGCCGTCCGAGCCGCTTGGCCGTGTTGACCCGGCGGGCGAGGTCGACGATGTCGAACACCTCGGGCCCGGCGAGGTCGGGCACCCGGCCCGAGGGGCCGGCCTCGACGAGGTCGACGAGGGCGTCGGCGACCTCGGCCGCGGCGATCGGCTGGTCGGGGGAGTGCGGGAGGAGGGAGAAGGGGCCGACGGCGGCGAACCGCAGGGCCTGCTCGGCGAACTCGAAGAACTGGGTGGCCCGCAGGATCGACCAGGGCACGCCGCCCGACTCGACGGCCCGCTCCTGGGCGAGCTTGGCCTGGTAGTAGCCCATCGGCACGAGGTCGATGCCGACGATGGAGAGCGCCACGTGGTGGCCGACGCCGACCCGGGTCTCGGCGGCCTGGAGGGTGCGGGTCACCGTCTCGAAGAAGGCCGTCGCCCGCTCCCGCGACTGGCTCTCCAGGTTCGTCACGTCGACGACGGCGGAGACGCCCGCGAGCCGTTCGTCGAGACCGCCGCCCGTCGTGAGGTCGACCCCCTCGGAGCGGGCGAGGACGACGGTCTCGTGGCCGCGCGACCCGGCCCGGGCCACGACGTGCCGTCCGACGGTGCCGGTGCCGCCGGCCACGGCGATCCTCATGGTGTGCTCCTCACGATGTGCTCCTCACAGTGTCGCGTCCGTCGTCTCGGGACGGGCGGGCGGCCTGAGCAGACCGCCGAGGGCCGCGGCGGCCGCCTCGAGGCGGGTCGCTGCCTCCGCCCGGTCGTCCGGGGGTGTGATGACGGTCGGAGCGTCGTCCTGGAGGAACGGCGCGACGAGGCCGCCGATGAGCGCGCCGCCGTAGGCCTGGACGGCGGGGTCGGTCGAGGGCCGGCCGAGGCGCTGGCTCACCGCGCCGACGACGAGCCGCATCGGCCGGGTGAACTCCTCCATGAGGCCCCGGCGCAGCTCCGGCACCGACTGGATGAGGCGGTTGCGGCGGACCTCGAGCTCCCAGTCCTCGTCGCTCAGCGCCGCCATGATCCGGCGCAGGCCGTGCGCGAGGGCCTGGAGGGGGTCGAGGTCGGCCGGGGCCGCGAGCATCTCGACGAAGGCCCGCTGGTCCATGATGTCGGCGACGACCGCCTCGTCCTTGTTCCGGAAGTAGCGGAAGAACGTGCTCGGCGCCACCTCGGCTGCCGCGGCGATCTGCTCGACGGTCGTCGCGGCATACCCCTGCTCCTCGATGAGGCGGATGGCGTGCCGCTGGAGGTCCTTGCGGGTCCGTTCCTTCTTGCGCTCGCGCAGCCCGGGTGGCGTCATACCCTCGATTCTGGGGTATGCGAGGAGCCGGCTCGCTCCGGCACGGCCGGTCCCCCTTCGGATCCGTCGGCGCGCCGGGGGTCGGGCAGGGTCCACAGCGCGAGGACGAGCCCGGCGACCGCGAGGCCGAGGGTGAGCCACAGCTCGACGCGCAGGCCCGCGACGAACGCCTCGCGGGCCGAGGCTGCGAGGGCCCGGTCCCCGAGGCGGTCGGCGACCGCGATAGCCCCCGTCAGGGAGCCCCGCACCGGGGCGACGACCTCGGCGGGCAGCTGGGCGACGTCGACCCGGGACCGGTAGACGGCGTTGAGGACGGACCCGAGGGCGGCGATCCCGAGGACGCTGCTCAGCTGCCGGAGGACCTGGACGAGGGCGCCTCCGGAGGCCGAGCGCTCCGGGGACAGGGTGTCGACCGCGAGGTTCTGACCGGTGATGAGGACGATGCCGAAGCCGGCGCCGAAGACGGTGAGCCACAGGGCGAGCCGGCCCTCCCCGCTCGTGACGGACGTCCGGGCGCCGAGCGCGGCCCCCACCCCGAGGAGGCCGAAGCCGGCGGCCATCGGCAGGCGGGGGCCGACGACCGGGACGAGCCGGACGGCGAGCGGGAAGCCGACGAGGATCCCGCCGATGAGCGGGAGGAGCCGGATCCCGGTCTGGAGGGCGTCGGTGCCGAGGATGCCGTGGAGGTAGAGGGGCGTCGTGAAGAGGGCGACGAACCCGACGAGGCTCGCCACGCTCGCGGCGAAGGCGCCCCAGCGGAATGCGGGGACCCGGAGCAGGGCGTCGTCCAGGAGGGGCTCGGTGCGGTCGTCCCGGCGGACCCGGCGCTCCCAGCCGAGGAAGCCGCCGAGGACGAGGGCCCCGCCGATGGTCGAGCCGAGGACGACGGGACTCGTCCAGCCGCTCGTCGGGCCCTCGATGAGGCCGTAGGTCAGCCCGACGAGGCCGCTCGCCGAGAGGACGACGCCCACGACGTCGATCCGCGGCCGGGGTGGGAGGGTCTCCCGGGGGAGCAGCCACCACGAGGCGACGAGCGCCAGGCAGGCCACGGGGACGTTGACGACGAAGACCGACCCCCACCAGAAGCGGCGGAGCAGCTCGCCGCCGACGATCGGCCCGAGGGGCATGCCGATCATCGTCGAGACCCCGAGGACGGCCAGGGCCTTCGGCCGCTCGTCGGGGTCGAAGAGGAGGACGAGGAGGGAGAAGGTGAGCGGGATGAGCATCGCGGCGCCGAGGCCCATGAAGGCCCGGGCGGCGATGAGCGAGTCGGGACTCGCCGCATACGCGCACCACGCGGACCCCGTCGCGAAGACGGCCAGGGCCCCGATCATGAGCGGACGCCGACCGAGCCGGTCGCCGAGCATGCCCGCGGGGAGCAGCAGGGAGGCGAGGACGAGGAGGTAGGCGTCGGCGAACCACTGGAGCTGGCTCGTCGAGGCCCCGAGGTCCTGCGACAGGGTGGGGAGGGCGACGTTGAGGACGGTCGTGTCGAGCCCGATGACGAGGAGGGCGAGGGCGGTGACCGCGAGGATCAGCCACCGGTGGGCCCGGGCCGTGCTGTCGATCGACGGGGCGGTGACGGGGGATGGCGTGGACATGGGCGCGACCTCACCTTCTGCATGTGACTCCTTATTAAGAGAGTATCTCACTTCAGAGTATCTCTCATCATGTGGACTCGAGAAGGCGAGACCCGTCGTGGCTGCCAGGTGGACCGCAGGATCGTCCCCTACCATGCACCCGTGACGAACACCGTCCAGTGGGTGGAGTCGGGCACCGGCGTCGCGCGACCGGTGCAGGAGTCGGAGATCGCGGAGCTGCTGGAGCGCGACGACGGCTGGGTCTGGCTCGACGTCCCGGAGCCCGACACGGTCGTGGGACAGCTGCTCGCGGACACCTTCGGCATCCATCCCAAGGCGGTCGAGGACGGGCTGAGCCGCAACCACATCGCGCGGCTGCACCATTACCGCGACCGGCTCTATCTCGCCCTGCACCGGCCGCTGCAGGGCGACGCGGGGCATGTCCACTACCTCGAGCTCGACCTGTTCCTCGGGCCGCGCTACCTCGTCACCGTCCACGGCCCGCGCAACCCCATCGTCCCCCTCGAGGCCCTGCTCGCCGAGACGGCGGAGGTGCAGCAGCGGCTGCTGGCCGGGAGGCTGCGGCCCCGCACCCCGATGGCCATGGCATACGCCGTCATCGCCGCCGTGACGAACGCCCAGGAGCGTCTCGTCAACACCTTCGCCCAGGAGGTCGGCCTCCTCGAGCAGCGCGTCATGCGCCAGGCCGACGAGGACCATCCGCAGGACTTCCTCGACGAGCTGTTCACCGTGCGGCACACCCTGCTCACCGTGCGGACCATGGCCTGCCAGGGGGCCGAGGTCCTGTCGCGCGCGGAGCACCTCATGCTCCACCTTGACCCGGACGACCTCCGCCTCATCGTCGACATCGTCGACCAGTACCGCCGGCTCGACCGCATCACGGGGAGCCAGCTCGACTTCCTCGAGGGGGTGACGGCCTTCTACCGGGCCCGCACGGACACCCGGATGACGATCGCCGCGGAGCGGCTGGCCGTCATCGCCGCAGTCACCCTCCCCGTCGCCGCCATCTCCGGCGTCATGGGCATGAACGTCATCGTCAACGCCACGACGCACTGGGTGCTGCTCATCCTCCTCCTGGTCCTCATGGGCGTGCTGAGCGCCTGGCTGCTGCGCTGGGCCCACCGCCAGGGCTGGTGGTGACCTCCCCGCGGCGACCCTGAGAGGTCCGACCGGCGGCCCACCCAGCGGCCGGCGCCCTCCCAGCGGTTCGAGGTATGCCGGGACTCCCGCCGGGTCATCCGATACCTCGACCCGGCCCAGCCCTCAATGATTCGAGGTATGCGGGGACCAGCCCCAGGCGTCAGTGGCGGGCGGGGCGACGCCCGACGACAAGGGCGAGCACGCCACCTCCGAGGAGGGCGAGGCCGAGGGCGGCGAGCGGCAGGACCCGGGCGCCGGTGTAGGCGAGCCCGCCCGCGCCGCTCGACGTCGAGGAGCCTCCCGAGCCGCCGGACGCCGACGTCGTGGCGGACGGTCCGGTGCCGGTGGTGCCCGTCGAGGTGTCCGTGGTCGACGTGCCGCTCGTGGAGGGGTCGGTCGATGTCGTCGAGGTGTCGCTGGTCGACGTCGTCGACGACGTGTCCGTCGATGTCGACGAGGTGTCCGTGGTCGACGTGTCGGTGGTGGAGGTGTCGGTCGTCGTGGACGTGTCCGTTGACGTCGTCGAGGTGTCGGTGGTCGACGTCGTCGACGAGGTGTCCGTCGACGTTGTCGACGACGTGTCCGTCGTCGTGGACGTGTCGGTCGTGCTGGTGGAGGTGTCGGACGTCGTGGTCGACGTCGTGCTCTCCGCACGCCAGGTCACCGTGAGGGTGGCGCCGCCCGCGGAGAGGGAGTTCTCGTAGGGCGTGACCGGCGTGCCGTTGACCGTCATCGTCGCCACGTCGGTCATCGCGCACCCGCTCGTCGTCGTGTCGAGCGTGAGCCCGAACTGGACGTTGTCCTGGTCCTGGATCGCCGTCGTCACCGTCCGGGTGAGCACCATCTCGGCCGGCGGCCCGGCCTCGAAGCTCACGTCGTCGGTGGGCAGGGTGTGGGTCACGACGTTGTCCGCGCCGGTGCACTCGTCGTTGAGCGGGACGCGGACCTCGATGACCGATCCCACCGGGACGTCCGCCCAGGCCCGTGGCCAGCCCCCCAGGGCGCCGAGGACGGTGAGGGCGGCGACGGCGAGACCGAGTCCCGCCAGGGCGAAGCGGCGCATGGACGGGAAGTGTGGCAGAGAGAGCGGCCCCCGGGCAACGAGCTCCGCCGGGCCCGACCGCGTTGTCGGTGGGCCGTCCTACGCTCTTCGGTATGCGACCTGTCACCGATCTCAAACGCCGCGTCGCCCCCTTCGAGGTGGTGTCGGAGTTCACGCCCGCCGGCGACCAGCCGGAGGCGATCGCCGACCTGGCGCGCCGGGTCACGGCGGGGGAGACCGACGTCGTCCTCCTCGGGGCCACGGGCACCGGCAAGTCGGCGACGACGGCCTGGCTCATCGAGCAGGTGCAGCGGCCGACCCTCGTCCTCGCCCCCAACAAGACGCTCGCGGCCCAGCTGGCCAACGAGTTCCGCGAGCTGCTGCCCCACAACGCGGTGGAGTACTTCGTCTCCTACTACGACTACTACCAGCCCGAGGCATACATCCCGCAGACGGACACCTATATCGAGAAGGACTCCTCGATCAACGACGAGGTCGAGCGGCTGCGCCACAGCGCGACCAACTCCCTGCTCACCCGCCGCGACGTCATCGTCGTCGCCTCGGTGTCGTGCATCTACGGTCTCGGCACTCCACAGGAATATGTCGACCGGATGGTGCCGTTGCGGGTCGGCGACGAGGTCGACCGCGACGACCTGCTGCGCAAGTTCGTCCACATGCAGTACACCCGCAACGACCTCGCCTTCACCCGCGGCACGTTCCGCGTGCGGGGGGACACCGTCGAGATCATCCCGGTCTACGAGGAGATGGCGCTGCGCATCGAGTTCTTCGGCGACGAGATCGAGCGGCTCTACACCCTCCATCCGGTGACCGGCGAGGTGGTGCGCGAGGAGGACGAGATGTATGTCTTCCCCGCCTCGCACTACGTCGCGGGACCGCAGCGGATGGAGCGCGCCATCGCCGGCATCGAGAAGGAGCTCGAGGAGCAGCTGGCCGCCTTCGAGCGGCAGGGCAAGCTCCTGGAGGCCCAGCGGCTGCGGATGCGCACGACCTACGACATCGAGATGATGCGGCAGGTCGGGTCCTGCGCCGGCATCGAGAACTACTCGATGCACATCGACGGCCGCAGCCGGGGGAGCGCGCCCAACTGCCTCCTCGACTACTTCCCCGAGGACTTCCTCCTCGTCATCGACGAGTCGCACCAGACGGTGCCGCAGATCGGCGCGATGTACGAGGGCGACATGTCCCGCAAGCGGATGCTCGTCGAGCACGGGTTCCGGCTGCCGAGCGCCATGGACAACCGGCCGCTGAAGTGGGAGGAATTCCTCGACCGGATCGGCCAGACCGTCTATCTGTCCGCGACGCCCGGGGACTATGAGGTGGCCAAGAGCCACGGCGTCGTCGAGCAGGTCATCCGCCCGACCGGCCTGGTCGACCCCGAGGTGATCCTCAAGCCGACCAAGGGCCAGATCGACGACCTCCTCCACGAGATCCACGAGCGCACGGCTCGCAAGGAGCGCGTGCTCGTGACGACCCTGACGAAGAAGATGGCCGAGGATCTCACCGACTACCTCCTCGACAAGGGCGTCGCGGTCCGCTACCTGCACAGCGAGGTCGACACACTGCGGCGCGTCGAGCTGCTCCGCGAGCTGCGCCTGGGGGAGTTCGACGTCCTCGTCGGCATCAACCTGCTCCGCGAGGGACTCGACCTGCCCGAGGTGTCGCTCGTCAGCATCCTCGACGCCGACAAGGAGGGCTTCCTGCGCTCCACGCGCTCCCTCATCCAGACGATCGGCCGGGCCGCCCGCAACGTCTCGGGACAGGTCCACATGTATGCCGACCAGGTCACCCCCTCGATGGCCGAGGCCATCGAGGAGACCCAGCGCCGGCGGGAGAAGCAGATGGCCTACAACCGGGAGCGCGGGGTCGACCCGCAGCCGCTGCGCAAGCGCATCGCCGACATCACCGACCTGCTCCAGCGCGAGGATGCCGACACCGAGGCGCTCCTCGGCTCGGGACGGTCGCAGTCCCGGGGCAAGAGCCGCGGTGGACGGGGGGCGCTCAGCGCCGACACGGCCGTGGCGGCCGACCGGGTGCGCGGTCTGCCGGCCAGCGACCTGGCCAACCTCATCCAGGAGCTCACCGCCCAGATGCACCAAGCGGCCCACGACCTGCACTTCGAGCTCGCCGCCCGGCTCCGGGACGAGATCCAGGAGCTGAAGAAGGAGCTGCGCCAGATGTCCGCCGCGACCGGCTGACCCCGGCCGCGTCGGCTCCTGTGACGGTCGGCCCCGCGAAGCCGACCCTGCTCAGTCGAGGAGTTGGGCCTTCGCGGCGGAGAACTCCTCGTCGGTCAGCACTCCCGCGGCGTGCAACCTGGCGAGCTCGGTGATCCGGCCGATGAGGTCGTCGCCCGGATCGGGCTCGGCCGGCTGGGGAGCGGCGGGGGCGACCGGGGCCGGTGGGACCGGCGCCGGCGCCTGGGCAGCGGTCTGCTGCTGCCGGTATGCCGCGAGCTCGGCCTGCTCGGCCGCCGCCTGCTGCTGACGGCGGGCCATCGACCCGCCGACGGCGCTCGCGGTTCCGGTCACGACGGCAGTGCGGGCGGCGACGCCGATGAGGCCGGGGCGTCCGGCGCGACGGGCAAAGGGTGGCATGAGGGGTTCCCTTCTCGGGTGGCGCCGAGGCGACGGCGCGGGGTTTCGGGTCCGTGGAGGCTCGTCAGCCCTCGAGGAGGGCGACGAGCTCGTTGACGGCGGGGGCGCCGATGCGCTCGGTCGACACGACGACCCCGCCCACCCGGGCGAGCCGGGACGCCAGGTCGCGGGCCCAGACGTGCTCGAGGACGACGACCGCCGCGCTCGTGCCAGGCTCGAGGTCGGCCGCGATCTCGAAGAGGTCGTCCTCGGACAGCAGTCCGGACAGGCCGAGCTCCAGCTCGGGCAGGTCGTGGTCGGCCGCGTCGTCGCTCTCGTACTCGGTGAGGGTGAGGCCCTCGTCGTCACGGGAGACGACGACGAGGTCGACGACGTCGATGGTGCCCGCCTCGACGAGATCGGCGACGGCATCGACGATGTCGGGGTCGAGCGTCGGCGAGGGGAGGGCCACGACGAAGATCTCGACCGGACCGTGCTCGACGGTCGGGAGGGTGCTCTGGGTGTCGGTCACGCGACCAACTGTAGGGCTGACCCCGGTCGTCGCACAGACCCCGCACCTGACGAGCCCCCGGTCCCACCTCCATCGCCTAGACTGCCGGGACAACCATGGAGGGGAGTATCCCGTCGCGGCGTCCTCGTCATCACGGCATACGGACCGGATCGGACCGTATGCCCGGGGAGCCGGCCCGGTCAGCGCCCGGGTGGGAGAGACCTCCGGACCACCATCTGCGCGTGTCCGGAAGGCGAAACCCGTATGAACGTTCCCCAGTGGGCCTGGTGGCTCACGATCGTCCTGATGTGCCTCCTGCTCCTCCTCGACGTCGTCATCGTGGCCCGCCGGCCGCACGTCCCGTCGAGGCGGGAGGTGACCGTCGCGCTCGTCGGCTACATCGGGGCGGCGCTCGTCTTCGGCCTCGGCGTCTGGTGGCTCGCCGGCAGCCGCTACGCCGGCGAGTTCTACGCCGGGTGGCTCACGGAGTACTCGCTGTCGATCGACAACCTGTTCATCTTCCTGCTCATCATGGCGCGGTTCGCCGTGCCCGAGAAGCTGCAGCAGTCGGCGCTGCTCAGCGGGATCGTCATCGCGATCATCCTGCGCGGCCTCTTCATCGCCCTCGGCGCGGCGGCCATCAACGCCTTCTCCTGGGTCTTCTACCTCTTCGGGGCGTTCCTCATCTACACGGCGGTCACGCTCGTCCGGGAGGGGAGCACCTCCGACGACGAGTTCGAGGAGAACCGCCTCATGCGGTTCGTCGAGGCCCGGCTGCCCGCGACGACGGAGTGGCACGGCACCCAGGTCTTCGTCCGGGAGAACGGCCGCCGGCTCATCACTCCGATGTTCGTCGTCATCGTCGCGCTCGGCACGACCGACCTGCTCTTCGCGCTCGACTCCATCCCCGCGATCTTCGGCCTGACCAAGGAGCCCTACCTCGTCCTCACGGCCAACCTCTTCGCCCTCATGGGGCTGCGTCAGCTGTACTTCCTCATCGGGGGGCTGCTCGAGCGGCTCGTCTACCTGACGATCGGCCTGTCGGTGCTGCTCGCCTTCATCGGGCTCAAGCTCCTGCTCCACGCGCTCCACACGAACGAGCTGCCCTTCATCAACGGCGGCCACCACGTCGACGTGCCGGAGATCCCCATCGCGGTGTCCCTCGGGGCGATCGTCGTCATCCTCGGCGTGACGACCGTCGCGAGCCTCCTGCGCACCCGGCGCGACGCCCGCCTCGGCAGGTCCTGACGGCGAGGCGGGCGGCCCCGCCTGTCAGGGGCCTCAGCGGCTACAGGCCCGACAGGCCGTCGCCGAGGATCTTGACACCGAGGACGAGCAGCAGGACGGCCATGACGACGGCGTTGTTGTCGATCATCCAGGTCTTGATGGCGCCGAGCAGCCCGGCCGCGCGCTCGCCCATCGAGAGATAGATGGCATACGGGATGACGATGCCGAGGCTTGCCACCACGGTGAAGACGACCATGGCGACGACCCGGTCGGACGCGGACGAGGCCGCCGCTCCGATCGTCGTCCCGCCCGAGACGACGAGCAGGAGGTTCTTGGGGTTGATCGTGCCGAGGACGAGGGCCAGGCCGGCGGCCCTGACCGGGCTGAACGAGTCGATGGCCGCCATCCACGAGGGGGTCGGGACCTCCTGACCCTCCCGCGGTCGCCGGCGCCAGCCGCGCACGCCGACGAGGAGGAGCAGGGCACCGAGGACGACCTTGACCCAGCTGACCCAGGTGGGCGCCGCCTCGTCGTCCGAGGTCGAGGAGCCGGCCACGAAGGCGACGACGGTGCCGAGCAGGAAGATCCCGGCCATCCACCCGACGAGGAAGGCCAGCCCGTTGGACCGGGCTCGCCGGCTCACGAGCATGAGCACCAGCGCCACGATGGGCATGGGGCTCACGAGGATTCCCACCGCGACGGGGAGGGACTGACCGATCGCCGCACCCACTGCAGATCCCCGATCGCGGGGTCAGGCGTCCATCGCCTCGCGCAGCCTCTGCTCCTGCTCGGCGGAGAGGTTCGTCGCGATGAGCTCGGGCTTGAGGCCGGCGTCGGAGAACGCGCTCTTGACCCGGTCCTCGACGGCGTTGGACGTCATGGCGAACAGCGCCGAGGTCCCCGGGGTGACCTTGCTGCGGACGGAGCGGATGAAGTCGTCGTCGATGCCGACGTCGGCCATCGAGCCCATGAGGGCGCCGGCCGCGGCGCCGACCGCGATGCCGAGAAGGGGGACGAAGAACAGCAGACCGAACAGCAGGCCCCAGAAGGTGCCCCCGGCCGCGCCGGCGGCCGTGAGGTTGTTCGCCTGCTTGGTCTTCGGCCCCTTCTTGCCCGGCTCCCACGCGACGATGGCGGCGTCGTGGACCTGGATGAGCTCCTGCTTCTGGAGGCTGACGAGGAGGTCCTCCGCCTGCTGGGCACCAGCCGTCGAGTCGAACTTCCACACGGACAGGGTCGACATCGCGTCCCCTTTCGGATCGGGTCCTGGACGTCTCCCATCCACCCACGGATGGGTATGCGGGCCGTCACCCCACCGGGGTGAACTTCCGGGTGTGCTTCCGGAACGGGCCCTCGAGCCTCGCCGAAGTGCCGTGCGACGTGGCGGAAGAGGATGACGGCCGACACCGCCCCGACCCAGATCGGCAGGACGAGGACGACGGCGCGGACGTAGCTGAGGGCGAGCATGAGGAGGAGGGCCGCGGCATAGCTGAGGACCGTGAACCACCGGGGGAAGAGACCGGCGCGCACCGCCCGGGTCGTCGTGGCGACCATGAACACGGCGGCGAGGCGGAGGCCGTAGATCATGAGCACTGCCCGGCCGAAGGCCATCATCGTCGCCGACAGCGAGGGGTCCACGGCCGCGCCGTCGCCGGCGAGCCGCACCGCCGCGACCCCGGTCACGGCCGCGGCAGCGGCCACGTAGAAGGCCGCGACGAAGAGGATCCCCGTCGTGAGCTGCACCGTGGCGAGCAGGGCGTCCTCACGCAGCGTGAGCTGGCTGA
>JBDIAL010000107.1:0-12151 GCA_039812405.1 Nostocoides sp.
GTCTCGCCCTCACCGCCTGCTTCCCCGTCGCGATGGCCCTGTCCCCCACCGTGTCCGGCGTCCTGCTCGGCGCCTTCGGGCTGGAGATCTTCTCGGTGTGGTGGGACCTGTCGATCCAGCAGTCGGTGCCCCCGGACCGGCTCTCGCGGGTCTACTCCTTCGACATCGTCGGCTCGTTCGTCATGCGCCCCATCGGGCTGGCCCTCACCGGGCCGGTGGCCGAGGCCGTCGGCTTCGACCGCTGGCTCGTCGTCGTGGGGGTCGTCATGGCGGGCAGCTCGGTCCTCGCCGCGTTCGTCCCGAGTGTCCGGCACCTGGTGCGCCGCCCGGACGTGACCCCCGCGGACGGTACCGTCGACGGGTGGCCCGCACCCGACGTCTCACCGCTGTCCTCACCCTGACGACGGCTCTCGTGGCGGGCGTGGGCACGGCGCTCACCGGCTGCTCGGGGAGTCCGTCCGCGTCCGCGACGACCACCCCGTCGGCGGCGGGGACCAGCTCCCCGCCGCCGACGTCGAGCACCTCGTCGACAGCGACCTCGGCTCCGTCGGCCGCCACCTCGGCGACGAGGACCGCCTCGCCCGCCCTCGCCTGCGCGACGCGGATCGTCGGGGCGATGACCCCGGCGCAGCGGGCCGGCCAGCTCGTCTGGCCCGCCCTCGACGCGAGCGCCGGAGCCTCCGGGCTGGACGGCACGATCACGGCCCACGCGCTCGGCGGCGTCTTCTACCTCGGCGGCTGGAGCGGCTCTGCGACGGTGGCCGCGGCGTCGCGGCACGTGCAGGGGCTCGCCGGGCGCGCCGACGGCCACCGCGTCGGGCTGTTCGTCGCCGCCGACCAGGAGGGCGGAGCGGTCCAGCAGCTGCAGGGAGCGGGCTTCTCCCGCATACCGTCCGCGCTCACCCAGGGCACGATGAGCCGCAGCGCCCTGACGAAGGCGGCCACGACGTGGGGCCGGCAGCTGGCCGCCGCCGGGGTGAACCTCGACCTCGCGCCCGTCGCGGACACGGTGCCCGCCGATCTCGGCACGGGGAACGCGCCGATCGGGCGCTGGGACCGGCAGTTCTCCTCGTCGCCGACCCACAACGCCCGGATGGTCACGGCGTTCATCGCGGGGATGCATGCCGGCACGGTCGGCACGACCGTCAAGCACTTCCCCGGGCTCGGCCGGATCCGAGAGAACACCGACGTCTCCGCCACGGGCATCACCGACACGGTGACGACGACGAAGGACCCCTACCTCGCCCCGTTCGCGGCCGGGATCGCCGCCGGCACCGACGTCGTCATGGTCAGCTCGGCCATCTACAGCAGGATCGACCCGTCGACGAACGCCGTCTTCTCCCGCCCGGTCGTCACCAGCCTCCTGCGCCGGCAGCTGGGGTATGCCGGGGTCGTCATGTCCGACGACCTCGGCGCTGCCGTGTCCGTCTCGGCGGTGCCCGTCGGGCAGCGGGCGACCCGCTTCGTCGCGGCCGGCGGCGACGTCGTCCTCACCGCGAAGCCGTCGACGGTGCCGGCGATGACGGCGGCGCTGACCCAGCGCTACGGCACGGACACGGCGTTCCGGGCCCAGGTCACCGCGTCGGCCACCCGCGTCGTCGCGCTCAAGGTGAGCCGGGGCCTCGCCACCTGCTCCTGAGTCCGCCCGCCGGTGGCCGCCCCGCGCTCAGGGCGTCGCGGGAGGCTCGGGCGTCGCGGGAGGGTCCGCGACGAGACGGTAGCCCTGACCCGGGTCGGTCAGGAGATGGCGGGGCGCGGACGGGTCCGCCTCCAGCTTGCGACGCAGCTGGTTGGCGTAGACGCGCAGGTAGTTGGACTCGGTGCGGTATGCCGGGCCCCAGACCTGCCGGAGCAGCTCCTCACGGGTGACCAGCCGCCCCCCGGCCCGGGCGAGGGTCTCCAGGAAGCGCCACTCGGTCGGGGTGAGCCGGACGGCCGCCCCGTCGACCACGGCACGGCGGTCGGTGAAGTCGAGGCTGAGACGCCGCGTCACGAGGGGCGCCACCGGGGCACCCTCGTCGGCACCGGGCGCACCCTCGCCGTGCCGGAGGGCGACGCGGACCCGGGCCAGGAGCTCCGGCATGCCGAACGGCTTGGTGACGTAGTCGTCGGCGCCGAGGTCGAGGGCCTCGACCTTGTCGACCGAGTCCGTGCGCGCCGACAGGACGATGACCGGGACGGCGGAGTCCGCGCGGATCCGGCCCAGGACCTCGACCCCGTCGAGGTCCGGCAGGCCGAGGTCGAGCACCACGACGTCGGGCACGCGCTCCGCGACGGACCGCAGCGCGGACCGGCCGTCCCCGACGACCTCCGCGTCGTACCCGTGGGCGCGCAGGCTGATCGCGAGCGTCCGCCGCAGGTGGGCGTCGTCGTCGACGACGAGCACCGTCGTCACGGCGTCACCGCGGCCACCGCGTCGGGCGTGGACGTCTCGAGCGGCAGCTCGACGACCATCGTGAGCCCTCCGCCCGGGGTGTCCTCGGCGGTGACCGTGCCGCCGAGGGCGTCGACGAGACCGCGGCACACGGCCAGCCCGAGACCCACGCCGTCGCCGACGGGCGCGTCACCGACGCGCTGGAACGGCTCGAAGATCGCCTCCTTCTGGTCCTCCGCGACGCCCGGGCCCCGGTCGACGACGCGCAGCTGCAGCCGGCCGGGCGACTCCGCCGCCTCGATGACGACCGGGCCGCCGGCGCCGTAGCGCACCGCGTTCTCGACGAGGTTGGCGAGGACCCGCTCGAGGAGCACGGCGTCCGTGGTCACCGGCGGCAGGTCGGGCCGCAGGTCGAGGTGCACGGCGGCCGGGTCGGGGAGCCCGGTCAGGGCCTCGCGCAGCACCTCGGGAACGGGCACGGAGCCGAGGCGGACCGGCACCGACCCGCTCTGCAGCCTCGACAGGTCGAGGAGGTTCGCGACGAGCGAGGCGAGCCGGTCGGTGGACTCCTCGATGGTCTCCAGGAGGTCGGCACGATCGGTGTCGCTGATGGCCAGGGCGGGCTCCCGGAGGGTCGAGACGGCGGCCTTGATGCCCGCGAGCGGAGTGCGCAGGTCGTTGGACACGGCGGCGAGGAGCGCGGTCCGGGAGCGGCTGTCCCTCGCCAGGCGGTCGGCGGCCCCGGCCCGGGCGGCGAGCTCCTCGCGCCTCAGGATCGCCTCGGCGTGCGCGGCGAAGGCGCTGACGAGACGGCGGTCGGCAGCGGTGACGACCGGACCCTGGAGGACGAGGACCGCGTCGCGGCCGACGGGCGCCCGCACCGCCGCGTCGTCGACGTGGACGACGTCGAACCCGTCCGTCGCGGCGACGACCTGCCACCCGTCACGGGACCCCGGCCGCCGCACCACCCCCACGGCGTCCATCCCGAACGCGATGACCATCCCGCCGAGGAGCGCGGGGAGCGGGGACACCTCGCCGAGGAGGTGCTGGGCCGCGTCGGCGAGCAGCTGGGTCTCGCGCTGCGCGGCATGGGCCGCCGCCGCCCGACGGTCGCTGAGGTGGACGGCCGAGCCGACGCCGACGGCGATGACGACGAACACGGCGACGGCGACCGCGTTCTGGGGGTCGCTGATGGAGAGGGTGAACCGCGGGGGCGCGAAGAACCAGTTGAGACACAGGCTGCCGAGCACCGCCGAGACGACGGCCGGGCCGAAGCCGCCGACGAGGGCCGCCGCGACGGTCAGGGCGAGGAAGAGGAGCATCTCCAGCGGCAGATCGTGCGCGTCGGTCGTCGTCGAGAGCCCCGCGGTGAGCGCGGCGACGCCCGCGGTGGCCAGCAGCCAGCCCCCGACGACCCGCCGTCGGCTCATCCACGTGTCCGGTGGGGTCCGCGTCCCGGTCCAGCGCCACGACGTGACGAGACCCTTCCGGGCGGCGCCCCTCGGATCCCCGCCCTGCCGGCGACCGGATGGCCGCCCGGCCGCGGCGTCGTGCGTGACGATGAGGACGTCGATGTCGTCGGCCCCGGCGATGACCTCGTCGTCCACGCTGCGGCTCAGCACTCGCCGCCACGGGGCCCGCCGGGAGGCGCCGAGGACGATCTGCCGCGCGTTGACGGCGCGCGCGACGTCGAGGACCGAGGTCGCGACGTCGTCGCCCGACACCATGTGGAAGGTCCCGCCGAGCTCCCTCGTCAGCTCCCGGAGCGCGGTGAGGCGCTCGAGGCTGGCGTCGACGAGCCCGTCGGCGGCGGTGACGTGGACCGCGACGAGCTCGCCTCCCGACCCGCGGGCGGCCACCTGGGCGCCACGGCGCAGCAGGGTGGCTCCCTCGGGTCCTCCGGTCAGCGCGACGAGGACCCGCTCCCGGGCCGGCCAGGGCATCTCGATGCCGTGCTCCGCCCGGTATGCCTCGAGCCCCTCGTCGACGCGGTCGGCGAGCCACAGCAGGGACAGCTCGCGCAGGGCCGTGAGGTTGCCCTCGCGGAAGTAGTTCGAGAGGGCGGCGTCCACCGTGTCGGGCGCGTACACGTTGCCGTGGGCGAGCCGGCGACGCAGGGCGTGCGGCGACATGTCGACCAGCTCGATCTGGTCCGCGGCGCGGACGACCCGGTCGGGCACCGTCTCCTGCTGGCGGACTCCCGTGATCGCCTCGGCGACGTCGTTGAGCGACTCCAGGTGCTGGACGTTGACCGTCGAGATGACGTCGATCCCCGCGGCGAGGAGCGACTCCACGTCCTCCCAGCGCTTGCGGTGCCGCGACCCCGGCGCGTTGGAATGGGCGAGCTCGTCGACGAGCGCGACCTGGGGGGCGCGCGCGAGGACCGCGTCGAGGTCCATCTCGCGCAGCGTCGACCCCCGGTAGGACACCTCCCGCCCCGGCACCCGCTCGAGACCCTCGAGCATGGCCGCCGTGTATGCCCTGCCGTGCGTCTCGCACACGCCGACGACGACGTCGGTCCCGCGCTCGAGGCGGCGCCGCCCCTCGTCGAGCATGGCGACCGTCTTCCCGACACCGGGCGCGGCGCCGAGGTAGATGCGAAGGCGACCCCGCGGCATACCCCGATTGTCCTCCGGTCAGGCCCGCAGGCGGTCGAGGGCGAGGTTCAGCTCGAGTACGTCGACGCGCGGCTCGCCGAGCACTCCCAGGGTGCGTCCGACCGTGTGCTCCGTCACGAGCGCGCGCACCTGCGCCTCCCCGAGCCCGGTCGCCCGCGCGACCCGGGGCACCTGGGCGAGGGCGTATGCCGGCGAGATGTCCGGGTCGAGGCCGCTCCCGGACGCGGTGAGGGCGTCGGGGGCCACGACACCGGCAGCCCACACGTCGCCGGCCCGGACGGTCGCGGCCCGGCGCCCGGCGACGAGCCTGCGCTGCTCGGCGGAGGACGCGGCGAGGTTGGAGCCTCCGCTCGTGTCACCCGCGTCGTCGCTCACGGACGGCCGCCCGTGGAAGGTGTCCGCCGAGGTGAACGACTGTCCGAGGAGCGAGGACCCGACGACCCTCCCGTCCCGACGCACGAGGGATCCGGATGCCTGGCCGGCGAACGCGACGCGACCCACGCCCCAGACGACCGCCGGGTAGAGGACGCCGAGGAGGACCGTCAGGACGACGAGCATCCGGACGGCCGCGAGACTCTGCCGGGACAGGCCCATGGTCAGCTCAGCCCGGGCAGGTGGGAGACGAGCAGGTCGATGAGCTTGATGCCGACGAACGGCGTGACGACGCCACCGAGCCCGTAGACGAGGATGTTGCGTCGGAGAAGGGCTTCCGCCCCTGACGGGACGTAGCGAACTCCCCTCAGGGCCAACGGGATCAGCGCGACGATGACGAGCGCGTTGAAGATGACCGCGGAGAGGACGGCCGAGTCCGGCGAGGCCAGCCCCATGATGTTGAGCCTCGACAGCCCCGGGAAGACCCCGACGAACATGGCGGGGATGATCGCGAAGTACTTCGCGACGTCGTTGGCCACCGAGAAGGTCGTGAGGGCGCCACGCGTGATGAGCAGCTGCTTGCCGATGACGACGATGTCGACGAGCTTCGTCGGGTCCGAGTCGAGGTCGACCATGTTGCCGGCCTCCTTCGCCGCGGACGTGCCGGAGTTCATCGCGACGCCGACGTCGGCCTGGGCGAGGGCCGGCGCGTCGTTCGTGCCGTCGCCCGTCATCGCGACGAGCCGACCGCCCTCCTGCTCCCGGCGGATGAGCCGCAGCTTCTCCTCGGGCGTCGCCTCGGCGAGGACATCGTCGACGCCCGCCTCCCGCCCGATGGCCCGAGCGGTGAGCCGGTTGTCGCCGGTCACCATGACGGTGCGGATGCCCATGGCCCGCATCGTGGCGAACCGCTGCGCGATGCCGGGCTTGACGACGTCCTTGAGCCGCACGACACCGAGGACCTCGGCGGCCCGGCCGCCCACCCGCTCGGCGACGACGAGAGGGGTGGCACCGTCGGTGGCGATCCTCTCGACGATCTCCCCCGTCCCCAGGGGCACCGTCCCGCCCGTGCCCTCGACCCAGGCGACGACGGCGGAGCCGGCGCCCTTGCGCAGCGAGACCCCGGAGGCGAGGTCGATGCCGCTCATCCGCGTCTGCGCGGAGAACTCGACGAGCTCGGCGTCCGTCGTCGACAGCTCGCGGACTCCGCGGAGCGCCTCCTCCCCGAACCTCTCGACGGCGAGGTCGACGATCGACCGCCCCTCGGGCGTCGGGTCGGCGAGCGAGGAGACGTATGCCGCGCGGGCCAGCTCCGCCTCCGTCGTGCCCGGGAGCGCGATGAGCTCCGTCGCGCGGCGGTTGCCGAGCGTGACGGTGCCGGTCTTGTCCAGGAGCAGGGTCGACACGTCACCGGCGGCCTCGACGGCCCGGCCCGACATCGCGAGGACGTTGTGCTGGACGAGCCGGTCCATCCCGGCGATGCCGATCGCCGACAGGAGGGCGCCGATCGTCGTGGGGATGAGGCAGACGAGGAGGGCGACGAGGACGACGACCGACTGCTCCCTCCCGCTGTAGGCGGCCATCGGCTGCAGCGCCATGACGGTGACGAGGAAGACGATGGTCAGCGTCGTGAGGAGGATCGTCAGCGCGATCTCGTTCGGGGTCCGCTGCCGCTCGGCCCCTTCGACGAGGGCGATCATCCGGTCGATGAAGGACTCTCCGGGCCTCGTCGTGATGCGGACGACGATCCGGTCCGAGAGGACCGTCGTGCCGCCCGTGACGGCGCTCCGGTCGCCGCCCGACTCGCGGATGACCGGCGCCGACTCGCCGGTGACGGCGGACTCGTCGACGGAGGCCACCCCCTCGACGACCTCCCCGTCCCCCGGGATGGCCTGGCCGGCCTCGATGACGACGACGTCGCCGATCCGCAGGTCCGAGCCGGGGACCAGCTCCTCGCGGCCGTCGGCGGCGAGCCGTCGGGCCGTCGTCCCCGTCCGGGTGGCTCGCAGCGAGGCGGCCTGGGCCTTGCCCCGGCCCTCCGCGACGGCCTCGGCGACGTTGGCGAACAGGACGGTCGCCCACAGCCACAGCGTGACGCCGATCGTGAAGACGTCCGGGTGGACGACGGACAGCACCGTCGTCAGGACCGACCCCACCCACACGACGAAGATGACCGGCGACCGCCACACGTGCCGCGGGTCGAGCTTCCGGAACGCCTCCAGCACGGCCGGCTCGAGGGGTGCGACGGTCATGACAGGGCCTCGGCGACGGGACCGAGGGCGAGGGCGGGGAAGTAGGTCAGGCCCGCGACGATGACGGCCACGGCGATCAGCAGCCCGAGGAACAGCGGCGTGTGGGTCGGCATGGTGCCGGCGGTCACCGGGCGCCTGGACTGGCCGGCCAGCCGCCCGGCGAGCGCGAGGACGAGGACCATCGGCAGGAACCGGCCGACGAGCATCCCCGCTCCGAGCGTCAGGTTGTACCAGGGGGTGTCGGCGCCCAGGCCGGCGAACGCCGAGCCGTTGTTGTTGGCGGCGGAGGTGTAGGCATACAGGACCTCGGTGAGACCGTGGGGACCGCTGGCGAGCATCGTGGCCCGGGCCGCCGGGTCGGCCAGCGCCGCGGCGGTCCCGGCGAGCGCGAGGGTCGGGGTGACGACGGCGTACGACGCGGCCATCGTGATCTCGGGGCGACCGATCCGCTTCCCGAGGTACTCGGGCGTGCGCCCGACCATGAGACCGGCGAGGAACACCGTGAGGACGGCGATGACGACGATCCCGTAGAGACCGGAGCCGACCCCGCCGGGACCGACCTCGCCGAGCGCCATGTCGGTGAGGAGCACCCCGCCGCCGAGCGGGCTGAAGCTCTCGTGCATGGAGTTGACCGCCCCGGTCGAGGTGCTCGTCGTCGAGGAGGCGAAGAGCGCGGAGCCCCACACGCCGAACCGCACCTCCTTGCCCTCCATCGAGCCGGTCGCGGCGGTCGCGGCGTGGACCTCCGCCCACGTGGTCAAGGCGACCCCCGCGGCCCACAGCGTCCCCGCGAAGGCCAGGAGGTTCCAGCCCTGGCGACGGTCGCCGACCAGGACGCCGAACGTGCGCGGCAGCGCGAACGGGATGACGAGCATGAGGAGGATCTCGACGAGGTTCGTGACGGGATCGGGGTTCTCGAACGGGTGCGCCGAGTTGGCGTTGAAGTAGCCGCCCCCGTTGGTCCCCAGCTCCTTGATGGCCTCCTGGGACGCGACGAGCCCGCCGCGGATCTGCTGGGTGGCCCCCGCCAGCGTATGCACCGTCTCCGGGGCCGCGAGGCTCTGCACGACCCCGCAGGCCAGGAGCAGGACCGCGGCGACGAGCGAGATCGGCAGCAGCACCCGGGTGACGCCGCGCACGAGGTCCACCCAGAAGTTGCCGAGCTCACTCGTCGACCGGCGCGCGACACCCCGGATGACGACGACCGCGACGGCGAGCCCGACCGCGGCCGAGACGAAGTTCTGGACGGCGAGCCCGACGGTCTGCAGGAGCGGGCCGGCACTCGCCTCGCCCGCGTAGCTCTGCCAGTTCGTGTTCGTCACGAACGAGATCGCCGTGTTGACGGCCGTCGTCACTCCCATCCCGCTCGTGCCCTGGGCCAGCGGCAGGTGCTTCTGGAGGACGACGAGGAGGAAGAGGACCACCATGCCGACGCCGGAGAGCGCGAGGACGGACCCGGCATACGACCTCCACGTCTGCTCGTTGCGGGGGTCGACGCCGACGCTGCGGTAGACGAGCCGCTCGACGCGCCAGTCCCGCTCGTCGGAGAACACCCGGGCCATCCAGTCCCCGAGCGGCACGTGGGTGACGGCGAGCAGGGCGACGAGGACACCGATGGTCAGCAGTCCGGCCACCGGGTCGCTCATCAGAACCTCTCCGGGTGGAGCAGGGCCCAGACCAGGTAGGCGAGGAGCCCGAGTCCCAGCAGGAGGCCGGCGATGTTCTCGATCACGGGACCAGCGTCCGCCACGCACCCGCTGCCTCGACGGTGCCTTGACGCTCTCCTGACGATCCTTGACGCGATCTTGACGCCCACGACCGGATCCCCGTGACGCCGCCCGGCCTAGCGTGTGAAGCGTGGCGAGCACGCAGCCCTCCGAGCAGGTCACGGGTCGGGTCACGGACCGACGGGGCACCGACCGGGTCCGCGCACCGATGGACCCCGTCCTCGTCCGGGTCGTCGCCGTCGCGGCGCCCGGTGTCGTCGCCTGGCTCCTCTCGCTGCTGCGCGAGGAGGTGGTCAACACGAACGCCGCCCTCGTGCTCGTCCTCGTCGTCGTGGCGGTCGGCGCGACGGGGCAGCGGCTGGCCGGCGTCCTCGCCGCGGTGTCGAGCACGGTGTGGTTCGACGTCTTCCTCGCCGTGCCCTACCACCGCCTCACCATCGCCGACCCGCGCGACGTCGAGACGGCCGTGCTGCTCGTCGTCGTGGGCCTGGCCGTCACCGAGGTCGCCCTCTGGGGCCGCCGCCAGCAGGGCAGCGCGAGTCGTCGTCAGGGCTATCTCGACGGGGTCGTCGCGGCGGCCCGCCTCGCGGCCTCCGGCGAGGGACGTCCCGGCGAGGTCGTCGAGCAGGTGGGGCGCCAGATCGCGGACGTCCTGGGCGTCGACGACTGGCGCTTCGAGGAGGGGCCCGGGCCGGGGAACCGTCCGACGCTGCTGGCCGACGGGCGGGTGTCGTATGCCGGGCGCGAGCTCCGGGTGGACCGCTCGGGGATGCCGACGATGGACTTCGTCGAGCTCCCGGTGACCGCTGCGGGCGTCGTGCTCGGGCGCTACCTCCTGTCGTCGGCGGGCCACGTCGCCCGACCGGACCGCGAGCAGCGCCGGGTGGCCGTCACCCTCGCCGACCAGGTCGGCATCGTCATGGGCCGACCCGGCCGACTGGGCCGCACTCGGGCGGCCGGGCCCGAGGACGAGGGCGCGTCCCCGGTCAGGCCTGGGTCTCGGTGACGGGCATCGAGGAGTCGGCGGGCAGGTCGAGCGCCGACGGCTCGCGACCGCGCGCCACCATCTGGGCGCCGAGCGCGGCGACCATCGCGCCGTTGTCGGTGCACAGCCCCGGGCGGGGCACCCGGAGCCGGACGCCCGCGTCGTCGCACCGGGTCTGTGCCATGGCGCGCAGCCGGGAGTTCGCGGCGACGCCCCCGCCGATCTGCAGGTCCTCGACCCCGTGGGCCCGGCAGGCGTCGAGCGCCTTGCGGGTGAGCACGTCGACGACCGCCTCCTGGAACGACGCGGCGACGTCGGCGACGGGCACCGGCTCGCCGGCGCGCTGGCGCAGCTCGACCCAGCGGGCCACCGCCGTCTTCAGCCCCGAGAAGGAGAAGTCGAACCGGTGCCGCTCCAGGTCCCGCCCACCCGTCAGCCCGCGGGGGAAGTCGACGACGATCTCGCCGTCGCGCGCCGCCCGGTCGATGTGCGGACCGCCGGGGAACGGCAGCCCGAGCACCCGGGCCACCTTGTCGAACGCCTCGCCCGCCGCGTCGTCGATCGTCGCCCCGAGCGGCCGGACGTCGTGGGTCACGTCGGGGACGAGCAGCAGCGAGGAGTGCCCGCCCGACACGAGGAGGGCGAGGACGGGCTCCGGCAGCGGGCCGTGCTCGACGATGTCGACGGCCACGTGCGAGGCGAGGTGGTTGACGCCGTAGAGCGGCAGGCCGAGCGCGACGGCGAGGGCCTTCGCCGACGCGACTCCGACCATGAGGGCACCGGCGAGTCCCGGTCCGGACGTCACGGCGATCGCGTCGAGGTCCTGCAGGCGCACCCCCGCCTGCTCGGACGCCCGCTCCAACGTCGGCACCATCGCCTCGAGATGGGCCCGGCTCGCGACCTCGGGCACGACCCCGCCGAACCGCGCGTGCTCGTCGACGCTGCTCGCGATGGCGTCGACGAGGAGGGTCTCCCCCCGCACGATGCCGACCCCCGTCTCGTCACACGAGGTCTCGATGCCGAGGACGAGGGGCCCCTCCGACGCGGTCATGCGGTCGCCTCCGACGGGGTCGCTGGGTGGTCCGGGCCGGTCGTCGCCCGGTCCCGCGCTGGCGTGGACCACCGCATGACGAGGGCGTCGACGCCACCGGGCTGGTAGTAGCGGCGGCGGACGTTGATCGTCTCGAACCCCGCTGCGGTGTAAAGGCTCTGGGCCGTCCGGTTGTCGGCGCGCACCTCGAGGAGGACGTGTGCCGCGCCGTCGGCCTCGGCCCGCGCGAGGAGGTGCTCGACCAGCCGGGTGCCGAGCCCGTGGCCCTGCGCCTCCGGCGCCACCCCGACCGTCATGACATCGGCGGCGTCGCCGCCGTGGTCCAGTCCGGCATACCCGAGGATGCGGCCGTCCTCCTCGACGACGACGTACTCCCGGCGCGGGCGGCCGGCCAGCTCGGCCCACCACGTCGCGGCCGGCCAGGCGTCGTCGGGGAAGAGCCGGGTCTCGAGGGCGACGAGCGCGGGGATGTCGCGCCACGTCATCGGGCGCCAGGCGGGCGTGCCGGTCATGCGCCGCGCCACCCGTCGGGCACCGTCGACTTCGCGGCGTGGGCCGGCGCCGCGTCCGGGCGGCGGAGGTACTGCGCGGCCACCGGCAGCTCCTCGCCGAGGGCGATCCGGGCGAGGGCGACCTCCGCGAGAGCCGCCGCGTCGACGTCGAGGATCGGTATGCCGTGGGGCAGCTCCTCGGGGTACAGCACCGGACCGCGGCCCACGGTGGGCAGGGCACGGACCTCGGGGGGCAGGTCGCCGGGCCGGGTCACCGCCGG